>DASXOV010000185.1:0-8999 GCA_036494005.1 Pseudonocardiaceae bacterium | reverse complement strand
GGATTCCCGTGGGTGAGCGGGTCAGGCTCCCGGTGCCGGGCTCGTCGACTGTGTGGTGAGGATCGGGGAATTGGTGAGTGCGGCGATCGTCATCTCGCGCAACAGCGCGGACACCTGCTCCGGGCCGGCACCGGCTGCGCTGTGCGGTGTGGAATTGAGCAGGCCGAAGGCCCCGTGCGCGGCGATCCGGGCGATCTGGGCGGGTAGTCCCGGGATGAGCCTGCGCAGGGTGTCCACCCAGACCTCCAGATACGCACGCTGCAGCGAGCGGACCTTGCGCCGGGCCTGCTCGGGCAGGTTCGCCAGATCGCGGTCCTGCACAGTGATCAGTTCGGGATGGCGCAGCGCGAAGTCCACATGGAATTCGACCAGGTCGGCCAACGCCTGGCGCGGATCATCGGTGCGGGCCGCGCGGGCGGTGGCGCCGTCGAGCAGGTACTCACTGATACCCACCAGCATCTCGGTGAGCAGCGCCTCTTTGCCGGGGAAGTGCCGGTAGAGCGCCGGACCGCTGACGCCCACCGCGGCCCCGAGTTCGGCGATGCTCACCCCGTGAAACCCGTGCCGGGCGAACAGTCGCGCGGCGACCTGCAGGATCTGCTCCCGCCGGGTCGGCGTGCTGCCCGGCGTGGAGGGGAGGGTCACGAACCCGACTCTAGCGGGATGCTGTTAACGAGCGCTAACGTAGTTAGCGAGCGCTAACCCGGACTGGCTCGGGCGAAGCCGAGGGCAAGGAGGAGACGATGGACGCTCCCACCCTGGCAGGCACCGCGGACCCGGCTCAGGCCGCCACGGCGCGCAACGCCGAGGCGCACGCCGCGCTGGTGTCGGACCTGCACCAGCGGCTCGCCACTGCCCGGCTCGGCGGGCCCGCGCCTGCCAGGGCACGCCATGTCGAGCGCGGCAAGCTGCTGCCCCGGGACCGCGTCGATGCGCTCGTCGACCAGTCGAGCCCCTTCCTGGAACTGTCGCCACTCGCCGCGACCGGGATGTACGCCGACGAGGCCCCCGCTGCGGGGATCATCACCGGTGTCGGACGGGTGGCCGGGCGGGAGTGCGTGATCGTCGCCAACGACGCCACCGTCAAGGGCGGCACCTATTTCCCGATGACGGTCAAGAAGCACCTGCGCGCCCAGGAGGTGGCGCTGCACAACCGCCTGCCGTGCCTGTACCTGGTCGACTCCGGTGGGGCCTACCTGCCCGAGCAGGACCAGGTGTTTCCCGACCGGGAGCACTTCGGCCGGATCTTCTACAACCAGGCGACGATGTCCGCCCGGGGTATCCCGCAGATCGCGGCGGTGCTCGGATCCTGCACCGCGGGCGGGGCGTACGTGCCCGCGATGAGTGACGAAGCGGTGATCGTCCGCAACCAGGGCACGATCTTCCTCGGCGGCCCCCCGCTGGTGAAGGCGGCCACCGGCGAGGTGGTCAGCGCCGAGGAACTCGGTGGTGGCGAGCTGCACGCCGCCGTCTCCGGGGTCACCGATCATCTCGCGGCCGACGACGCGGACGCACTGCGGATCGTGCGCACCATCGTCGGCACGCTCGGGCCCCGCCCGCCCCGGCCGTGGGACGTGGTGGCCACCGTGGAGCCGGCCGTTGACCCGTCGGGCATCTACGGTGTGGTGCCGCCCGATTCGCGCACCCCTTACGACGTGCGCGAGGTGGTGGCCCGAATCGTCGACGGCAGCCGCTTCCACGAGTTCAAGGCCGAGTACGGCGGCACACTCGTCACCGGCTTCGCCCGGATCCACGGCCACCCGGTGGGTATCGTCGCCAACAACGGAATCCTGTTCAGCGAGTCAGCGCTCAAGGGGGCGCACTTCATCGAACTGTGCGATCAGCGCGGAATCCCGCTGGTGTTCCTGCAGAACATCTCGGGCTTCATGGTGGGCAGGGAGTACGAGGCGGGTGGTATCGCGAAGCACGGCGCCAAGATGGTCACCGCGGTGGCGACCACCCGGGTCCCCAAGCTCACCGTGATCATCGGCGGTTCCTTCGGCGCCGGGAACTACTCGATGTGCGGGCGCGCCTTCTCACCCCGGTTCCTGTTCATGTGGCCCAACGCGCGGATCTCGGTGATGGGCGGGGAGCAGGCCGCCACCGTGCTGGCCACGGTCCGCCGCCCCGGCAACGGGGATGCCGGCGAGCCCGAGGCGGTCTTCAAGGACCGCATACGTGCCCAGTACGAGCAGCAGGGCCACCCCTACTACTCGACCGCCCGGCTCTGGGACGACGGAGTGATCGACCCGGCGGACACCCGCATGGTGCTCGGGCTGGCGCTGTCCGCCGCCACCAATGCGCCGCTGGAGCCACGGGGCTTCGGCCTCTTCCGGATGTGAGCGGGATGACGGCTCAGCCCTGCAAGCAGGCTTCGCGCGTGTTCCGATCTGTTCTGGTGGCGAACCGCGGCGAGATCGCGGTCCGGCTGATCCGCACGCTGCGGGCGATGGGCATCCGCGCGGTGGCCGTCCACAGCGACGCCGACGCCGGCGCGCGGCATGTCCGCGAAGCCGATGTGGCCGTGCGGATCGGGCCTGCGGCCGCGGCGCAGAGCTACCTGTCGATCGAACGGATCCTGGACGCCGCCGAGCGCACCGGCGCCCAGGCCGTGCACCCCGGCTACGGGTTCTTGTCCGAGAACGCCGGCTTTGCCCGGGCCTGCGCGCGGGCAGGTCTGGTCTTCGTCGGCCCGCCCCCCGACGCGATCGAGGCGATGGGCGACAAGATCCGGGCCAGGCAGACCGTGGCGGCCGCGGGTGTCCCGGTCGTGCCGGGCAGTGACCCAGCCGGTTCGGATGACCCAGCCGGTTCGGATGACCCAGCCGGTTCGGATGACCCAGCCGGTTCGGACGATGCGGGTCTGGCGGAGGCAGCGCGGCGCATCGGATTTCCCGTGCTGGTCAAACCGTCCGCGGGTGGTGGCGGCAAGGGCATGCGGGCGGTGCACCGCGCTGCCGATCTGCCGGACGCGATCGCCTCGGCCCGCCGCGAGGCACTCGGCGCCTTCGGTGACGACCGTCTGCTGGTCGAGCGCCTCGTCCCGAACCCGCGGCACATCGAGATCCAGGTGCTGGCCGACGCACACGGCGTCGTGCTGCACCTGGGCGAGCGCGAGTGCAGCCTGCAGCGGCGGCACCAGAAGATCATCGAAGAGGCGCCGTCTGTGCTGCTGGACGCCACCACCCGGGCCCGGATGGGCGAGAGTGCGGTGGCCGTCGCGAAGGCCGTCGGCTACCAGGGCGCGGGCACCGTGGAGTTCATCGTGCCTGCAGACGACCCCCGGCAGTTCTTCTTCCTGGAAATGAACACCCGGCTGCAGGTCGAGCACCCGGTCACCGAACTCATCACCGGGCTCGACCTGGTCGCACTTCAACTGCAGGTGGCGGCGGGCCTGCCGCTGCCGTTCTCCCAGGAGGATGTCGGCCTGGACGGGCACGCCGTCGAGGCGCGGATCTACGCTGAGATGCTGTCTGGCACCGGACAGACGCGGGGCTTTCTGCCCACCGGTGGGCGGGTGCTGCAGCTGCGCGAACCGTCCGGGCCGGGAGTGCGGGTGGACTCCGGGCTGGTGGCGGGCGCCACGGTGGGCAGCGACTACGACCCGATACTGGCCAAGATCATCGCACACGGCCCGGACCGGGAGACGGCACTGCGCCGCCTGGACGCCGCACTCGGGCAGACCAGCGTGCTGGGGCTGGGCACCAACATCGCATTCCTGCGTGCGCTGCTGGCCGACGCGGACGTCCGCGCGGGTCGGCTGGACACCGGGCTGGTCGAGCGCCGGGTGGCGGACGGCTGGGCCGGTGGTGAACCACCCGCTGACGTGCCGGTCGCCGCCGGGCTGGTCGCGTTGCTGGCACTGGAACCCGGCGGGCCGGTGACCGATCCGTTCGCCCTGCCCGGCGGCTGGCGGCTCGGTGAACCGGCGTGGACCCGGTGGCAGGTGCAGGCAGACGGGTATGACCCGGTCGAGGTGCGGACCCGGGGCCGGGCCGGGGCGGCCGAGGTCTGCTGCGGGGCCGGGGCGCCGGCGCCCGCGTCGGCCCGCTGGGACGGTGACGATCTGGTGGTCAGCCTGGATGGCGTGACCCGGCGCTATACGTGCGCGCGTGATGGCGCCGTGGTGTGGCTGGGGCGCGACGGGCACAGCTGGGCGGTGCGTGAGCAGGAACCGCTCGACGCCGCTCGCCGCGACACCCGCACCGCAGGTATCGGGCCGGTGCTCGCGCCGATGCCGGGCACCGTCACCGTGGTGGACGTCGTCGAGGGCCAGCAGGTCACCGCGGGTACCCGGTTGCTCGTGGTCGAGGCAATGAAGATGGAGCACCAGCTCAGCGCGCCGATCGACGGGGTGGTCCGCGATCTGCGGGCTCGCCCCGGCCGCACCGTCGACCGCGACGAGGTGCTCCTGCGCGTGCTTCCTGTGGATAACCCGTGAGTGGCGACACGAGCTATAGCTCGTATCGCCATTCACGGGGTCCGACGAAAAGGAGGGCCAAATGTTCGACCTGAGCGATGAGCAGGTGGCGTTACGTGCCACGGTGGAGGACTTTGCCCGCAAGGAGGTGGCGCCCGTCATCGGGGAGCTCTACGAACGCGGGGAGTTCCCCTACGCGCTGGTGGCGAAGATGGGCGAGATGGGGTTGTTCGGGCTGCCGTTCCCCGAGGAGCACGGCGGCATGGGCGGCGACTACTTCGCGCTCTGCCTGGCGCTGGAGGAGTTGGGCCGGGTCGACTCCTCGGTGGCGATCACGCTGGAGGCCGGGGTCTCGCTGGGCGCGATGCCCATCTACCGGTTCGGCACCGCGGCGCAGCAGCGGCGCTGGTTGCCGGAGTTGTGCGCGGGCCGCCGGCTCGGCGCGTTCGGCCTCACCGAGCCCGGCGGTGGTTCGGACGCGGGCGCCACCCGCACCATCGCCCGCTGCGACGACAACGACTGGGTGATCAACGGGTCGAAGGCGTTCATCACCAACTCCGGCACCCGGATCACCAGCGTGGTCACCGTCACCGCGATCACCGGGGTCAGCGGTGGTCGTAAGGAGATCTCCTCGATCATCGTCCCGGTGGGCACGCCGGGCTTCACGGTCTCAGAGAAGTACTCCAAGGTCGGCTGGAGCTGCTCGGACACCCGGGAACTGTTCTTCGACGACTGCCGGGTGCCCGCGCAGAACCTGCTCGGTGAGCGCGGCCGGGGCTATGCGCAGTTCCTGTCCATCCTGGACGAGGGGCGCATCGCGATCGCGGCGCTGAGCGTCGGGCTGGCCCAGGGCTGCGTCGACGAGTGCGTGCGCTACGCCCGCGAGCGCCACGCGTTCGGCCACAACATCGGCAGCTACCAGGCGATCCAGTTCACCATCGCGGACATGGAGGTCCGGGTGCACACGGCCCGGCTGACCTACTACGCGGCCGCCGCGAAGATGCTGCGTGGCCGGCCCTTCAAGAAGGATGCCGCGATCGCCAAGCTGGTCGCCTCCAATGCGGCGATGGACAACGCCCGGGACGCCACCCAGATCTTCGGTGGCTACGGCTTCATGAACGAGTACCCGGTGGGCCGCTTCTACCGGGACGCCAAGGTGCTGGAGATCGGCGAGGGAACCAGCGAGGTGCAGCGCATGCTCATCGCCCGCCACCTCGGCGTGGGCTGATCCGCGCAGACGCCAGACTGGTGCGGTAACACCCGTGCCTATCGACACGACATGCCCTGCGGGTGGAGAGGCCAAGAATGCCAGGTACCTGCTGCGATCCAGTATCGCGTGGTGCAGAATTCCTGACCGTCGAGCCGGCCCGGTGAGCTGTCGGGCAGCCCCGGACCTCGCGGACCATCGCACAGGACATTTCAAGGGCGCCCCGTACGGGTCGTGGAGGTGATGAACGGCCCGGCCCAGGTTGATAGGGCCGGGCCCGTTCACGCCATGGGGTACCGGGTGGGGGTCGCCAGGCGGGTGCGGTCTCGCCCGGAGCGGCGAGGGTCAGCCGGCCGGGTCGAAGCTGCGTACTCCGGGGAATCGGGCGAATCCGCGATCGGTGGTCGCGATCTGGCAGTTGTGTGCCCGGGCCAGCGCGGCCAGCAGGGCGTCCGGCACGAGGTTTCCCCGCAGCCCGCGGTCCTGCCGCGCCAACGTGTCGAGTTCGGTCCACACGGTGTCGCCTGCTGAGAGCCAGCGGGCCCGTCGCGCCGACCGGATCCGAGCGAGGAACTCGAGTGTGACGTCCATCGGGGCCGGGTCGGCGAAGATTCTGGGGTTCGTGACGAGCCGGGCCACCCCGGCGAGCACGATGTCGTGCAACGCCAACTCCTCCGCACCCGCGACCATGCGGGTCAGCCAGGCGGCGTAGCGCTCATGGTGCTGAGCCTCCCGGCGAAACGCGTACACCAGGACGTTGACGTCCGGCAGGATCACTCGGACCGGGCCTCGTCGAGTACTGCCCACACCGCATCGCGATCGGCGAGGTCGACGAGGATCCGACCTTCCGGTTGGCCGTAGGTGGGTAGCGGCTCGCACGTTATCGGCACGTCGAGTTGCTCGAGGACCAGTCGCAGCCCTTCCTCCACCAGGCTGGTGAAGGTCCGCCCGCTGGATGCGGCCTGCGCCTTGGCCTGTTCCACCAGGCCGTCAGGCAGGTTCAGCGTCGTCCGCATGCAGCTGAGCATACACCTCGGTGCAGACGACTGCATGACGTCGAATCGCCGGGTTACGACTGATCGCTCGCTGTTGCTCGCGGGCGAGCGACACTGCCAGGTACTCTCGAAAGTCCCGCCTCGAGTGACGAGGAGGTGCCTGCTGGTGAGTAGGCATTACGTGTCGAGACCGTGGGAGAGCGCGCTGTTCCGGCGTTGTCGCCGGGCGTGGGACCTCGGTGCCCGGGAGCGGCAGGACTACGAGCCGGCCGAGCCGAGGCGGGTGTTCGACTTCGAGGAAGCGTTCCACGATGCGCTCGACGTCTACTACTTCCCGGGCATGTGGGATTGGAAACGCGCGATCGTCCGGCCGCTGGCCGTCGCGGGTTTCGAGAAGTCGATGCGCAGGCAGCGCGCGGTTTACGAACGGAGCCGGGAGCTGACGGCCGAGCAGCTCCGGGAGTGGGAGGAGCACCTCGAACTGGGCACCGGCGTGCTGGCGCGCTACTTCGAATGGGCACTGGAGGTCGACCGCTTCACCCCGCTGCAGGTGGCCGCGCAGTTCGACATCGCGGTGCCCGACCCGGCCTGCCCGGAGAGTGGGCTGGTCACCGCGGACGGGCGGTCCCTGCAATACCGGGTGCGGATCAATATGGTGGTGATCGACGAGCACGAGCTGTACTGGCTGGTGGAGCACCGGGTCGTGATCGGCGCGCAGTGGCCGATCCTGGACCGGTTGCTGCTCGACGAACAGGCCCTGACCCGGGGATGGGCCTGGCAGCTGCACTTTCTCGCCAAGCTCGAGGGCACGATCCACAACGAGTTGCGTGCGGCCGTGCCCGGTGCGGCGCAACCCGCGGAGATCGACATTCAAGCGCGGCCGGGCGCCGCCGGGATCATCACCCAGCGGGGCACCGAATCCTTCCGCCGCACCCATATCCCCCGTACGGAACTCGAGATCGAGCGGCGGGGCACCATTGTCGCGCTGCAGTTGCAGGACATGATCGATCCGGCACTCCGGCTCTATCCGAACCCAGCATGGGAACACTGCGCCGGCTGCGTCTACCGGCAGCCGTGCCTGGCCATGACCCAGGGTCTCGACGAGCAGCCGATCCTGGAGGCGTCCTACCGCAAGCGGGTCGGCGAGGATTTCGAACCGGGACGACTCGGCTCGGTGTGGGGGTTCGTGCCCGAGATCCACCGGGTCGCGGAATACCGGGGTCCGGCCGATGCGGCCGGACCGGATGGCGTGGGTGAGGAACAATGACCCGGGGCTGAGGAGAACAGGCGGGTGGTGGCGGGTGCGTCTTCGGGTGGTGAGCTGGAACGTCGACTCCCGGCCCACCGGACTGCTGGACGCCAAGGTCGACCTGCTTCGCCGGCTCCGGCCCGACGTCGCCCTGCTCCAGGAGACCAGCCGGTCGGTCTACCGCGCGCTGTTGCCGAACCCGTCGGCGCATGAGCGGATGCATCGGCAGTCCAGGGTGTTCTCCTGGGGTGCGCTGTCCACCGACCTGGGTGATCCGCGGGGCAGCGAGTTCCGCCTCGGCTGCGCCGTCCTCGGCGGCCCGGGCACTGTCATGCTGGACGCCCACGTGCTGGACAAGGCCCCCTTCGGCGTCACCGACCCGGCCCGGCCCGGGTTCCTGTGGCGGACCGTGACGACTCGGGTGGCCCTGGCCACCGGCGACCTGGTGACCGTCTGCAGCTTCCACGGCAGGCCGGGAACCGATCCGCCCGCCGCTGCCCTGCGCAGCGCGTTCCACACCGGAATCGCCGAATGGCTGACCCGGGCTCCCGGTGCGGTCGTCTTCGGCATCGACGCCGCGGCCCCCACCGATCCCGGGGATCCGCTGCTCGGTCCGCGGCCGGTGCACGATCTGAACTGCGTGCTCTGCGCGGCCGATGACCACCTGTGGGCCACCCGTGACGTCGAGGTGCTCGACGTGCAGTGCCTGGCCGACGAAGCCGCCGCGGCGGGCAGTGACCACCCGCTGCTGCTGGCCGAACTGGCGCTGGGTGCGTCGTGATCAGTCCGGTCAGCCCTCCAGCCGGGTCATTGAGGTTGGGCACTGAGGAGATAGCTCCAGAATCCGAGTAGGCAGGCCGCCAGCGGGCCATCTCCCGCTTCCCGTGCTGACTCCACGGCGCTGCGGTAGAGCCGCACGGCTTCGCGTGGGCGTTGCAGATCGAACAACGTCCACCCAGCAACGCTACGGCTTCCCCGGCCGACGTCATCAGCCGCCGTAACGAGTTGTCGACCGTGGTGGTAATCAACTCGCGGACGGTCCGGTAGTGCGTGTGCAATGTGCGGGCGGACGCCTGGCGCGCCTTGTCGCGGATCACTCGTGTGCTATTTATGAGGCGCGAGTCCGAG
>DASXOV010000184.1:0-13991 GCA_036494005.1 Pseudonocardiaceae bacterium | reverse complement strand
TTTGACCTGCGGAAACATGCTGTGGGCGATACTGGGATCGAACCAGTGACCTCTTCGGTGTGAACGAAGCGCTCTCCCGCTGAGCTAATCGCCCCCCTCGCCATGACGGCGGAGCAACCATACAGGATCAGACCAGCGGCGAACGCACCCAGTCCCACGGCAACCCGAACCACCCCGCGACCAGTCCCAGGGCGTTGACCAGCCACAGGGTGAGGAGCACGACAGCCCCGGTCGCGCCCAGTACCGCCAGCCGCACGCCGAACGACTGACCGCGCAGCCACCGCGTCCAGGAGTCGTAGTGCTTGCGGACGAACGACAGCACACGTCTGGCCCAGTGGAACTCGGTTCCCAGGATCGCAAGCCCGGCGAACACGATGAGCCAGCCGGGGCCGGGGTAGGGGATGGCGAGGATGCCGGTGATCAGCACTGCCGTGCCCACCACACCGACCACGACCCGGTAGGCCAGGTCGATACCCGGCCTACTGCGCACCCGTTCCCGGAACCGGGTGTACCAGTGAGGTGACCCAGCCGGATGACGTGACCGCCGGGATGACTTCTCCTCGATTGTCCCGCTCAGCTTGTTACCTTCCCGATCGCCAGGATAGCGGTGGTGGGCGCTGGTGGGGCGTGTCTGCCCGGTTCGAGCGTCACCGCGTAGCTGGTGAACTCCTTCTCTCCCACCGCCGACGTTACGGGGTGCAGAACGGGTTCGTCGGGCGCCACATCGAATCCTTGAAGTGGCGTTGGTGAACCACCATCGAGCCCCCACAGGACGTAGATCTGGTCCGTCACCTGGTTGCCGCGCAGGCCGGTGGCCACGAGGGCGAGCCCGTCCTGGCCGGCGAGCACCATGCCTACCGGACGACCGCCGTCAGTGACCAGGGAGATCCGGGTAGAGGCCGGGTCCGCGGCGCGCTGCATCGCCTCGGACATCGCCGTGACCTGTCGTACTGCCTGATCACGCTGGCTGCCGAGCTGCATGACTCGAATCCCGAGCACTACCGACGCGGCGGCCAGAAATACGGCTGCCGCCGCCGCGAGCACCCGATAGCGCGGCCGCATCACGTTCGCGGTCCCCCGCAGGGGTCGCGCTAAAGGGACGACCGGCGCCTCCGCACCGGTGTTGGTGACCGCGAGCACCCGCTGCTCCAGCTCAGGACTGGGAGTCGCCACCTCGGACATCGACAGCCCGAGTGCGGCGCCGACCCGCTCGGTCTCGGCGACGGCGCGGGTACACTCCGAGCAGTCCGTCAGGTGTGCCACGACCAAGGACTCCTCGGCTGGTTCCAGGGCGTGTAGCGCCCATCCGACCGCAAGTTCACGATGCGGGCAGCGCGATACCCGGCTCTCCTCGCTCACCGATTCACCTCCCCTTGACCGCACGCACCTCGGCGACCAAGGTCTCCGGGCCGAGTTGATCGTCGAGCAGTGACCGCAACCGTTGCACGCCCGCGAACATGCGCGATTTCACCGTGCCCAGCGGTACGCCGGTGAGCACCGCGATCTCACGCTGAGTGTGTCCCCCGAAGTACGCGAGTGCGAGCACCTGTCGTTGCTCGACCGGAAGTTGGTGCAGTGCCTCCCGCACCTGACCGGCCGCGACCCGTGCCATCGCTGCCTGATCGGCACCGGGCACCGGCGTCGGCGACCAGTCCTCACCCGCCTCGGGCGCGGGGACCACCCGTTTGCGGACCGTGCTCTCCCTGCGGACCGCGTCGACCGCCTTGTGATGAATCAACGTGAGCAGCCAGGTGGCGAAGCTGCCCCGAGCAGGATCGAACCGGCGAGGATCTCGCCACAACGTCAGGAACACCTCTTGTACCACCTCCTCGGCAAGCCCCTCATCTGCACAGATCCGGCGGGCCAGCGAGTAGCAGGGCCGGCCGAAACGCTGATAAAGCTGCGACAGCGCTTCCCCATCGGCGTCGCCGAGCCTGCGAGCGAGCTCCGCGTCGGATACTTCCCCAGCAGGCGCAGGAACGGGCGATGTGGACCGCGCGGATCCCGCCGACCGGTCAGGTCGGCGACCGCTCGATCGGGCCTCATCGACCACCAGTGGGATCCTCACGTTGTATCTACGCCGACACCGGCCTGCCGGTTCAGGTTAGTGGTCTTCCTGCATAGCGCAGACGAGCGGTCGGCGGGCACGTTGAGCGACGATCTTGGGCCTCTGGACAGAGGTTCCTGCCCCGTCCGGGTGGTCTGGGTTGAGCATCCGGGCGTAGCAAGGGCGTCCCCACGTCACACGAGAGCGCGTCACTCGTTTCAGGCCCGAAGGCACAGAAAGGGGCGACAACGATGCGCAAGGACCATGTGACCCTCCGTTCATCAGCGGTGTTCGATCTGCTCGCGCCGCGTACTCCCGCGGTGGCCGTTCAGGTCGAACTCCGGTACGACACCCGGGATCCGTTCGCGGTGGTAGCCGCCTTCCGCACCGGGCGAGCCGGCTGGGTCGAGTGGGTCTTCTCCCGCGATCTTCTGGCAGACGGACTGCTCACCGAAGCCGGCGAGGGCGACGTGCGTATCCGGCCGGGCATCGGCGAACCGGAGATCGTCGTGGTGGAGCTCAACTCGCCGTCAGGGCACGCGGTGTTCGAGGCCAGTGCCCAGCGGCTCGCCGAGTTCCTCGACGCCAGCTACGACGTCGTCCTGCCGGGACACGAGTCACTGTGGATGAACGTCGACGACGCGCTCGGCCAACTGATCGCCAACGACCTGCCCTGAGCCGGGGCGGTTTGGTCCCGGGTCAGCGGGTCAGCTAGAGTCCTCACACCAGGATGGGCAGCCACATCAGGTCCTCCCGGGAGCATGCGGACGTAGCGCAGCTGGTAGCGCATCACCTTGCCAAGGTGAGGGTCGCGGGTTCGAATCCCGTCGTCCGCTCTGTGCGGTCCCACATTGGGCCGCCTCTGGAGCGGGAATTGCGAGGTTCGGCCTGCGGGAGCGTCGGCTCGGAGTTTCTCCAGAGAAGTCAGGCGCGGCGGAGTGGCCGAGTGGTTGAGGCAAGGGCCTGCAAAGCCCTCTACGCGGGTTCGATTCCCGCCTCCGCCTCGGGCGATTAGCTCAGTGGGAGAGCGCTACCTTGACACGGTAGAGGTCACTGGTTCAATCCCAGTATCGCCCACCAGTCCGTTTATGCAGGTCACAGCCCCTGTTCTCCCTCGTCGGAGGCGGTGTGTTCGTGCGCCGATGGCGATGAACGGCGATCATCTTCGCGGGGCCCCGGACTGGCCGGCCCTGAGCGAGTCGATGACAATGCGCAGATGGGAACCAGCCGGCCAACTGCACCCGCTCAGTGTCCTTGAGCGCCAGCAGTCGTACCCAGCAAGTGCACGGACCGGTGGCCGACCTCGAGGATGAAGAACACGTAGATGCGCTGGAGTGTCACAGCGCAGTCCACGTGAAAGAAGTCGCAGGCAGCATGGTCGAGGCCTCGGTGCGCAGGAACTGTCGCCAGGTCGTGTCGGTGTCCCGGTCCGGCGACGGTGGTATCCGCCGCCGCAGGACGCGGCGGATCGTGGACGCTCCCATGCGGTGACCGAGTTTGAGCAACTCGCCCTGAATCCTCTTGTAGCCCCCAGGAGGGATTCTCCCGGGCCATGCGCTCGGTCAGCGCGGCCACAGCGTCATCGACGGGCGGACGGCCGACGCGGTGTGGATACGTCCATTTCTTGGCGACCAGACGCTGATGCCAGCGCAGGATCGTGCCCGGGGTGACCAAGCGATGCCTCCGCAGCATCCTGGGCAGAGCCCGGACCAGCGCGGCAAACACCGCACGATCCGCCCAATCCAAGCGCGGCTTTGGGCTGGTTCTACGCAGCACGGCGACTTCGTGGCGCAGCACCAGGAGTTCCACGTCCTTGGACGCCGGCGAGCGACCGAGCAACAACAGCAGATTCAGCATCCGCAGGAAGACCAAGTAGAGCAGACGCAACGACACGGCACAGGTTGGCGCAAGCTCCACCGGTTGAACGGGATGGAACGTCGTCAGGGTAAGACACTCCCGCTCACAAATTGGAGGACAAACGTGGACTGTTGCTCACCTTGACTCTGTCCGCGGCCGAGGCCCAGCTCGGCAGCCGCGCCGAGCTCATCGCCGAGATATGTCATGAACTCGGGGTGCTGAGCAATCCGAGCGGCCAGCTCGGTAACCGCGTCGTCGTTGTGGCCACGCGCTACCCGAGTCGGCGCACCGGCCGCCGGCTTCATGGCGGTCGATCACCCGTCGCACGGTCTTGGGGGTGGTGCCGCTCGGGGCGCCGTTGGCCACACGATCGGCCCCGCCGCCGGCTATGTAACCGCTGCGGCGCTGATCGGGTTGGGCATCAGCATCAGCATGGATGAACTGGCCATTGGCTTCAGCCTCGGCCTGAGCTCCAGCTTCCTGCTGGCAGGTATCCGTGCCTACAGCTGACCGGGATGGGGGATCGGATGCTGGCCTCGATGACCCGTCGGCCGGCCCCGGCGACGCTGGAGCGGTACCTGCAGCGGCCAGGCCTGGTCGACATCGAGCGGGACCCGAGACGACGGAGAACAGGCGTGCAACAGACACAGCTCCAGACAACCCAGCTCGGGAGCACGGGCCTCGAGATCACTCGGGTTGGTTCTGGTGGCTGGACGATCGGTGGCGGCGGCTGGGAGGTCGGCTGGGGGCCGCAGGAGGACGAGGAATCGATCACCACGATCCACCATGCACTCGAACGGGGCGTCAACTGGATCGACACCGCGGCCGCGTACGGTTTCGGAAGCTCGGAACGCGTCGTCGGCCGCGCCCTGACGGGGCTGGCGGAGCGGCCGTACGTGTTCACGAAGGCGCCGCTGCTCAAGTGCCCCGATCGCCAGGTCGTGCACAGCCAGCGGCGCGACTTGATCCCGCGCGAGGCCGAGGCCGGCCTCGACCGGCTCGGCATCGACGCGATCGACCTGTACCAGATCCACTGGCCGATCCCCGAGACCGACCTCGAAGAGGGGTGGTCGGCGCTCGCCGTTCTCGCGGGGACGGGGCCGGCGACGTGACGGTGTCCGCCCCGGAGAACGGCGATCTCGCCCTACGTCGCGAGGATCGACCCGTGAGGGCGGTCCGCGAGCTGGCCGGAGCGGTCGAGAGGCCTTGGCCGGCCGCTACCCGCGCCGTAGTCGTCGCCGCGCTGGCGATCGCGATGGGTTCGCTCTTCCTGACCTCATACATACTTGCGCTGGGCGACCCGGTGCCCCATCGGATCGACGCGGCGGTCGTGGGAGACCCGAGCTCACACCAGGACGTCGTGGCGGAGGTCGAGCGGGTGGCCCACGGCGGCGTCGACTTTCATCCGTACCCCTCGGTCGCCGCAGCGCTACGCGCGATCGACGGCCAGCAGGTGTACGCCGCTCTCGACGTCACGTCGCCGACCCCGCACCTGTACGTGGCAAGCGCGGCCGGTGCATCCGTGGCACGCGTGCTCGCGAGCGTCGCCGCTGCGGATCCGCAGATCCCCGTCGTTGACACGCACCCGCTCCCGCCGTCCGACCCGCAGGGTCTCGACGTCTTCTATCTCGTCATCGCCGCGACCATCCTCGGTTTCCTGACCGTGTTCCAGGTCCGCACGAACGCCGGCGGCCTCTCGCTGAGGAGCTGGACGGTGTTTGTGCTGTCGTTCGCGCTCGCGGCCTCGCTCGTGCTCGTATTCGTCGCGGGGCCACTCCTGCAGCGTCTCGCCCTGCCCCTGCTGGAGAGCTGGGGCATCCTCGCGCTCCAGCTGATCACGGTGGCGGCGTTCGCCTCCACGATGGCTGTGCTGATCGGGCGGTGGGCGATCGTACCGACCTTCCTGCTGTTCATGGTGCTCGGCAATACCTCGTCCGGCGGAGCCGTGGCACCGCCGCTCCTCCCCCGCCCCTTCGCGATCGTCTCCCAGTGGCTGCCCTCAGGCGTCACCGTCACGAGTCTCCGAGACGCCATTTACTTCCACTCCGATCAGCATGTGCGCTCGGTCGCCGTGCTGGCGGTGTGGGCGGTGACGTCGCTCGGCGCGATGGTTATCCTCTCCCACCGGCGCCGGGCAAGTCCCGGTGTCCCCTGACCGATCACCGTGCATCGACTCGACAGGAGTGTCCGGCTAGTGGGAATGCCTACCGGCGCTCCACCCTGCGACGCTGAGATCATGCTGCGTTGTCTCATCGTGGACGACAGCCCACGTTTCCTGGCCGCTGCCCGCGGCCTGCTGGAGCGCGAGGGCATCGCGGTCGTGGCCGTGGTGTCGACCATCGCCGAGGCCCTCCAGAGCGTCGTGGAGCTCCGTCCCGACGTCACGCTGGTGGACATCGACCTCGGCGGCGAGAGCGGCTTCGAACTCGCGGAGCGACTCCAGCGGGCGGCCGACGTGGCACCGTCTCGGATCATTCTCGTCTCGACCCACGCCGAGCAGGACTACTCCGACCTGATCGCCGCGAGCCCGGCCGTCGGGTTCTTGTCCAAGTCAGCGCTGTCGGCCACGGCCATTCGGGACCTCCTCGCGAGCCGGGGTGACGGCGACGTCCCCGATCCGGTCAGCGGGCCTCGGGGGACGTGACCGCGGCGGCCGAGGCGGACGTCTCCGGCGAGGATTGCGCGCAACGGCGTCGGGACCGGGTGGGGCATGATCCCCCATCAGCGGGTCTCGAGGAAGGTGACCACCGCGAGGACCCGGCGGTGGTCGTCCTCGGTCTCCGGCAGGCGCAACTTGGCCAGGATGCTGCGGACGTGCTTCTCCACGGTCCCCTCGGTGACCCACAGCTGGCGACCGATACCCGCATTGGAGCGGCCCTCGGCCATCAGTGCCAGCACCTCGCGCTCCCGTGCGCTGAGCACGGCGAGCGGGTCGTCGCGTCGGCGGGCGGTCACCAGCTCCTGGACGATGGCGGGGTCCACGACCGAGCCGCCCTTGGCGATCCGCCCCAGCGTGTCGAGGAACTCCTCCACGTCGGCGACCCGGCTCTTGAGCAGGTAGCCGATCCCCCGCCCGCTGGCCAGCAACTCCATCGCGTGTTCGACCTCGGCGTGCGCCGATAGGACCAGGATGCCGGTCTCGGGGAACTCCTGTCGGATCACCCGTGCCGCGTCCAGGCCCTCGGTGGTATGGGTCGGCGGCATCCGGATGTCGACCACGACAAGTTCGGGTGCCGTGTCGCGGACAAGCGCGAGCAGCGCTGCGCCGTCACCGGCTTGACCCAGGACGTCGAAGCCGGAGCGCTGGAGCAGGCT
This sequence comes from Pseudonocardiaceae bacterium, assembly GCA_036494005.1. GTDB lineage: Bacteria > Actinomycetota > Actinomycetes > Mycobacteriales > Pseudonocardiaceae. The sequence continues at coordinate 6,772 of DASXOV010000184.1, read as the reverse complement.
GGCCAGCCCCTCTCGGAGCAGGAGGTCGTCCTCGGCGAGGATCACGCGCAGCGCGGGCGCGGCCATCCCCGTCACCGTAGCGCCCGAGCTGGTCCATCCACGTTCGGCTTCGTCGACATGATCCCCATTGTGGACCCGGCCCATCTCGGCGAGCACGCCCCTCGCCGGAGGGTTTCACCCCAGCGAGTGCCAGGCGCCACGCCAGCAGGTGGTAGGAGGCACTCCAGCCCGCTCGTCCGGGCGATGGCGGCTGGCTGTGTAGACCCCCGGACCCCACCGGAGCACCATGACCGAGGCGCCCGCCTCGCCGCGGGATGCGATGCCCAGCGGTCGACGAGGGGCAAGCGATGACACTGCGGACAGCCCGGACACCGCCCGCCGCCGACGGGGCTGATACGGAGTTGCCCGGGCGGGTGGTCGTGCGGCTCCTGGTGGTCCTGTCCGCCGCGGCGGACGCTCTGGACGCCGTGTGCGTGATGCGGCTCGGCGGGGCGTTCGCCAGCGTCGTCACCGGCAATCTCGTCGAGCTCGGCCTCGCAGTCGCCACCGGGGACGCCCGGCTGGCGGTCGGCACGACCACAGCGGTCGGCGGGTACGCGCTCGGCGTGGCGGCCGGCACCGTGGCCCTCGGCCGTGGCGGGGGCGGTTGGCGCCGGCGCACCCGCCTGGTCGCGGGGGCCGAGTTCCTGCTGCTGACCGGCGCCGCGGCCGGTTGGCTGGCCGGCGACGCGCACCCTGGACACGCCGCCGCGCAGGTCCTCCTCGGGGCGGCCGCCATGGCGATGGGCGTGCAGAGCACGGTCACGATCAGCTCCGGTGTGCGCGGCGCGTCCACGACGTACCTGACCGGCACAGTGACGAACCTTGTCCGAACCCTGGCCCGCGACCCGCGCCGGATGCCCCTCGCCGGAGGCGATGCCGTCCGGGTGACGGCCCTGCTGGGCGGCGCCATCGTGGGTGGTCTTGTGCTGCTGGTCGCACCGCGGTGGGCACTGGCGTTACCGGCCGTGCTAGTCGGCGCCGTCGTCGTCGCTGCGGCGCTCGCCCGCGCGCGAAAGGATGAAAGCCGTCGCGCAATCCCGACGCCGTGCCATCACCGCCAGCGGCCGTCGTCACTGTTGCTGACCAGAGTCCCCCATTCCCGCTGGCCGGTAGCGCGGTTGGGCGCTGGCCGCGAAGACGAAGGAGCGCTCAACGACCAGTCTCGGGGTAGGTACGACAGTGCTCGAGAAGGAGGCCCTGATGGACGTCGCAGTGTTGGGCATGGGACGGATGGGGCGTGCGCTCGCCGGGAGGTTGCTCAACGGCGGCCACCGGGTAGCGGTGTGGAATCGCTCGAAGGGCAAGGCCGGGGAGGTCGTGTCCGCGGGCGCCCGGGAAGCCGACAGCGTCGCCGACGCGGTGGAAGGTGTCGATGTCGCGGTCACCATGCTGGCCAATGACGATGCGGTCAGGGCAGTGGCATTCGGGCAGCTCCGGCCGTCGATCGGGGAGCCGACCATTTATGTTGACTGCTCGACGGTGTCGCCGAAGCTCAGCGGCGAGCTCGCCGAGGCCTTCCCCGCCCGGTTCCTTGCGATGCCCGTCGTCGGCGGCCCCGCCGCGGTGCTCGCAGGGCAAGCGGTGTTCCTCGCCGGGGGCAATGCCGGCATCGTGGGCCGCCTGGGTCCGGCGCTGTCTTCGCTGTCGGACACCGTCCGGCGATATGACACGGCGCCCCTTGCCATCACCGCCAAGCTAGCGACGAACCTGTTGCTGCTGTCAGAGGTGGTCGGCCTGGCCGAGTCCTTTGCCGTCGGCCGCTCGGGGGGGCTCTCCGATGACCAGCTGCGCGACCTGCTGGGCACCAGCCCCGTGGTGGCGCCTGGGTTGAACAACCGGTTCGAGGCCGTGCTAACCGGCTCGCAGAACGGCTGGTGGACCACCATGCTCGGCGCCAAGGATGCCGGTTTGGCGCTCGACATCGCCCGAGGGGCCGACGTCGAGCTGCCGGCAGGCAGCGTGGTGCAGCGGCTCTATGAAAAAGCGGCGTCGTCTGGTCTGGATGATGCTGACATCGCCGCCGTGACCGAGCTGTACCGCGGTCCAGCGGCGGCCAGTACTACACCGAAACCTGACCAGCACGGTCGCCCGGGACGAGACGAACTGGGCGTGGGCATGGCAGAGACCCGGCCAGGAACGCGCGATTAACCCTCTTCGGTGGGAAGGGTGATAAACAGCGTCGTTCCCTGTCCAAGGGGGCTCGCCACGTCGATCGTCCCCCCGAGCGCGTCGACGCGGTCGGTGAGGCCGATGAGTCCGGAGCCGCGTGTCGGATCGGCCCCTCCTGCACCATCGTCACGGATCGAGAGCTCGAGCACACCGTCACGCGTTTCGACGGCGACGTGTACCGCCGAAGCGTGCGCATGCTTCGCGGTGTTCGTGAGCGCTTCTGACACGACGTAATAGACGGCCACTTCCACCGGCTCAGCCAGCCGCGCCTCGGCGCGCACCTCAAGCTCGACGGGGACGGTGGACCGCCGAGCAAGTGTCTTGAGGGCGGGCGTGAGGCCGCCCTGGGTGAGGACGGCCGGGTGAATACCCCGCGAGATCTCCTGCAGCTCCTCCAGCGCGCCGGTCAGTCCGTCCACCACCTGGGACAACTGCGCCTGCAACTCGCACAGCTCGGGCGGGACCATCGCCTCCGCGCTGCGCTGTGCGAGCGCGAGTGAGACGAGCCGCTGTTGGACTCCATCGTGCAGATCCCGCTCGATCTGGCGCCGCGTCTGGTCTGCGGCGGTGACGATCCGCGCCCGTGAGGCGGCGAGCTCGGCCCGGCTGCTCTCGAGCTTGCGCTCGCTTTCACGCAGGTCATGAAACATCAACAGCGCGTCCAGCGCGTCGGCCAGCCGCCGTCCGATCTCGTGGAACAGCCGCTCCTCCTGCGGCGTCCAGACCCGTGGGTGAGAGCACTGGTGCAGCCCGAACACGTAAGGCTTGTCTACCTTGGGGTGAACAGCCATGGCCATCATGGACTTGATGCTGAAACGCTCCGCCGACCGCGGAAGCACACAGTCTGATTCAGAATCGAATCGTACCGGACCGCTTGCGGCCAGCACGCTCCGGAACACGCCGGCAGCATCCGGTTCGTTCGGGATGTCCACGCCGCCTCCGAAGGCGCCGATGTATTCCGGCCGTGTACGCTCCATTCGCACTCGATGGGAGTAAACTCCCGGGTCACAGGGATAAATCAGCCACGCTCGATCGCATCCGAAGGCCACCAGCACGATATCGAGAACATTGCTGATCATCTGCTCGAGGTCGCTGGTCCGTTGGATGGCGCGGTCAATCCCGTCCATGCTTTCGAAGAACCACAGCTGCGCCTGGTGTTCTTCCTCAGCGCGCTTGCGCTCGGTCACATCCACGACGGTGCCCACGAACTCCTCAACCTCGCCGGACGCGGTGAAGACGGGATGCACGATTGCGTGGATATGTCTCAGCGGGCCCCGCGGAGGAGCGACTCGGAACTCTCCTTCGACGCTTGCCGCTTCACGGATTCCTCTCGCGAGCGCTTCAGTCCACCTCGCCCGGTCGTCCGGATGAACGCGTCGGCGAAACTCTTCTAATGAGGGGACTCCCTGTTCAGGATCGAAGCCGTACAAGCGGGAGTGTTCATCGGAGGAGTGGGTTGGCTCTCCGGTGGCGCCGTTAAGAGCAGCAATTCCGGTATGGGTCAACCTCTGCGCCAGGGACAGGTATGCTTCGCTTCTTCGCAGTTCGGCTGTCCGCTCGGCCACCGTAACCTCGAGCTCGTCTCGGGCTTTGCGTAGCTCTTCTTCGGCCCTCGCGCGCTCGTGGATCAGACGTGCGCTCTGAAATGCCGTGGCAGCGTGATTCGCAGCAAGGGTCAGCAGAAGCTGATCAATCTCCGTGGGAAAGTCTATGCGATCACAGGCCGCACCAACCACACCGCCCTCGGCATTGACACCGATGGGAATGACGACACCGCGGCACGGCTCGCCGTCGCCGCCCGCGTCGGGAACGATCTCTCTACCGGAGAGCCGGCCGCTCGTGGAAAGATGACTCTCCAGCCATTCCGGAAACGTCTTCCATGCCTCCCCTCGCGTCACGTCGACACCGCCAGCAACACCAGGAACGCACAAACGAACGAAAACAAAATTGAGCGACAACAATCCGATCAGCGCGTCGGCAAGTCCAGCAGCCACCGCAGCCGGTTCTCTACCTACCCACGCCGTAGGCATAGCGGAAAGCGCCACGAGATCCCTGAGCACCGTTCGCAGCGCGAGAATCTCAGCGTCGCTGTCGCCGGGCACTTACCGCCCCATGCTTGGACTCTTGCGGGCGGACCGCCGCTCCCGGATCTCGAGCAGCAATTGGTCAGGAGGAACGAAGAACGGGTTCTCCTGAAGCAGCTCACCAATAATCACCACTGGATGCGTCCGCAAAGCGTCCATCACCGCGCTCGCGCCAAATTTCGTCAAATCATACGCGCAGATCACCGCATCCTCGTATTTGGGAATCACGTAGTTGACCCGCGTCTCGAACTCGATGAGATCGTCAACGCCCGGCAAGTCGACGAGCGCCCATTCCATGTGAGCCAGGAATCTGGTCTGCTCGTACCCTGCTACCGGTCCGGACTGGAGCACTTGTTCAAATGACGCCAGCCAGACGTCCTGGTCGAACCGACCCCCGCGAAGCGGACCGTCTTGCCACGACCGCACCTCCAATTGGCCGGTGCCCATCACCTCCTGCACATTGATACCTGATTCGGCGAGCCACCTGAGATGTTCATCCTGCCGCTCGGGGTCAACGAGATGGAAGGCTTTATCCCCCCGACCGAAACCATCTTTGATGAACGGACGAAGCACGCGATAGCGTTCGTCGGCGCTGTAGAAGAACGCACAAATATGACGATACCGGCCGAAAATACTCCCGGTGACCTGCCGGGATTCCGCGGTGGTCTTCATATTCTTCCCTTACGTTGAGAGAGCCCCGTTCCGCCCGGCGGACCGGTTTGGCGCCAGCCGATTCGATCCCGTACTTAATACAGCCCACCTGGCGCTTTGCCACGAAGCAAAGTTTAGTCCTCGATCCCTCCGCTGTCGACGTCACGGTGCTCTCGGTCGCTACGGTGTCATCGCCCATCCCTGCTCTCTCGATCGGTCAAACACCCACGAATCTGTCTCTCAATCGGTCAAACACCCACATGGCGCCCCGGCCCCCTGATCAGCGCGCATGCCACCCGGACGCGTCTACTTCCCCCCGGCGTCACCGGCAAGGCACTATTGGTTACACCGGACTGCAAGGACAGGCTCGCTGCACCCAAAACGGCCGCAAAGTCATCCAACCCACCCCCGCGGAGCTGATGGAGGACACCGGTACGGGCCTGGACTACGGGACCCGACCAGATCGCGTGCCGGGCTATCTCACCCCGACCGATCGCTTCTTCATTCGCAACCACGCGGCCACTCCTCAGCTGGATGCGGCGACCTGGGCACTTCACGTCGAGGGCAATGGGGTAATCATGGGTTCCCGGCTCGGCTGGTGGTGTCCGGGTGCCTCGGTGCGGCCAGCATCAAGTGGCTGGGCCGGATCGAAGTCTCTGAAGATCCCCTGTACGTCCCCTGGAATACCGAAGATTACGTGCTGATTGGCCCAGACTTCCCCGCGTATGAACCCGCGCATACCAGAGTCCACGTTGTGGAATGAACTGGGTTACCTCCAACATTCGGTGCTGACCCACCCCGTGCGCGTCGAATCCCATCGGACCCGATCTTCTCTCGGCTCGCCCGGATCAGAGTGTGACACAGCGCGACGGGCCGCCGAGACCGATTGTTGTGAAACCGCCGCGAGGCTCTTTGCAGCTGGCGGGTATGCAAGGAGTCCAGCCGGCCGGGAGCGCAGATTGGTGTTGGCCCTGAGGACAGGTGCCCGTTGCGCGACGAGTCTCGACGTCATGGACATCCGCACTCATACAGAAGCTCCCCCAGCAGCCTCCCCAGTAATCGCGCAGGTGAGCCCCGCCGCTGTAGCCGGCCGGAAGTACGCCGTCGAGCTGATCGGTACGTTCATCTTCCTGTTCACCATCGCTGCCAGCGTGCTCAGCGGCAGCGCGCTCGCGCCGCTGGCCAGCGGCGCAGCTCTGATGGTCATGATCTACGCCGGGGGGCACATCTCCGGGGGGCACTACAACCCCGCCGTGACCATCGCCGCGCTGGTCCGCGGCCGCATCGGACTACCAGACGCCATCGGATACTGGATCGCCCAGCTCGTCGGCGGCCTGCTCGCGATGGCGCTGGCCCGCTGGGTGATCCACCCAGCACAGGTCAAAACCCTGACCCTGTCCGGCCACCTGCTCCTCGCCGCCTTCGTCGCAGAACTGCTGTTCACCTTCGCCCTGTGCTACGTCGTGCTCAACGTCGCCACCAGCAAGGATCACCCGAACAACTCGTTCTACGGCCTGGCCATCGGCTTCACCGTGTTGACCGGGGCGATTGCCGTCGGCGCTGTCTCCGGTGGCGTGTTCAACCCCGCTGTGGCCATCGGCGGCGCCGCTATCGGCCTATTCGCCTGGACCACGCTGTGGACCTACCTCGTAGCCCAGGTCGTCGGCGGCGCCGCAGCCGGATTCGCCTTCCTCGCCCTCAACCCCGACGACAAATGAAACGAGCATCGGCACATTTCATCTTTCATCCCTACCAGGAGGCGACACGATGACCGACACCCCACCCAGGCCGGCAACGACCGATGATGCCGGTATCCCGGTCGAGAG
>DASXOV010000183.1:0-18485 GCA_036494005.1 Pseudonocardiaceae bacterium | reverse complement strand
CCACCCTGGTGGTGCCGACCGCCAGCTTCCGCAGCTGCATGGCGCCGCGACCGCACGGGATCAGCCGACCGTTCAACGCCGAGGACGACGCAAGCATCCCGGACACCCCGCCGGCGCAACGCTTCGATCCCAGCGCGGGCTTCATCGACCCCGCGATGGGCGCGCTGCCCGCCGGCGTGCTGCACCGGCCCGGGCGGGTGCGCGGAAACCATCCGCTGTCGTCGTTTACCGCGTTGGGCCCGCAGGCCGCCGCGATCGTCGGCGGGCAGCGTCCGCTGGACGTGTACGCCCCGCTGCGTGCCTTGGCCGAGCGCGGCGGCCTGGTGATCGGGATGGGTGTCGGCCTGACCACGATCACCCTGCTGCACCTGGCCGAGCGCGCCGCCGGACTGCGCCTGCTACGTCGTTGGGCGCTGGGCGCCTCGGGCGTCATCGAGTGCGAGCACGGCGGCTGCTCGCGCGGGTTCGAACGGCTGGCGGTCCCGGTCGCCGAGGTGGAGACGACGGTCCGGGTCGGCGCGAGCACCTGGCGGGTCTGGCCGGCGGCCGGACTGCTCGAGCTGGCCACCGCGGCGCTGCGCCGGGACCCGTCGGCGGCCACCTGCGCGGTACCCGGCTGTGCCCGCTGCCGGGACCTGGTCGCCGCCGCGCGTGCCGGCTACCGCTACCCACCGGAGGAATCGTGACCATCGTTGACATCCATACCCACGTCTTCTGGTACCCCGACCACCTCTCCGAGGATCTGGTTGAGGATGCCCTGGCGGCGAAGCGGGTGAAGGCGGAGCGCTCCGGCGGCAAGGCGTTCCTGGAACGGGAGGACCGGCACGCCAACGACGCGCTGCCCGAGGCGCACCGGACCGCCACCGCTGCGGCCGACCGGGTGGTGGTCTTCGGCATCCGGGCGAAGGCCGTCGGGTTCGCCGTCCCCAACGAAGTCATCGCCGACTACGTGCGCAGCGATCCGGAGCGACTGGAGGGGTGGGCCTCGGTCGACCCCAACGACGAGGACTGCGTGGAGCAGCTGGATTACTGCGTGAACCAGCTCGGCCTGCGCGGTCTCAAGGTGGCCCCGGTATACCAGCACTGGGATCCGACGGACCAGCGGTACTGGCCGCTGTTTCGCCGCTGCGTCCAGCTGGACATCCCGGTGATGATCCACCAGGGCACCACCTACCCCCGCCGCGCCCGGCTGGACCTGGGCAAGCCACTACTGCTGGAACCGCTGGTGATGGCCGTGCCGGAGCTGCGGATGGTGATCGCGCACCTCGGCCACCCCTGGGAGGAGGACGTCGTCGCCCTGGTCCGCAAGAGCCCGAACCTGTACGCCGACGTGTCCGCCCTGCACTTCCGGCCCTGGCGGTTCTGGCAGGCGATGATCACCGCGCACGAGTACGGCGTGACCCACAAACTGATCTTCGGCAGCGACTTCCCGAACGCCAGCAGCCAGGACGCCATCGACGGGCTGCGCAACGTCAACCGGGTGGTGGACGGCACCGGGCTGCCGAGGGTACCGCAGGACGCGATCGAGGCGATTCTGCACGAGAACTGGGAGCGTCTGTATGGCAGCCGCTGACCGGGTGCTGCGGCTGGCCGTGGTCGGCTGTGGCGATATCGCGCGGCAGGCTCATCTGCCGGCGATCGAACGCTCCCGCGACGTGGAGCTGGCCGGACTGGTGGATGTCGACGAGGCGACGCGTACCCAGCTGGGCCACCGCTACGGTGTGCCGTGCGCGGCAAGCGTGCGCGAGGCGACCGCCTGGGCGCCGGACGCCGCGGTGGTGGCCACCCCGCCCGAGGTCACCCCGGCGGTGACCCTGCGGCTGCTGGAACTGGGGCTGCCAGTGCTGTGCGAGAAGCCGATGGCGGTGGACGTCGAGACGGCCCGGACGCTGCATGCCAGCGCCGCCGACCGCGGCCTGACCGTCCAGGTCGGCTTTGTCAACCGGTTCTCCCCAGTCATCGCACGGGTGCGCAACTGGCTGCGTGAGGGGCGGCTGGGGGCGCCGCTGCTGTTCCTGCTGTCCTCGTACGACGAGCGCTACGACCCGGCCGACCAGGAACACCTCAACCGGATCATGCACTTCCTCGCGCACGGCCCGGCCTTCGTCCACGAAGCGGCGCACCAGACGGACTACGTCTTCCATCTCGGTGGTGGGCGGCCCGTCGAGGTCAGCGCGCTCGGCATGGCCAGCCTCCCGGAGTTCGCCAATGACAACTACACTGCGGCTCTGATTCGTTACGACAACGGCAATGTCGCGCGCCTGGAGGTGGGTTGGATGTACCCGAGCATGCCGCGGGGAGACTTCCGGATCCTGGGCCCGGGCGGGGCGGTGCACGTCAACCGGGCGGAGGGCTGGGCGACGCTGGACACGCCGGAGCGCCCGGAGCGGGTCGAGCTCGATCGCCCGTGGGTGGAGGCGTCCTTCGACGGCCAGTTGGCGGCGTTCGCCGCAGCGGTGCGTACCGGCCGGCCGCACGGCCCGGGCACCCTGGACGGGTTGGCCAGCCTGGCGTTGTGCCGGGAGGTGGCGGCTGCGGCCGCGCTGGCGACCGGACGACGGGCATGAGGTTCGCGGATCTGTCCCGCACCGAACTGGGCCGGTTGGCCGACCGGGCCCTGGTGGTGCTGCCGGTCGGCGCCTGTGAGCAGCACGGCCCGCACCTGCCCAGCGGTACGGACCACATCATCGTCGAACGGATCGCGATGAGCGCCGCCGAGCGGGCCGCCCGGTGCCCAGTGCTGGTCGCGCCCACGGTCGCCATCGGCTTCTCCGAGCACCATATGCGCTACGGCGCGACGATCTCGGTCTCCCTCGACACTCTGCGTCGCTACCTCGTCGAGTGCTGCGAGTCGCTGATCCGCAGCGGCTTCCGTCGCATCTTCCTGCTCAACGGTCACGGCGGCAACGTCGACGTGATCGGCGACGCCGCGCGGGAGGTTTCGCTGGCCACCGGGGTGCCGATCGCCTCGGGGTCGTACTGGGTGATCGCCTGGGACGCGCTGGTGGCCCTGAAGGCGCCGGAGAACGGGCTGCTGCCCGGGCACGCGGGTGCGTTCGAGACCGCTCTGGCCGCCGCGGTGCGCCCGGACTGGGTGGTGCCCGACCCACCGGCCCGGCCTTGGCGCGCCGCCGGCCGCACGCGAGGTTTCTATCCGCCGTACCGGGTCGACGACCCTGCGGTGTGGCAGCGCAACGACGGGTACACCGACAGCCCGGCCGGTGCCGACCCGGCCACCGGAACCCGCTATCTTGAGGCCATTGTCGCCGCCGTGGCGCTCGCTTTCCAGGAATTCCACCTGGCCAGCGGAGGTAGCTGTGACTGAAGCATCGCGCTACTCGGCCCCCGCGGTCGAGAAGGCCTTCGCGGTCCTCGAACTCATCTCGCACCACCGCGACGGGTTGCGGATGGTCGACGTCGTGGAGCAACTGGCCCTGCCGCGAACATCCACCTTCGTGCTGCTGCGCTCGTTGGAGCGGATGGGCTACCTGGTCAGCGATTCGGGCAACCGTTACCGGCTGACGTTGAAGCTGTTCGGTCTGGGCATGCGCGCGATGAATCAGTCGGACATCGTCGCGGTGGCCCGACCTCACCTCGACCGGCTGGTCGAACGCACCGGGTTGACCGCGCACCTGGCGTCGCTGGAGCGCGGCGATGCCGTCTACCTGGCCCGGATCGACGCACCCGGGCTGGTCCGCTTCGACACCCACGTCGGCAAGCGCACCCCGGCGCATCTGACCGCCGTTGGCAAGGCCATCCTGGCACACCTGAGCGCTGCGCAGTTCGACGCGGTGGTGCCTGTCCTCGACCTGTCCTCCGGCACCCCGCGGGCGATGCACACGGCGGCCGCGCTGCAGCGTGAACTCGCGAAGATCCGCAAGGCGGGGTATGCCGTCGAGGACGGCGAGGAAGTCGAGGGGGTGCGCTGCCTGGCCGCACCGGTGCGCCGCGACGGCGAGAGCGTGCTGGCCTCGGTCGGCGTCATCCAGTTGCGTTCGTTGCTCGGCGATGACCGGCTGGCCGACGTCGCCGCCACGGTGATCGACACCGCGCGGGCGATCGCGCAGGAGGTCACGCGCGGGGCCGGAGTCGCCTGACCGTTCCCGTTTCCGGTAGGCGCAATCCCGTCCCCTGCGACACCGTCGCTTCCGTGCCGAACAACCGAAAAACCCATACCCGGTCGATCGATTCCGCGGGCCGCCTGCCGGGGCGGCCCGAGCGTTTCTGCGCGTTGGGGACCGCCTGGTGCACATAGAAGCTTTGTAAACACTGGGTCAAAGCTGGCTTGATGGGTCTTGACCACGAGCTGACGAAGGACCTAGATTTCTAAATACGAAAGCGAAATTCTAAATACTGAACTCTCTCGAGGATGGAGCCGTCCTATGAACAATGCGGCCACGCGCGCGGAGCGAGCACTTGCGGCTGTCGGGCTCGGCAGTTCCCACGTCACCGCACCGCCGTCATCGCCGGCGACGTTCGCGGACGGGCGGCCCTATCACATCGAGATCGCCTCGGTAGAGGGGCCGGAGGCGCTGGCGGCCGTGCTCGACGAGGCGCGCGAGCACGGCATCCGGATCGACCGGGTCAGCCAGGGCAGCGGCATCATGCTGCAGAAGGACAGCGAGATCAGCGAGATGCTCGCCCTGGGCGCCGCCAACAACGTCGACATCTGCCTGTTCGTCGGCCCGCGCGGCTCCTGGGACACCGGGGTGCAGGCCACCTCGCGCGGCGGTGGCGCGCTTGCGGCCGCACTGCGCGGCCCGGAGCAGGTGCTCGCAGCCGTGCAGGAGGTGCAGCACGGCTGCGACCTCGGGCTGCGCAGCGTCCTGGTGGCCGACATCGGTCTGCTGTCGGTGCTCGGCCAACTGCGGGCGAACGGCGAGCTGCCGGCGGACCTCACCTTCAAGGTGTCCGCCTCCTTCCCGGTCTCCAACCCGGCCACCGCCCGGCTGCTGGAGCAGCTCGGCGCCGACACGCTGAACATCGCCGTCGACCTGTCGGTGGCACAGATCTCCGCGATGCGCGCGGCGGTCCGCGCCCCGCTGGACATCTACGTCGAGGGTCCCGACGACTTCGGCGCTCCGATGCGCTACTACGACGTTCCGGAGATCGTGCGCACCGCGGCGCCCGTGCATCTCAAGTTCGCGGTGCGCAACGCGGCCAGCCTCTACCCGTACGGCCGCCATCTGCGCCAGCACCTGCTCGACACCGCCCGGGAACGGGTCCGTCGGGCCGCGTTGGCACTACAGATCCTCGGTCGTACCGACCCCATTGACGCGGCCGGCGTCACCGTACCGGTGCACGCCTAGGCGCGCACCGGCCGGGCGTGCCGGGACGCAGGTCTCACCCAACAACAGGTCCATCCGAACAACGGGTGCCAACCGGCACCAGGTCCGTACGAGCAACCGGTTGACGCACGTTACGGCCTCACTGAATTCCTCACGCAAAGACGCGCTCAGCAAACGTGAAGGAAAGGGAGTGCGATGAGATCATCCCCCCGGCTCCGCCTACATACCGCCGTCCTGTTCGCCACCGTCGGGTTGCTCGCCGGATGCTCAGCGAACGCCACGGGAACGGCCGGATCGACGTCGGCGACCCCGATGACCGGTGGAAAGCTCACCTACGGGGTCGCCGGTGGCGGCCTGACCACCCTGGACCCGGACAAGGTCGCTTCCGCGGCCCTGCTGCCGGTGATGTCCCTGCTGTACAACGGCCTGACCCAGTACGGCCAGGACAACTCCGTCCAGCCCGGGCTTGCCACATCGTGGACCAGCTCCAGTGACCTGAAGACGTGGACGTTCAAGATGCGCCAGGGCGTCCAGTTCCACAACGGCAAGAAGTTCACGGCGCAGGACGCGGTGGCCAACATCCAGCGGGTGCTGGATCCGAAGACCGGGTCGCAGCAGCGCACGACGCTCAGCGTCGTGGCGTCGGTCCAGGCGGTCGATCCTGCCACCCTGCAGATCAACCTCAAGACGCCCGACGCGCTGCTGCCCGCGGCGCTGACCACCGTCTACCTCGGCGACATCGACACCATCGCTTCGGTCAACAGCACGGCCAACGGCACCGGGCCGTACAAGCTCAAGCAGTTCGTACCGGACGACCACGTGACGCTGGTCCGCAACCCCGCCTACTGGGGGCCCAAGGGCAAGCTCGACGAGATCGACATCACCGAGACACCGGACACCACGTCGGCGGTGAACTCGCTGCGAAACGGCGACCTCGACGTGGTGTGGAACGTGCCCCCGCCCAACCTCACCCAGCTGAAGTCCGACCCGACACTGTCCACCTTGAAGCCGTCGGGATACTCCGGTGCAGTGGTGTGGGAGCTGGACACCACCTCGCCGCCGTTCAACGACGTGCGGGCGCGCCAAGCGCTTGCCTACGCGGTGGATCGGTCGCAGATGCTGACCACCGGCTACAACGGGTTGGGTGTGGTAGAGAACAGCAACAGCATCCTCAGTTCCGCCCAGCCGGAGTACGACAAGAGCCTGCCCACGTTCGACTTCGACCTGCAGAAGGCCAAGCAACTGTTCCAGGAGGCCGGCGTCGGCCCCAACACTCAACTGACCTTCTGGACCACGGCGGGACGCAACCCGCAGTGGTTGACCATGGGCGAGATCCTGCAGCAGGACCTCAAGAAGATCGGCATCAACCTGGTGATCCAGCAGAAGGAGGTCACCACCTGGCTGCAGAAGTTCTTCCCGGCCGGCAAGAAGTACCCGGGGCTGATCGTGGCCAACTACATCTCCAGCCCGTACGAGCCTTCCCAGCAGTTGAACTTCTTCCAGCCGGGTGTGTGCGAGTGCAACTGGAACAACGCACAGTACGACCAGATGCTGACCCAGGCCGTCGGTACCGCCGACGCCACCGCCCGCACCCAGGTCTACCAGCAGATGCAGGCCCTGGAAAACCAGCAGGTGCCATCGATCGTCCCGTTCGTCACGTCGCAGTTCACGGTGACCACCAAGCGCGTGGTCGGTGCGTGGGTGCAGAGCAACGGCGTGGTGCACCTGGAGAACGCGGGCGTCACCCAGTAGCCAGTTCGACGGCCTTTGGCGCGGGCCTGCGGGCCCGCGCCGGGGCGTGGGAAGGAGCGGCCCGATGATCAACTTCATTCTGCGCCGTCTGGGCATCAGTGTCCTGCTGCTCGCCATCGTCTCGGTCATCGTCTTCGTCGTGCTGCGGGTGCTGCCCGGCGACCCGACCATCACGCTGCTCGGTGGCGCGCAGGGCACCGACCCGGCACAGGTGGCGCAGGTGCGCCACCAGCTCGGACTGGACCGGTCACTGCCGGCGCAGTACTGGCAGTGGGTCGACGGGCTGCTGCACGGCCACCTCGGCATCTCCTACTTCAGCCAGACCTCCGTCAACAGTCTGGTCGCCCAGCGCATCGGACCGACCCTGGAGCTGGCCCTGGTGGCGATCGTGGCGGCGGTGCTCATCGCGGTACCGCTGGCGGTGCTGGCCGCGCTGCGCCCAGGCGGTCCGGCCGACCGGGTCGTGGCCTTCTTCACCACGGTGACCATGGCGGTGCCGCCGTTCCTGGTCGCCATCATCCTGGTCGTGCTGTTCGCGGTACGGCTGCGCCTGCTGCCCAGCCGCGGATACGTCCCGTTCGCCACCGACCCGGGTGGCAACGTGCAGATGCTGATCCTGCCAGCGCTCACCCTGGCACTGGCCGCGGCGGCGCCGATCCTGCGGTTCCTGCGCGCGTCGCTGGCCGACGTGGCCGAGTCCGGCTACCTGCTCACCGCCGAGGGCAAAGGTCTCCCCTGGGGCCGGGCGTTGGTAACCCACGCGCTGCCCAACGCGTTGCTGCCCACGCTGACCGTGGTCGGCATGACGATCGGGCAGCTGCTCGGCGGTGTCGTGGTCATCGAGTACATCTTCGGCTGGCCGGGGCTCGGCTCGCTGATCGTGAACTCGGTCCTCAAGCGGGACTACGCGGTGCTGCAGACCAGCGTGCTGTTCGCGGCCGGGGCATTCCTGCTGTGCGCCTTGGCCGTGGACGTGCTCTACGGCGTGATCGACCCGCGGCTGCGGGTCCGGCGAAAGGTGGCCAGCTCGTGACGGCCGTACCCGTACCAGTCGCGTTGCCGGTCCCGAAGCGCCGGGGCCTGGCCAGACGGCTGCTGTCCACCCCGCAGGCCAGTGTGGCCGCGGTGCTCCTGGTGGTGGTCGTGGCCGCCGTGGCACTGGCCCCGCTGATCGCGTCGGTGCCACCGGACGCCATCGATCCGAGCCACGCGTTCGCCCCACCCAGCCTCGCGCACTGGTTCGGCACCGATGAGCTGGGCCGCGACCTGTTCAGCAGGATGCTCTACGGCGGCCGGTACAGCCTGGGCATCGCGGGCTGCGCCACCGTCATCGCGATGCTGCTCGGCGTGGCGTGGGGCTTCGTCGCCGGGCAGGCCGGCGGGTGGCTCGACGAGGTGCTGATGCGGTTTGTCGACGTGGTGATGGCGGTCCCCATCATCCTGTTCGGGCTGATTCTGGTCGCTGCGTTCGGCGCCTCGGTGTTCACTCTCGCCATCATCATCGGGCTGCTGCTCAGCCCCGCCACCGCGCGCATCGCGCGGGCCGCGGTGCTGGCCGAGCTGCAGTCCGACTACTGTCTGGCGGCGGTGGCGGCGGGCGTGCCACGCGGCCGGCTGCTGTTCGGCGAGCTGCTGCCCAACGCGGGTCCCGTGCTCATCGCGCGGGCCTCTCTGGTCGCCGCGGACGCGGTGATGATCGAGGCGAGCCTGTCCTTCCTCGGGCTGGGCATCGCCGCCCCGGCCGCGTCCTGGGGCACCCTGCTGCAGCAGGGTTACGCGAACATCTTCAGCAGCCTGTCCTATGTGGCCTTTCCGGGGCTGGTCATCTTCGTCGCGATCTGGGTGCTCAACACCCTCGGCGACCGCCTGCAGGCCGTTCTCGACCCGAGGAGGGCACGATGACCAGTGATGTCCCGGCCAGCGAGCCGGTGTTGAGCGTGCGGGATCTGTCGGTGCGTTTCCCGACCAGGGGCGGCGGTGCCATCACCCCGGTGCGCGGTGTGGATCTGGACCTGCGCCGTGGCGGCCGGCTCGGGCTGGTCGGCGAGTCCGGCAGCGGGAAGTCGTTGACCGCGCTGGCTCTGATGCGGCTGATCCGCCCGCCGGGGCGGGTCAGCGGGCGGCTGCTCATGCACGGGCGCAACCTGCTCGAGTTGCCGGAGCGGCAGATGGTGCGGTACCGGGGCAGCCGGATCGCGATGGTGTACCAGAACCCGATGTCGGCGCTGAACCCGGTGTACACCATCGGGCGGCAGATCGCCGAGGCCGTACGCATGGCCAAGCCGGTCTCCCGCCGGCAGGCGCACAGCCGGGCGATCGAACTGCTGGACGAGGTCGGCGTTCCGGCCGCGGCACGCCGGGTCGACAGCTACCCGCACGAGTTCTCCGGCGGGATGCGCCAGCGGGTCGTCATCGCGATGGCGCTGGCAGGCGAGCCGGACGTGGTGATCGCCGACGAGCCGACGACCGCCCTGGATGTGACCACCCAGGCCCGCGTCATCGAGCTGCTTGGATCGCTGGCCGACCGGCACGGGTTGAGCGTCATGCTGATCACCCACGATCTCGGTGTGGCCGCCACGTTCTGCGACGACATCCACGTCATGTACGCCGGTCGGATCGTCGAGCGGGCCGATGTGCACGGCTTCTTCGGCCACCAGGTCCACCCGTACGCCGAGGCGTTGCTGTCGTCGGTCTGCGGGCTGGACGCCAGGGTGGACGAGCCGATCCCAGCCGTTCCCGGGCAGCCGCCGCTGCCCGGGAACCTGCCGCCGGGCTGTTCGTTCGCGCCGCGCTGCACAGCGTCCACCGAACGTTGCTGCGTGGAGGTCCCGGTTCCCGTGGACCTCGGGGGCGGTCGCGAGGCGGAATGCCTGTATGCGACGCAGCGCGCCGGCCAGCACGCGGGAGCCCTGGGGCTCGGTCCGGCGGGTGGGCCGGCCGTCGGGCAGGGCGGGCCGGTCGCGGCGCCGGAATCCGGCCTCGACCCGCCGGAAACCGACGAGGATCCGGGAAAGCCCGCCTCCGGCGCCGGGCTGCACGCATCGGAGGGGAGCGGTCGTGGCTGAGTCGCTGGTGGTGGCCGAGCACCTGGTTCGGCACTTCCCGGACCCGTCGGGCAAGGACGTGGTCCGGGCCGTGGATGACGTCAGCTTCGAGATCCGCCCGGGTGAGACGTTCGGTCTGGTCGGCGAGTCGGGTTCCGGCAAGTCGACGGTGTCCCGCCTGCTGCTCGGCCTCGATCAGCCGACCCGGGGGCTGGTCCGCTTCGACGGCATCGAGATCTCCGGCATGTCACAGCGGCGGCTGCGCCCGCTGCGGCGGCAGATGCAGATGGTCTTCCAGGATCCGCACGCCTCACTCAACCGCCGCAAGACGGTCGCGCAGATCATCGGGCTGCCGCTGGCTGTCCACTCGGGACTGTCCCGCTCGGAGCGGGACCGCCGGGTACGGCAGCTGCTCGACCTGGTGGGGCTGCGACCGGAGTTTGCTTCTCGCTATCCGCACGAGATGTCCGGCGGCCAGTGCCAGCGGGTGGGAATCGCCCGAGCGATCGCACTCGAGCCACGGCTGGTGATCCTGGACGAGGCGGTGTCCGCCGTGGACGTGTCGGTCCAGGCACAGATCCTCAATCTGCTCAAGGACCTGCAACGGCAGCTCGGCCTGACCTACGTGTTCGTCTCGCACGACCTGGCCCTGGTCCGCTACATGTCCGACCGCATCGGCGTGCTCTACCACGGTCAGCTGGTCGAGCTGGCCGACCGGCACGAACTGTTCGCCGAGCCGCGGCACGAGTACACCCGGTCCCTGCTTGCCGCGGTGCCGGTGGCCGACCCGGGCCGGCGGGCCACCCGTGTCTGAGCTTGTCGAGGCGGTGCACGCCGCCACCGTGCGGCTGCCGCTGGATCCCCGGCTCGCCGTGCACGGCGCCCGTGTGGTGCATTCGATCTCCGAGTTCGTCGTGGTACGGGTATGCCTGAGCTCGGGTGCCTACGGGTACGGCGAGGTCAGCGCGACGCGCAACTGGAGCGGGGAGGACGCGGACAGCGCCACCCACTTCATCCGCGACGTGCTCGCCCCGGCGGTGGTCGGGCAGCCGGTGTCGCCGGTGGCCGGGCTGAGCGCGCGGATGGACCTGGCCCTGGCCGGTAACCCGTTCACCAAGGCGGCGCTCAACACCGCGCTGTGGGACGCACTCGGGCGATCGCTGGGGCTGTCGGTGGCCACGCTACTGGGCGGGCCGCACCGCACCGAGGTACCTGTCAAGATCTCGCTCAGCGGCGACGACGACCGGCTGCGGGCCTGCCACGCGGCGGCTGTGGCCAAGGGCTTCCGCGCGTTCAAGGTGAAGGTCGGCAAGGGACTGGCCGGCGACCTTCACCGGGTGCGGCTGGCCCGCGAGCTGGCCGGTCCGCACACCTTCCTCGGCGCCGACGCCAACGGCGGATGGTCGCGCGCCGAGGCCTCCCGCGGCGTGCCCGTTCTGAGGGAACTGGGTCTGGCCATGGTCGAGCAACCGCTGTCCCCGGGCGATCTGGCCGGCCTAGCCCGGCTGCGTGGCGGCGGACTGCCGGTGCTGGTCGACGAGTCCGTCTACGGGCCGGCCGACCTCGTGCGGGTGCTGCGAGGCGAGGCCGCCGACGGGGTCAGTCTCTACGTCGGCAAAAGCGGTGGCCTGGAGCAGTTGGTCGGCTCCGCGGTGATGGCCGCGCATTTCGGGTTGGACGTGGTGATCGGCAGCAACGCGGAGATGGGGATCGGCAGCGCCGCGATGGTGCATGCGGCGGCCGCCTGTCCACGGCTGGGCGACACCCCGTCGGACATCATCGGCCATCACTTCTACACCGAGGACATCCTCGCCGAGCCGCTGGACATCGACGGGCGGCGGGCCCGGCTGCCCGACGGCCCCGGACTCGGCGTCGAGCTGCGCGAGGACATCCGGCGGAGCCTGCGATGATCGTCGATGGGCATGTGACCCTGGGTCGGGTGGACGGCGTCGAGGTCGAGGTCGGCACGCTGCTGAACCAAATGGACCGAGCCGGCGTGGACCTGGCGGTGGTCAGCCCCGACCCGCGGGAGACCGCGGTGGCCCACCGGGAGGGCCACGACCGGCTGCTGGAGCTGCGCGAGCAGTACCCGGAGAGGCTGGCGGTGTACGCAACGGCCAACCCATGGCTGGGCGCATCGGCCGTCGACGAACTCGACCGCGCGTTGAGCGCCGGCGCGGTGGCCATCAAGCTGCACCCCTACCTGCAGGGCTTCCAGCCGATCGAGCCAATCGTGGAACCGATCATGGAGTTGGCCGCCGCCCGGGGCGTGCCGGTGTACGTCCACTCAGGTACCCCGGTGCAGGCGACGCCGTTCCAGGTGGCCGCGCTGGCGGACCGCTTCCCGGGGGTACCGGTGATTCTCGGCCGGGGGGGCAAGACCGACTTCAAGGCCGATGCCGCTCCCGCGTTGAAGGCGAGCCCTAACCTCTACGGCGACACCGCGCACGACTTCCCGCTGACCGGGATGGCCACGCAGCTGGCCGCGGCCGGCCCGCGGCGGTTGTTGTTCACCAGCGATTTTCCCTATGGCGACATGTGCCACGAACTACGCCGGGCCCGCGCCCTGCCGGCCGGCGACGCGGCGCTGCGCGACGTGCTGGGCGGCAACCTGCTGCGCCTGCTGAAAGCCGAGCCGATGCCGGGAGAGCCGGGATGATTTACGACTGCCACGTGCACGTGCCCAGCAACCAGGGAACCTGGCAACTGCCATACTTCCCGGCCCAGGAGTACCTGGCGCGGATGGACGACCTCGACGTGGATGTCAGCGTGATGCTGCCCTTCGATGGCCTGTACCACCAGGATCCGTCGGCCAGCAACGACGAGGTGGTGGGCTGGTGCTCGGCCGCGCCGGACCGGCTGGTGCCGTTCGGCACCGTCTCACCACGCGACCCGCGCGCGGCCGACGAGGTGACCCGGTGCGTGCGCACTCTGGGCATGCGCGGCTTCAAGTTCCACCCATGGATGCAGGCGTTCCATCCGCTTGAACCGGGAATGGACCCGGTGTATGAGCGCTGCCGCGAGCTCGGTGTGCCGGTGATTTTCCACGACGGTACCCCGCCACTGTCCACCCCGCTGCAGGTCGCCCAGGTCGCCGCGCGTTGGCCCGGACTCGTGGTCATTCTCGGCCACGGAGGCCTCAACGACCTCTACGGTGAGGCGATCGAGGCGGCGCGCAAGTTCGAGGACGTCTGGATCTGCATGGCCAGCCTGCACGCCCACGCGATGCGCCAGATCGTCGACCGCGCTCCACGGGAGCGGATCGTCTTCGGCTCGGACGGCGGCATCGCGCCGGGGGACCGGCACACCTATGTCGACTACCGCTGGCAGATGCTGCGCGACCTCGGACTGGCGCCGGAGGTCTACCACGCCATCGTCGAGGACAACCCGCGCCGGCTGCTCGCCGTACCCGATGTGGTGTGACTTTTCTGTTCGTATCAAAGGCATCCGCGCCGTTGACAGTTTCAACAACGCGCCAATAGCTTCAATCAGAGGTCAGACCACTGGCCGCCAGCGAAGGGGTCGATGAGTGCACCGGACACTGAGCGAGGCAGACACCGGCCGGGTCACCGTCCGGCTGGCTCGCAGTGAGGATGGCGCCCGCCGGGACTTCTCGGTGCCGCGCTTCGAACCGATGACGGTTCTCGACGTGCTGTTGGCCATCCAACGACTGGAGGACCCCTCGATCGGGTTCCGGTTCTCCTGCCGGGTCGCCATGTGCGGTACCTGCACCGTTCGGGTCGACGGGCGCTCGGTGCTGGCGTGCCAGGAGGTGGTCGGACCGCAGCGCACCCACCTGCGCATCGAACCGGTCGCCGGGTTCCCGGTGATCCGCGATCTCATCGTGGACACCACGCCGTTCTGGGAGCAGTGGGCACGCATTACGCCGTACCTCGTTCCGGTCGACGGATTGGACGAACCCGCGGTGGTAGGCCCGGATTCCGCCGAGCGCCGCGAGATCGACCCGGAACTGGACTGCATCCAGTGCGGCGCCTGCTTCTCCAGTTGCGGCATCGCCGGGCTGGACCGTGACTTCCTCGGCCCGGCCGCGCTCAACCGGGCCCTCGTGCTCATCAACGACTCCCGCGACGCGGCGGCGGCGCAACGCACCGAGGTCGCCACCGGCGCCTCGGGCGTGGACCGCTGCCACTACATATACGGCTGCTCGGACGTGTGCCCCAAGGGCCTGGATCCGGCGCGGGCGATCCGCCGGTTGCGGACCGGAAAGGTGACGCCGCGGTGACCACGTACCCCGACTACGAGGAGATCGTCACCGACGTGGCCGTGGTCGGCAGCGGCGGCGCCGGCCTGCTGGCCGTGCTGCACGCCTACGCGGCCGACCCGGAGCTGTCGATCACCGTCATCAGCAAAGGCGCCGTCGGCCGCTCCGGCTGTACCCGAATGGTGCAGGGCGGGTTCAACGCCGTGCTGGACCCGTCCGACAGCCTGGCGATGCACTTCGACGACACGCTCGAGGGCGGCAAGTTCCTCAATGACCAGGAGATGGCCTGGACGCTGGTCAACGACGCGCCCCGGGTCATCCGCGAACTGGAGACCAAGGTTGGCTGCTTCTTCGACCGCAACCCGGACGGCCGGATCAAGCAGAAGGCGTTCGCCGGCCAGTCCTTCGACCGCACCGTGCACCGCGGGGATCTGACCGGCATCGAAATCATGGCACGGCTTCGGGATCAGATGTTCCGGGTCCGGCCGCGCGAGTTGGAGGATGTGCGGGCGCTGGACCTGCTGATCACCGACGGCCGGGTGGCCGGGCTGACATGTCTGGACATCAGACGCGGCCGGCTCATCGTGGTGCGCGCCAAGGTCGTCATCGTCGCCACCGGCGGTGCCGCAACGATGTACCGCATCGCCGCGCCGGCCCGAGAGAAGACCGGCGACGGGGTGGCGATGTGCATGCGCGCCGGCCTGCCCGTGCGCGACATGGAAATGATGCAGTTCCACCCGACCGGCCTGCTGGCCGGTGAATCGCGGATGAGCGGCGCGGTGCTCGAGGAAGGGCTGCGCGGCGCTGGCGCCCACCTGTACAACGCGCTCGGGGAGCGCTACATGCAGCGTTACGACCCGGACCGCATGGAGCGTTCCACCCGGGACGTCGTCTCGCGGTCCAGCTATCTGGAAATCACTGCCGGGCGGGGGACACCCGCGGGTGGGGTGCTGATCGACATCTCGCACCTGGGCGCCGCCGAAGTCGAACGCCGCTTCCCGGGCATGGTGGCCCGCACGCGCCTGATCGGCAAGGACCTCGCCACCGGACCGGTCGAGGTGTCGCCGACCGCCCACTTCGCCATGGGCGGCGTGATCATCGACAAGGACTGTCATACGCAGATGCCGGGGCTGTTGGTTGCCGGTGAGGACGCCGGCGGGGTCCACGGCGCGAACCGGCTGGGTGGTAACGGCGTTGCGGAGTCCACTGTGTACGGTTGCCGGGCCGGTGACAGTGCGGCCGTGGAGGCCCGCCGGCTCACGCAGGCCGAGGTGGACGCCGAACAGATCGGCCGTTCGTTCAACCGCGCCCTGGCACCGTTGACCCACGACGACGGCGTGCTGCCCTTTCCGCTGACCCGGCAGCTGAAGGATGCTATGTGGGAGGGCTGCGGGGTGGTGCGCGACCATCAGGGCCTGATCCGGGCGCAGCAGACCATCCAGGAACTCGTCGAGCAGGCGCAGTCGTTGGCCGTGCCCGGGCCGGCGCCGTTCAATCCGGCATGGCAGGAGTCGCTGGATCTGCTCAACCAGCTGACCGTCGCGCGCGTGATCGTGGAGAGCGCACTGTTGCGCACCGAGACCCGTGGCGCGCACTCGCGCTCGGACTTTCCCGAGCAACGCGACGACGATTGGCTGCGGTACATCGTTGCCCGGCAGGACGACGACGGTGGCCTCGACCTGCAGACCCGGCCCGTGGAGTTCACCCGGCGGCCGCCCACGACCGCGCGCACCGCGGCGGTGAGCACCTCATGACTGCCGCACAGGCCGTATTCCTGACCGCCTTCGCGGTCGTCACCGCCGTGATCGTCGCGGCCGTCTGGGTGATCGTGCGCAGCGCGCGCCGGATGGACGGCGGCGCCTACCCGTCGCTCGCCGGACTGCGCAGGCTCGGTCGCCGGCCCGCCGACCGTGGGGAGATGAACCGTTGGGCCTTCTACGCCCACCGCGTGTCGGGTCTGGCCATTCTCGCCTTCCTTTGCCTGCACGTACTGGACGTGTCCGTGTACGCGTTCTCGCCCAAGGTGTTCGACCAGGTGCATCACCTCTACGCAACGGTGCCGATGCGACTGTTCGAGTGCGGCCTGCTGCTGGCCCTGCTCTTCCACGCGCTCAACGGGCTGCGAGTGGTGGCCATCGACCTGTGGGACCTGGGCGCAGCCGCGGCCAGCCGGTTGCTTACCGGCGTTCTCGGCGTGACGGTCGTGGTCACAATCGCCGGAAGCGTCGTCATCCTGCATCCCGTCATCGGATAGGAAGGCCGTCATGGTTCAGGCCGTGCAGCGCGACAACCCACCGGTGCAGTCGCGACTGGCGCGACGCGCGCCCTACATCACCATCCGGGTCACCGGAGTACTGCTTGCGGTGCTGGCGCTCGGGCACTTCGCGCTCACCCACGTGGTCAACGACGTCGCGGCGACCAGCTCCTCGTTCATCGCCCGGCGTTGGGGGTCCGCGACCTGGGTCGTGTGGGATGGGCTCCTGCTGGCCGCAGCGCTGCTGCATGCGGGCGCGGGGCTGCTGGCCGTGGTCCGCGACTACCGCACCCGGCCGCGCGACCGGCGACGGTGGCTCGCCGGGCTCGCTGCCCTCATCTTCACCATCTTCGTCATCGGCATGGTCGTGCTGGTCTACTCCGCGCTGGGCGCGTCCCGATGACAGCTTTCTGCCCGAGGAAAGGCGGTCCGAGATGACCACTACCGTCACACCCGACCGGATTCGGTTGGCGAAGGCCGAAGAGTTCTACGACGACATCGCCGAGGTCGGCGCCGCGCTGTACAAGAAGGCGCTGACCGACCTGCCGCCGGATGTCCGGGGAGCGATCGGCCGGGCCCGGCAGCAGGAGACCGGCGGCGCGCTGCGGCGCCTCGACGTCATGGTGAAGGCGATCGACACATCCGACCGGACGGGAATCATCGTCTGCCAGGACACCGGAATCTGCGTGTACTTCGTACGGCTCGGTACCGAGTTCGCGGTCAACGGCGCCAAGCTCGTCCAGTCCCTGCGCGAGGGCGTCGCCCGGGCGACCAAGCGACACGATCTGCGCTCCAGCGTGGTACACCCGCTGACCCGGACCAACCGCCAGGACAACACCGGCGTCGAGATCCCGGAGGTGCACGTCGAGTTCGTCGACGGTAGCGACGAGCTGGAGATCCTGCTGGTACCCAAGGGATCCGGCTCGGAGAACATGTCGTTCCTGGCGATGCTCTCGCCGGCCGACGGCGTCGCCGCGGTCAAGCGCTTTATCCTCGACAGCGTCGTCAAAGCCGGCCCGCGCCCATGTCCACCCACGATCGTGGGCGTCGGACTGGGTGGCACCGCGGACCTGTGCATGGCACTGGCCAAGCGCGCGATCCTGCGGCCGGTGGCGGACCCGCATCCGGAGCCGGACATCGCGGCGCTGGAGCAGCAGTTGCTCGACGCCCTCAACGAGACCGGGATCGGGCCGCAGGGCCTGGGCGGTTCGACCACCGCGTTCGCCGTGCACGTCGAGTACGCCGCCACACACATCTCGATGAACCCGGTCGCGGTCAACATCCAGTGCTGGCGCGGCGAGCGCGCCAGGGCCACGGTAACGAAGGACGGGGCTGTGTCGTATGGCTACTGAGCCGATGCCCACCGAGCCGCGGGTGCTGCGCCTGACCTCGCCGCTGGACGAACAGACCCTGCGGTCGCTGCGCATCGGCGACGAGGTATGGCTGGACGGCACCGTGTGGGGAGTCCGCGACGCCTCGCTGATCCGCCTGTTCGACGAGGGCGTGCGGCCCGACGTCGACTTCACCGGTGCGGTCTTCCTGCACACCGCACCCAGCGTGACGCGCCTGGCGGACGGCCGGTACGCGCCGGTCTCAGTCGGTACGACGACGTCCATGCGGATGGATCGGTTCACCCGCGGCTGCGTGGCCGAGCTCGGGGTGGCGGCGATCATCGGCAAGGGTGGCCTCAGCGAGGCCTCTCTCGCGCAGTTGGGCGAGCACGGCGCCGTCTACCTGGCCATCACCGGTGGCGCGGCGAGCGCCGAGACCCTACAGGTGGAGGAGATCGAGCAGGTGGTGTGGGAGGACCTGATGCCCGAATGCCTGTGGAGGTTCCGATTCAAAGGCCTGGGTCCACTGTTCGTGACGATGGACACCCACGGGCAGTCCACGTACCTCAACGTGCAGCGGGCGGCCGCGCGCAA
>DASXOV010000182.1:0-8727 GCA_036494005.1 Pseudonocardiaceae bacterium | reverse complement strand
CTGTCGGGGCAGCAGCCGGGTCAGCGCGGAGAGGATCGCTCGGTCCGGCCAGGAGGGCTGGGGCCGGCCCACTTGGCGACGCAGTACCGCAACCTTGTGGCGCAACGTCAGCACCTCGGCAACGACCACCGACTCGCTGCGGGCCAGGACCGCCAGCCACCGAAACAGGCACACCGTGAGCAGATCAAGAGCACGACCAAGAAGTGGACATCGACCGAAGTCATGTACGCGGTCACCAGCCTGACCGCCGACCAGGCCACCGCACGCGAACTCGCGACGTGGATCCGCGGCCACTGGGCCATCGACACCCGCCTGCACTGGGTCCGCGACGTGACCCACGGAGAAGATCACTCCCAGGTCCGCACCCGAACCGGACCCCGCGTCTGGGACCCACACCGCCCCATCAAACTACTGCTGACCAGTTAAAAGGTGACTTTGCCGGAGCCGTGGGTAAACCCCCAGGTCAGCCCGCGTGACAAGGTTGAATCTGACAGGTGTTCTATCCGTGCCTCCGGGCGGGCGCGGTCGGCGGGCGCTCAACTGGCCGCAGGTAGAGGGCGATCATTTCAGCCGCCGGTCCGACGATCGGCTGTCACGACTGCCCAGAGACCGCTGACTGATCCGTCCCGGGGAGGGCCTTGGTGCGTTTACCAAACTCTCCCGCCGTTGGGAAGAGGATCACCATTCCTACCAGTCCAGCCGCTGCCGCGTAGACCAGTACGTTGGGCTGGTTGGCGAAGTTGCTTGTCGCGATGATGAAGGCAGCCGACAAGTTGCGCTGACCCGTTCCTAGTGCCAGGACACGCTTTGTGTTGGTACTGGGACCACCGGCGATGTACCCAGCCAGGACCGAGATTGAGATAAACAGTAGGGTCGCGATAATAGCTCCGGTGCCGAACAAGGCAAGTACATTCTTGAAGTTCAGCGCCAGCATCAGTACCAGAAGCAGCGCTAGACTGATTGTCGAGATTTGTGCCATCACAGGCCGTAAGACCTGGGCGCCAGTTCCGTATCGAGCCTTGATGAACAGCCCGATGACCAGGGGCAGGACCATGGTCACAATCAGCGACAGCGCGATGTGTAGCGCACTGACCTTGATCCCCGGCAGAAGAAGTGGCAGTACAAGTGGCAGGTAGACGATCGTCACCAGCATCAGAATTGTCATCAGTCCTACGGCAAACGCGATGTCCGCCTTGGCGATCTGAGCAAGTTTGGGTAGAAATGGCGCGCCGGCCGCGGTGCCAATCAGTAACAACCCAATCTGCACATCCTGGTCGAACGGGATGATCCTGGAGAGGACGAACGCCACTACGGGTACAACGACGAAGTTCACGGCAAGGGACAGGGCTACCAACCGCGTATTTCGAAGCGGCTGGAGGATCTGGGAGACGGTGAGACTCAGACCCATGCCCAGCATGCTCGTGACGACAAAGGCGAGAGTGAAAAGGTTCTGCAGTGTCTGTAGCGCGTTCATGGTGATCTCCGTCATAGGGACCGGCGCTGCTGTGCGCGGCTAATCGAACTCATTCTCGACCATGCACTGTCTCCCTCTTGGTTTACCCCACTCGGTTGACTTGCCGGTGGAGTTCGCGGCGTGTATCAAGATGTGTCGCCGTTGTCTGCGAGCACGGATCTTCACCGGGTTGATGGCGTCGAATGCCTGATCGCATCGTCTGCGCTCGGTCTGAATCCGTTCCATGGGATACCGCTGGCACCGGCGCCTTGTGCGCCGGGTACTACGTAGGACGCTCGAGCAAGGGGCCGTGTCCCGGACCTGGACGTCTTCGATCATCGCCCAACCTTTCAGACGACGTGGCCGAGTGAGGTGCCGAGGCTCGTGGGGGTGGTTGGCCTACCGGGGCGCTGTCTCGCCGGTGCTGCGGGGCTCGGCGCGCTGCTGACTGTTGAGATTGTGCCGGAGGGTGGACGAAACGGCGGTGCACTTCTTTGCGGCTGCGCATTGTGTTGCCCAGCGGGACGGTGATCGGCCGTGACCCGCCACGGTGGGAACGACAGCCCTGATGACACGGCGCCAGACGTGGGGGTCGCCGCATCTGACCGCAAAGCCGCCCAGATTCTGGGTTCACGGGGCTGTTGCGTCGGTGGGGAGCAAGATGGGGCAGGTTTGGTTGATGCGTCGTCGAAGTGGTATCGGGCTGAGTTGAAGGCGCGGGCGGTGCGTCTGGTCGAGCAGACCGCGCCGAGCATGGGAATGAGGTTGGAGTGTTTGCCCTTATGATTGGACTCGGCAGCATGTTCTGGCCAGCGTCTTCTACTTCATGGTGGCGAGGTTGCGCCAAAGGTTCTTGAGGCTGTCGGTGCCGCCGAAGAGCGTGGTGAAGTTGGTGGAGTCGACCAGGACGATGTCGCCTGCGCGTTGTCCTGCTGGCGGCATCCAGATGAGGGCGTTGAATTCGGTGTTGCCTGCTTCGGTGAAGGGGTGGAGCCGGTTGGGTTCGATGCGTTGGCGGCCCAGCACCCGCACTGAGTCGCTTTGCGGCGCAGTGAGTTCGTAGTGCGGCAGATGGGGATGGAAGTTAAACGTGGTGACGTTGGCGAGCAGCCTCGGTAGGTCCAGATCACGAAGCGCGGTCAGCGGTGCGATCTCGTTGGTGCCCTCCACGACAGCAGGACGCAGCCCCCACTTGTTGTGAACGGGAACGTCGAGCGCTTTCATCAGCGAGCGGGTGTATTGGCCGAACCGTTGTTGGCGTGGGACCAGCGGGTCGCCGTGGTGTTGGTATTCAACCTGACGCTGGGTGAAATTGTCGGTGAAGCCGACATCGTGGTGCGGGGCCATCAGGAGGCAGGTGCCTTCCCGCTGCAGCCATTGACGGATCGCACTGATCTCCTCGGGTGCGGCTTCTTGCTCGGAGAGGATGTGGTCGAGCCCGAAGACCATGAGGGTGTCGGTATCGGCGAGGATCCGCTCGTCAATCGAGAGCTTGTAGCCCGCCTGGTCGATGCGCTGGAACACGGCGACCGGGTGGCCGGTGATTTCTCCGGCCAACTCTTGGAAAGCCAACGTCGAGCGGTGGAACAGTTCCAGCGTCCCGGCGATGCCCTGCAGGAAGTGTGCGGCGTCGTACTCAGGTGTCTCGTAGCTGGGCCACGAGACGTTGCGGACTTCGGTCATCGTGGAGAAGCGATTGTACATTGTGGCGGGATCGCGTTGGGCTTCCCATGGATAGCTCCAGGTCCAGTAGATACTGATGCGCCGCTGCCCAGCTGTGTGCTTGCGGGGAACCTGGTTTTGATTATAGGTGCGTGCAGCGGGAAGCGTGCTCATGGTGATTTCTCTTAACTATCGAGAGTCGCTAGGTATCGGAGCGCCTTGAGCCCGGGCAGGAAGAAGTACGCCCCACCCTTCAGGGTGGTGAAGGCCGGCAGCCCTTTGAGGACTTTGCGGATGGGCCGGTTCGGGATCTTGAACTCCAGCGTGCCGTCCTGCGAGCCGCAGACGGGATCGCGCTCATTGCCGAGTTCGTGGAACGTCCGGTCATTGATCCACACGTTCTGCGCGAACTCGAACTGGCGAACCAGGCTGGCGCAGATGATGAATGCGGCAATGCCGCGGTCCACCCCATCATCGGGTGCACCCTCCGCTAAGGCCCGTCCATAGGTGGCACCGCGACGAATCATCCTGCGGCGATTCATATTCACTGCGGTGTCGCGGGGGTTGAGGCGCCGCGTGTGCGAGCCCAACGGCACCGCATAGCCATGCGGGTCCATCTCTTTATAGTTGAAGTCGTTGTTGCGCATGGGATCTGCGCCGAGCTCGGGATCGTCGCGCGCAGGTGCCAGCACCAGCGGCGCACCGCTGCGCCAGCGACCCATGAACTTCGCGGCGAGCAGTTCTTGTTCTTCTGGTGAGTCGGCATGCTCGCGCAGGTAGTTGCGGAACAGCGAGACGTGTTCTTGTAGCCGCCGGTAGGCCATGTAGCTGCCGTTGCGGGACAACACCTCCGGCTGCGGTAAGTTAGCGGGCGGTCCCTTCTCGTCGTGGTGGCCAAGGATGAATTCGCCTGGTTTCAGCGCTGCACCCGAGCCCGGCGTCGGTTCCTCGCCCGATCCCTCCATCACCGGCTGCGACAACCGGTCGCGGAACCCGAAGTGATCATGGGCGTAACTGAACGGAGGCGTGGCATTGAGATCCAGAAAAGACAGGACCCGCACGCCGGGGCACCGGGCGACCAGCTTGTCGTGTTCTCCCGTGCACCGCAGGTGCTCGGCATCGGTGCGTGCGAACAAAACGGCGATTGCGTGCAGGTCTTCGCCCGCAAGACCACCCACCCAGTTGTCGGGGTGGTTGGCGCTGGTGTCGCCGAGGATATCGGCGCGAGCAGCCATGCCCTCCCGGAACTCCTGCGGGAAGGTCGCCAGTGATTCCTCGGGCACTCCGAGCGCCCGGAGACCGTTCCATGTGAACGCCAACGTGATCCAGCGTTCAGAGCTGTCCATCGTGGCTCGCACCTCCGCAGCGGACCGCACCCGGTCGAGCAGCTCCGCCAGCCAGGCCCGGCCGCTGGCGGGGTCGTCGAACGACACGAACTCGTAGCGCCCGGTCATCGCCGGCGTCCGGGTCAGGAGGATGTGCTGGATGTCGTCGAGCTCAAGCATGGCGCACGCCCAAGTGCGGTCATTGCATCTGATCGAGCATGTCCGAGAACGCCACCTTAAGCCGCAGCGCTTTCTTGATCTCATCCGAGGTGACGGAGGGATACTCGCCGTACTCCAGGAAGCTCGGACACTGATGTTTACGAACGAAGTTGACGAATGCCTCGGGGTTCGTTTTCCAGTCCTCGGGGAAGCCTTCGAGGTTCGTGAATACGGTGGTGATGCCGGTTTGGCTGAACAGCGCCACCGCATCTTCGGTGTACTTGTCGAAATCGGTGTCGAAGATCCCTTGATACTGAAAATGCAGTCCCGAGCCCACGTCAAACAGCACCCAGCGCAGATAATGTAGCCGCAGCGGGGCCAGCGCATCGGGGCTAGCAGCTATCGTAGCCTCGATCTCCTTGCCGTACGTCCGAATGGTTTCTTCGCGACCCGGTTTGATCTTCGCGATGATCGAGAACCCGTAACACGCCGGTGTCCTGGGGTAGATCGGGCCGTATCTGCCCCGCTCAAGCTCGAAATAGCCCTCCTTCGGAATGGCCATCGCTGAGGGTTTGCTCCAGTCGCGATCGATCGCTGGCATCACATCTCCCGTCCTGCGCCGCCGCAAGAGTGAGAGTACCGGCCAATCGGCACCACCGTCTGTAGCGCAAACGGCTTCAACGCTTCGCCGTAGCCACCAACGGAGCTCAACTGCACCAACTGTCTTGACTGGAGGTGACGCTGCGTCCAGCAGCGGGCCAACGGCTCTGGCACGAGGCGTCATTCTGTTAGTGTTGCGTCTTGCAATTGAGTTTACAGTGCATTATGCTGTGAGGTATGAGTCGAGCAGCGGCACCATTGGCAGTATCCGATGGGCAACGAGAAATCCTAGAAACATTGGCCAGGTCGCGGAGTGCGCCACATCGCGTGGTGCAGCGAGCCCAGGTGTTGTTGTTGGCCGCAGGGGGGGTGTCGAATTCCGAGATCAGTGAGGTGGTCGGAGTATCGCGTCCGACCGTGCTGGACTGGCGTGGCCAGTTCGAGAAAGATGGACTGGTGGGATTCGGTGAGGTGGCCGCAGGGCGCGGCCGCAAACCATCGATCAGTGATGAGAAGGTGTCCGAGATCGTGAATTTAACGCTGCATTCGAAACCGGAGGGTGCGACGCACTGGTCATGCCGGTCGATGGCGGCGCACGTCGGGGTGAGCCCGGCGTCGGTGCAGCGGATCTGGTCGGCGCGAGGCCTCAAGCCTCACCTGGTGAAGACCTTCACACTCTCCAACGACCGCCACTTCGAGGAGAAGCTCATCGACGTGGTGGGTCTGTACCTGAACACGCCCGACCAGGCGGTGGTGCTGTGTATGGACGAGAAGAGTCAGATCCAGGCCCTGGACCGCACCCAGCCCTCGCTGCCGATGAAGAAGGGCCGGGCCGGCACGATGACCCATGACTACAAGCGCCACGGCACCACCACCCTGTTCGCCGCGCTGAACGTGCTCACCGGAGTGGTGATCGGCCGCTGCCTGCCGCGGCACCGCAACACCGAGTTCTTGAAGTTCCTGCGTGTCATCGACCGTGAGGTTCCCAAAGGACTGCACATCCACATGATCTGCGACAATTACGGCACCCACAAGCATCCCAATGTCACGGCATGGCTAGCCAAACATCCGCGGTTTCACCTGCATTTCATCCCGACCTCCTCGTCGTGGCTCACTATGGTCGAGCGATGGTTCGGGGGCCTGACCGATAAAGCAATTCGCCGGGGCGCGTTCCGCAGCGTGGATGACCTCGTGACCGCGATTGAGGATTACCTGAAAGCCAACAACGACGACCCGAAGCCATTCGTGTGGACCGCCACCGCTGAGCAGATCCTCGCCAAGGTCGCCCGGGGACGGGTCACACTCCAGCAAGTGTAAACACAATTGCAAGACACTACACTAGTATTCGCACCTGCGTGGCGTTGAGTGCGCGTAGTGGGTGCCATAGGCT
Source organism: Pseudonocardiaceae bacterium (assembly GCA_036494005.1). Lineage (GTDB taxonomy): Bacteria > Actinomycetota > Actinomycetes > Mycobacteriales > Pseudonocardiaceae. The sequence goes on along the minus strand of DASXOV010000182.1, from coordinate 2,138 downwards.
CAGGATTCGCTGGCGTCTCAGGGGGTCATCGTGGGGCAGGATCTGCGCGATCCCGGTCAGCCAGATGAATCGCCAGCCGCGGCGGAGTCTGACTCGCACCCGGGGATCACGCGCGATGTTCCGGACGTAGCCTGCCTGCGTGCCGTGCTCGGCGACGATCCAGAAGGCGCCGTCGTGCCAGCCGTTGCCGACCGGCGTGGTTCGTGGCTGTCCGGTGACCCGTCCCCGCGTTTCCAGCAGCGCGTATCCCAGCGGCATGACGCCCAGTCGCAGCAGGAGCCGGATCGGTGGATTGAGCACGTGACTCTGCAGCAGGAGCACCAGGGCGCGCTTGAGCCGCGGCTGTGACCAGGTGAGCGGGATGTTGACGGCGAGGAGCACGGTGATCACCAGTGGCACAATCGAGCTCGTCGCCGCGGTGGGGTCGATGATCCAGTCGATCCACAGCAGGCCCACCGCGACGAGGGTGACGGTGACGAGACCGAGTGCCCCCGACGTGTCATACGATCGTATGGTCCCATACGGTTGTATGGTAGTTGGTGTGGCGACGCTGTCCAGTCCGATGCCCGGTCCTGCACATCGCCGGGAGCAGCTGGCCGATGCGCTGCTGACCATCACCGCGGCCCGGGGGCTGGATCAGGTCAGTGTGCGGGAGGTCGCCGCGGCGGCGGGGGTGTCCATCGGCACCGTGCAGCATTACTTCAAGACCAAGGACGAGATGCTGGTCTTCGCGTTCCGCCGCCTGGTCGAGCGCACCGTGGCACGCCTGAAGGGGATCGACACCAGCGGCGGTGTGCGGCGGTCACTGGTCCAGATACTCAGCCAGCTGCTCCCGCTGGACGACACCCGGGTGGTCGAAGGGCGGGTTTATCTGGCGTTCGCCGCCCAGGCGGCTGTCTCACCGACGCTTGCCACGATCCAGAAAAAGACGCTGAACGACATCCACACTCACCTCAGCGAGGTACTCAGCCGGGCCCGCGATACCGGCGACGCAATCCCTGGTCTTTGTCCCGCCCTGGACGCGAGACTGTTGCTGGCCCTGGCGGACGGCCTCACACTGGATGCGCTGAGCGCGCCCGGCCACCTGACCGACGATCAGATGATGGCCTTGCTCGAACGCCACCTCGAGCGGCTGCTCCCCGATCCGGACAGCGTTGCACTGAGCAATAACAAGTGATCTAAGTCAGCGACCGGTCTTGGGGTGGACCTGCGCTGGGCTGGTGCGCGACCGGCATGATCGAAGCCATCAAGCAGTTCCGCCGCGTCAACGGTGATCTCCACCCGCCCGGCCTGCGTGACGCTGGACCGGCACCTCGCCACCGACACAGTCCGTGCCACCCGGCATCATGGCCCTGTGACCCGGCCACCACGTGGCGATCTATGTCACCGACGTGGACGCCGCGGTCGCTTACTTGCGCACCCAACCCGGCGTACGGGTACTCGGCGAGCCACAAACGATTGTCAAGGGACCTATCGCGGGCACCCGCTGGGTGTATTTCCTGACCCCGTGGGGCATGCAGATGGAGCTGATTCACCTGCCCCCAGGGGCACGGCTCCGGCAAAGTCACCTTTTAAGGGAGCTCGTCGTGCCTTGCGCCACTGCCGCCGTCACCCGCGGAATCGATGAGCCGTTCACGTTGGAGGACGTCTGGATCGATGATCCGAATCCGCATGAGGTCCTGGTCCGTATCCCCGTCATGGGTATGTGCCACACACACCGACCTGTCCGTGCGAGTCGGCCATACTCCTTTTCCGCTGCCCGGCTGTGCTGGACCACGAAGGCGTCTCAGTCGAGCTTGTTGTTGTGTGGGTCGGTGGCGGTTATTCCCGTCCGGTCCAGGTCGTGGTAGGGGTCAGCCTGCCTGGTTGAGTTGGTCGCGCAAGCGGCGCTTGAGCACCTTGCCTGCCACCGAGGTCGGCAGGTGTTCGAGGAAGTGCAGCTCTCGCAGTTTCTGGTACGGCGCGACCCGCTGGTTGACGTAGGTCATCAGTTCGTTCGCGTCTGGGTGCTGACCGGGTGCGCGGACTACGAACGCCACCGGCAGCTCACCGGCCGTGTGGTCGGCGCGTCCGACGATCGCGGCCGCGGTGACCGCCGGGTGGGTCAGCAGCAGCCGCTCGAGTTCGCGCGGATAGAC
>DASXOV010000181.1:0-4625 GCA_036494005.1 Pseudonocardiaceae bacterium | reverse complement strand
AACACGCTGCTCAGCGTGCGGCAGGTGACGCAGCGCAACGCTGGTCGCGCGACCGCGGGGGTGGACGGGCAGGTCGCGTTGACCTCCCGCGCCCGGATGGATCTGGCCGTGCTGGTGCACCGCACAGCGAGGTCTTTCCAGCCTTTGCCGGTCCGCCGAGTGTTCATACCGAAAGCCAATGGAAAACGCAGACCGCTCGGGATTCCGGTGATCGCCGACCGTGTCCACCAGGCACGCTGTCGCAACGCGCTGGAGCCGGAGTGGGAGGCCCGGTTCGCGCCCAGAACGTACGGGTTTCGGCCGGGCCGAAGTTGTCAGGACGCGATCGCGGTAATCCACGTCATGGGCTGCGGGAAGAACCCCCGGCGCCGGTGGGTACTCGACGCTGATCTGACCGCGGCGTTCGACAGGATCGATCACGACCATCTGCTTGCCAAGCTCGGTTCATTCCCTGGGAAGGAGATGATCCGTGGGTGGCTGAAGGCGGGCGTGTTCGAGAAGGACGCGGGATTCGCGCCGACCGATGAGGGGACCCCTCAGGGCGGCGTTATTTCACCCCTGCTGCTGAATGTTGCGCTTCATGGGCTGGAGGAAGCGGCCGGAGTCCGTTACGAGGCGAGCGACCCGGCTCGCACGAAACGGGGCTGCCCGGCCCTGGTGGTCTACGCCGATGACATGGTCGCTCTGTGCCACACCCGGCAGCAGGCCGAGCAGGTCAAGGCGCTCATGGCCGACTGGCTGGCTCCGCGGGGCCTGTCCTTCAACGAGGCCAAGACCCGTATCGTGGCGCTTGAGGACGGGTTCGATTTCCTCGGGTTCACGATCCGCCGGCACGCCGGAAAGCTGATCACCAGGCCGAGCAAGGCCGCTATCAAGCGGGTCACACATCGCCTGGCCGCTGAGATGCGCGCTCTGCGAGGCACGAACGCGGCGGCCGTCCTCGCGAAGATCAACCCGATCGTGCGGGGATGGGCGAACTACTACCGGGGAGCAGCATCGTCCAGGACCTTCGCGGCCCTGGACCACTACCTGTGGCAGCTCACCTACAAATGGGCATGCTTCAGCCACCAGAACAAGCCGAAGACCTGGATCACCTCCCGGTACTACGGCCGGTTCAACCCCGCCAGCAACGACCGGTGGATCTTCGGTAACCGTCACAACGGAGCCTGGATGCCCCGGCTCGGCTGGACGAAGATCGTCCGGCACAGTCTGGTCCTCGGCGCGGCGTCCCCGGACGACTCCGCCCTGACCGACTACTGGGCCCAGCGGCGCGGCAAGAACTCGCCCCTGCTCGACCGCAGCATCCTGATCCTGCTCACCAAGCAGCACGGCCGCTGCGCGCTCTGCCAGGGACTACTCCTGCACGCCGACCACGAGCCACAAAGCCCAACCGAATGGGAACAATGGCATCGGGTCACCCGCAAAGCGATCACCAAGCAGTACGTAATCGCCCACGCGGACAAGGCCACACCGGACGACACCCGCCTGGTCCACTCGCACTGCCAGCGCCGGACAACCGGCGCCCAGAAAAACCCAGCGTTGCTCTACGCCTGACACGCCCCCCGGGGCTGACACGAAAACTCACCTGAAGCCGCAGGCCCAGCTTGATCGCGTATGGGCCTATGCGGGGCTTGGGATGGGGTCGAAGCGCACGGTCATACCCAACGCGTTGGCTTCGCGGACCATGCGTCGCATCGCCCGCTCGGGGTTGCGTTTGGTGAAGTAGTCCGCGCCCAGATCCTGATGTGTGACCTTGTCGTGCAGGACGTGCCAGATCGCGACGGCCAGCTTGTGCATGACCGCGACCAGGGCACGTTGCCGACCACGGCGGGAGGCTAACCGCCGGTAGTAGACCCCGTAGTAGGAGTCCTTCTGCTTGATCGCGGCCATGGCGGCCACACCGAGAACGCGTTTGAGGTTGCCGTTACCACCGCGGACATGTCCGGACTTGGCGACCCCGGCCGACTCGTTCATCCCCGGGCACACCCCGATCCACGACGCCAAGTTAGCGGCGCTGGCGAACGGGGCCATGTCACCGCCGGTTTCCGCGATGATGATCTCGGCGGCGCGGCGGCCGATCCCGGGGATCGTGTCGAGATTCTCGATGTCCTGGTCGTGGTCACCCATGAGCCTTCCGATCCGGGCGTCCAACGCGGTGGCCACGGCGTCAAGGTGGTCGATCTGATCCAGGTAGTGCCGGCACATGAAGGCGTGGTGGTCGGTGAACGTGCCATCGAGAGCCACTACCAGAGCCGGGATCTTCTTACGGGCAGCGCCGAAGGTCAGCTCGGCGAGGCGATGCCCATCGCGTTCGCCGCCGATGAGCGCATCGAGAATGCGCCGCGAACTCAGGCCGGTCACATCGGCCAGCACCGAGGTCAGCTTCATCCCGGTGTCTTCGAGCTCTTTCTCCAGCCGCTGGGCTTCCTGGCCGCGGGCCACCACCACCTCGGTCCGCCTCCGCGTCAGATCCCGCAGCTCCCGAATCGCCCGCGCCGGTACGAACGAGGCCATCACCATCCCCGACGCCCCCGCCCGAGCCAGGAACGCCGCGTCGTTCGGATCGCTCTTACGACCCCGGATCCCCTTCAGATGGGCCGGATTGACCAGCATCAGGTTCAGTGACTCCGCCAACGTGTAGTACACCGGCCGCCAGTAATCGCTGGTCGCCTCCATCACCACCAACTCGACCCGACGCTCGGTCAACCAGACCAGCAACCGGCGCACCTCCGCCGGTGTCGTGCCGAACCGTTCAGTCTCCAACGACCACGTACCCTGCTTGGCCGGGTTGGGCACCCGCACACACGCCAGCAGCAACCGCTTACCCAGGTCCAACCCAGCCGACCGCAGATACAGCACCTCATCGATGACATCCTGGCGACCCATGTCCACCCTTCCTCAACCCCCTGCTACCAGAGCGAGCCAGTCCGGAGGAGTCAAGGAAGAGGAAGAAGCTGACACCCGTGCTCCCGGCGGGGATCACACCGCCATGGCAACAAACCGCAGTCCTCGGATCGACCCCCATCGCCAACCTTGCATTACGAGCTCACAGGCATCACAGACCCAGCGGCTTACCAGACTGACCCAGCCCCATTTTCCGGCAACCGAGGAGGCCAGCGAAGCGGCCCAGCTACCTTGCTTGAGCCGTATGCCGCGACGAGTGGCACGTACGGATCTGAGGGGGCCCCGGTGCAGCAATGCACCGGGGCTACCCGACGGCGCGACTGCTCGCCCGCAGCGCGTGGCGCGTCGAAGTTTAGTAGAGAGCCGGGGTATGCGGGCTCAGGGCTGCTTCACCAGAACGGCGCGGGTATAGAGCAAATCGAAGCCCCGGCGCTGCGCGTTCTGCTGAGACTTGGACCCCGGCTGCGTGGTGATGACACCGACGTCGCAGCCAGCGGCTGCGGCGTCGGCGAGTCGGGCCGAGAGCAGCGCGGTCTGGACACCCCGGCGGCGGTGCGCGGGCGCGGTCGCCGCCCCGGTGAGCTGTGCGACGCCCTCTGCCATACGGAAGCTGGCGCCACCGACGATGACCCCGTCGCGCAGCGCGACGTAGCGCATGACGCCGGCCGCTGCCACGAGATCACGCACGGCCCTCGCGATGACCTCGCGCGGAAACTCTTCGTGCACGGGTACCCCTTGCGTGTCGGGCTGGGCGAAGCCCGCTGCCACGACGTCGAGCCAAGGTTCGAACTCGTCCTCGCCGCTCGGCCGGACCTCGACCCCGGGTGGCGTGACTCGCTCGGGCTCGCCCTGGAGGCCAAGGCCGAGCACGTTTTCGAACGATACGAGCCGATAGCCTCGTTCGGTCAGAAGGGCGCCGATCGCGGGGTCGACGAGGTGGGCGAGCTCGATCTGCACGGGGGAGCCGCAGGCGGTGAAAGCACGCTCGATCTCGTCGAGGGCAGCCGCACCCGGCACGCCGCCGAAGCCGAGCCCCGCGACCTTGTTCAGTGGCGAGCCCTCTTCGGCAAAGCTTGCCACGCCGCCGGCAATAGGGATCACGAAGCCCACCGTGTCTGCCCTGCGACGGCGGGCAGCCTCGCTGCCCTTGGCGACGAGCTGCGCCTCGACCCGCTCGATGCGCTCGGCCAGGGCGGTGCCGCAGAAGAGGGGCAATCGGCTGGCGTCAATGTCCTCGGGCATGCGGGTCCTCCCCGTTGGTTGTGGCGGTCGACCGCCACAACACCCCGATCATCCTTGCCGCAGAGCGTGACATGAGCTTGACCCCTCACCACGGACACCTGCCCTGAGGTGGCTTCGGCCACCAGAAAGGAAGCCTGCGTCCGAAGAGAAGGTGACAGCTGCCACATCTGCCGATGTGAGGGCGTTTTGCATCCCGATGTGGCCTCATTACCCTGTTCTTGCCGGTCGTCCCTGCGTGGTTGGGGCCAACCGGGTTGTCGCCATCGTGGCCAGGGCTCTGCTCCGACTCACCGTGCAACGGCTACTCATCTGGATGAGCGGTTCCTGCGCCCTGGGTGGCATTGAGCTCCAGCCCGTCGAAGGGGTCCTTGACCATGCCACCGTCGCATCACCCTGGTCGTCGGTTGATGGCCACAGGAGCGGTCAGGCGTGCTGCGAGACCGCGTGGCCGGAGCGCGTTGGTGCTCATGGGCGCCGGC
>DASXOV010000180.1:0-8898 GCA_036494005.1 Pseudonocardiaceae bacterium | reverse complement strand
GCGCCGGTCCTCGGTGCACGGTGTGCGGGAGACAAGTCCGGCCCGTTCCAGCCGGTCGACGACCCGAGTGATTCCGCTGGTCGACATCGAGGTCTGGGCGGCGAGGTCGGTCATCCGCAGCCGTTGGCCGGGCGAGCGGGCCAGCCGGATGAGCGTGTCGAAGTCGTTGCCGGACAGGCCGTGCGCGGCGTGCACCGGGTCGAGCTGGGCGACCAGGCCTCCGTACGCCTCGATGAACAAACCCATCGCCGTCAGGCGGGAGTCGTCGAACGGGTCCTCGGCCATGACCCCAGCGTACTCAAATCACTTGACGCGAGGAACGTCCTCATGACAACTTGTACTTGTTGCATCAGAAGTCCGCATGACAACAATTTTCGATCCGGAAAGCTTCAGATGGGGTGCGTGACATCATGGAACAGCGCGAGATCATGGAACAGAACACCGCCGCAGCGGAGCGGGTGCCCACCGGCCGCAGGACGCACATCGCGCTGTGGACCCTGCAGACTGTCACCGCGGTCGCCGTCCTGGGCGCAGGCATCACCACCATCGCCGGGGGAACACAGGTGGCCGCGGTCTTCGACACGATCGGCGTCGGCGACTGGTTCCGCTATCTGACCGGGGCGTTGCAGATCGCCGGAGCACTCGGCCTGCTGGTCCCCCGGCTGTGCGGCCTGGCCGGGCTGGCGCTGGCCGGCCTGTGGCTGAGTGCGATCGGCACGCACCTGTTCCTGATCGGCGGAAACCCGGCTCCGGCAGTGGTGCTCTTCGTCCTCAGCGCCGCCATCGCGTGGGCGAGACGAGACCGCATCTCCGGCCTGCTGGTCCGCCGTCAGGGCTGATCGGGTCGGACCCGGCCATGACCCGGCCATGACCCGGCCAATGAGGCCCGATCGTGCTAACCCGGGAGAGCGAACCTGCCGAAATAAGGGCTGATGAGGGTCACCGTCGGTACAACCTACGGTAGCGAAGGCTACGGTTGCGTAGGTTCCATCGTCGACGACCCCACGGAGCACATCGATGACCAGGACCGCCGACCATACCCGTCTGCTCTACGACCTCGAACCCGTTGTGGCCGAGAACCTCGACCGGCATCTCGCCGCGGCCAAGGACTGGATGCCCCACGAGTACGTGCCGTGGAGCCAGGGCCGCGACTACGTCGGCCTCGGCGGGCAACCATGGGATCCCGAACAGTCCCAGCTGTCCCCACTGGCCCGCACCGCGCTCGAGGTCAATCTGCTGACCGAGGACAACCTCCCCAGCTACCACCGGGAGATCGAGCGCACCTTCGGCCGCGACGGCGCCTGGGGCACCTGGGTCCACCGCTGGACCGCGGAAGAAGGCCGGCACGCCTACTGCATCCGCGACTACCTGCTGGTCACCCGGGGGGTGGACCCCGAACACCTCGAACAGGCCCGCATGCAGGTCATGCAGACCGGGTACGACTCGGGAGAGAAGCCCTGCCTACGCATCCTGGCCTACGTCTCCTTCCAGGAGCTCGCGACCCGCATATCCCATCGCAACACCGGCCGTTACGCCGGTGACCCCCTCGCCGAACGGCTCCTCACCCGGGTCGCGACCGACGAGAACCTGCACATGGTCTTCTACCGCAACCTCGTCAAAGCCGCACTGGAGATCGCCCCCGGCCCCACCCTGCGCGCAATCACCGACGAGGTCGTCGATTTCGAGATGCCGGGTGCGGTCATCCCCGGATTCACCCGCAAGGCCGCCCAGATCGCCAAGGCCGGGATCTACGATCTCCGCATTCATCACGACGACATCATCTGGCCGCTGCTGCGGCACTGGCAGGTGTTCGATCTGGAAGGTCTCGACGCGGAAGGCGAAAAAGCCCGCACCGAACTCGCCGAGTTCATCGTCCGGCTGGACGGGCAGGCGAAGCGCTTCGAGGAACGCCGGGCGCAGGCGGAAGCGAGAGCCGCGGCGCGGCAATAGCGATCCAGCCGCGGCGCGGCAATAGCGATCCAGCCACGGCGCGGCAATAGCGATCCAGCCCGCAGGCCGGGGACGATTCAGGAGGATTCACGCCTGCGGGCGCGCTCCACCTGTTCCTCGGCGTCGAGTTCGGCGGCCCGCTCGGGTGTGGGCGCCGTGCCACCGAGATGCGCGGGCACCCACCACGGGTCATCGCCGGGCAGGTCCGGGTAGCGAGCACGGGTCTCGTCGAGCAGCCTGTTCATCACCGCGATCAGTTCGGTGTTGGCCTCGTCGCCGCGGCCCGGTCGCAGCGGCGCACCGATCGTGATGCTGATCGGGACGTGCCGGGCCCCCCGGACGGTCGGCTTACGCGCCTTGGTCCAGACCCGCTGGCTGCCCCACAGCGTCAGGGGGATCAGCGGAACGCCCGCCGTTCGGGCCATCCGGGCGGCGCCGGACTTGAACTCCTTCAAGCAGAAGCTGCGGCTGATCGTGGCCTCCGGGAAGACGCCGACCAGTTCCCCGGCCCGCAGCGCCTCGATCGCCGCACGGAACGATGCCGCGCCCGCCGCACGATCCACCGGGATGTGGTGCATGGCCCGCATCAGCGGACCGCTGACCCGGTGTTCGAACACTTCCTTCTTGGCCATGAAACGCACCAACCGGCGGTGGGCGCGCCAGAACGGGACGCCGGCCAGCGCGAAGTCGAGATACCCGGTGTGGTTGATCACCACGACTCCGCCACCGGTGGCCGGGATGTGCTCCCGGCCGGCGACCTCGAGTCGAACGTCCAAGGCACGGAACACGCTCAACGCGACGTGCACCACGGAGCGGTATGCGCGATCGGTCACGCCTTTACGCTAGCGTCCGCAGCCGCCACGCCGAGAGAGTCCGCCGCGGGTCTGCCCCGGGGACCATCCCCCTGCGAATCCTCCCCCGGAGGGAGGTGCGCCGGGCCACGTCACCCATAGCGTGCGCAGTATGGCTCAAGCGACCGCGGCAGCACAGGCAACCTCAGGTGAACGACCGCAACCGGATCGCAACCTCGCCCTGGATCTGCTGCGCGTGACGGAGGCCGCCGCGATGGCGGCGGGCCGATGGGTCGGCCGCCGCGACAAGAACGGCGCCGACGCGGCAGCGGTCGCAGCGATGCGGGCGATGATGGTGACCGTGGCGATGGACGGCATCGTCGTCATCGGGGAGGGCGAGAAGGACGACGCCCCGATGCTCTACAACGGCGAGGCGGTCGGCACCGGGACCGGGACGCCGACCGACGTCGCCGTCGACCCGGTGGACGGCACCACACTCACCGCGAAGGGCATGGCCAATGCGGTGTCGGTGATGGCGGTGGCCCCTCGGGGGGCGATGTACGACCCGTCCGCCGTCTTCTACATGGACAAGCTGGTGGCCAGTTCCGAAGCCGCCGGCGTGGTGGACATCCGGCAGTCGCCGGAGGAGAACATCGCCGCGCTGGCCCGCGCCAAGAGGGTCGCGCCGGAGGACATCACGGTCTGCATGCTCGACCGGCCACGCCACGAGGAGCTCTCGCATCGCGTGACCAGCACCGGCGCCCGGATCAAGTTCATCACCGACGGCGACGTCGCCGCAGCGGTGTTGGCCGCGACCCCCAACTCGGGCGTCGACCTTCTGCTCGGGATCGGCGGTACCCCGGAAGGCGTGATCACCGCGTGCGCCGTTGCTTGTCTCGGCGGTGTGCTGCAGGGCAGGCTCAACCCACGCAGCGACGAAGAACTGCGGCGCGCCGAGGAAGCCGAACTCGATCTAGAGGCCGTGCTCACCACGGAGGACCTGGTCAGCGGCGACGACGCGTTCTTCGTCATGACCGGGATCACCGACGGCGAGTTGCTGCACGGCGTGCGCTACCGGGGTGACCGCGCCGAGACGGACTCGCTGGTGATGCGGTCGCGCAGTGGCACCGTCCGGCAGGTACACAGCAACCACCGGCTGGATCGCCTGGACCGCTACAGCACCGTGGACTACCGGCACGCGTAAGGCCCGCCCGCGCATTCAAGCAGGAGCCCGAGCGGTCGGGTCGTGTTCGATCAGGCCGTCCGGCGTCGTGCTACCGCGGTGTGCTCGTGCTGGGCGGCCACGGCGGCGCCGGAATGCTGAGCGGTCGGGCGCAGGCCGGGAAAGTCGCCGGTGACCGGCCCGGCCGCTGGATCAGCCTTCGGCGCCCGGCCCGGCCGGTGCCGCAACCAGCTGGTCCCTCCGGGCACGGTGCCACCGGCCGGTGGCCGCCACCGGTCCAGCACGATCACCAGCACTAGGCCCGCCATGACCAGGCCGTGCATCAGCAACCGGCTGGAATCGACGCTCCCGTTCACCACGTCGAACATCACGAGCGCGGTGAGAACCACCACAAAGGTGGTGAGGGTCGGCACCACGCCCGAGGTCCGCGATGAACGCCAGGCCACCCAGCAGAAGCCCACCCCGAGTGCCAGGTTCCACGCCGCGCTCTCATGTGCGAAGTGCTGCAACGAGGCGCCTTCCATCCGGACGTCGGCGTTCGCGGCCGGCCCGGTGTGCATGGCGAGCATCCAGCCGGAGGAGACCGCGAGCTGGGCGAGCCCGACCATGCCGAGCAGCACACGCAGCGCCGTGACCCGGTGCGGACGATTCGAGCGTGGAGCCACCGCGAGGACCGCGTCGACGACGTCGGGCGCGTCAGCGGCGACCGTCGTGCGGGCGAGGCGAGTCACCCGCGCCGCATGATCGGCGAACTGACGGCAGCCCGCGCAACTGTCGAGATGCGCATCGATCGCGGCCCGTTCCGCCACGCTCTCCTCGCCGTCCAGGCGGGCCGAGAGGGCTTCTCGCCAGTTGGTGCAATCCACGTCACGAGTAGTCGGGTTCAGGACCCTCGGGGTTCCCGCGAACCTGGTTATCTGGTTACCTACCCGGATGGGTGACGCCCGACACGGTGATGCGCAGATCACGTCGTTGGCTCTCGCGGCGGGTGCCGGGGACCGCGTCGCGCTCGCGGCCTTCATCCGTGGCACCCAGCGCGACGTGCATCGTTTCCTGGCCCACCGGTCGGATCATGACCAGGCCGAGGACCTCACCCAGGAGACCTATCTGCGGGCGTTGCGGGCGCTGCCCCGGTTCGCCGGGCGTGCCTCGGCCCGTACCTGGCTGCTGTCCATCGCCCGGCGGGTCGCCGCCGACCAGGTGCGCCAGGCGGTGGTGCGGCCCAGGACCACCGCGGTCGAGGACTGGGAGGCCCTCGTCGCGGACCGCGCGGGGCAGCGGCGGTCCGGGTTCGACGAGGGTGTGGTGCTGCGGGAACTGGTCGCCGGTCTGGAGACCGACCGGCGGGATGCGTTCGTGCTCACCCAGGTACTCGACCTGAGCTACGCGGAAGCGGCCGAGGTCTGCGGGTGCCCGGTCGGCACGATCCGGTCCCGGGTGGCCCGGGCCCGGGAGGATCTGGTCCGCGAGCTGAACTCCACCGGCCGGCCCGGCCGCAGCGCCACCGGTCCGTAACCCCTCCCCGTTGTTCTGAGTGACCGGCTGTCCACCATCATGGCCGCCGATCTCATCGTCGTCCTCGACGACGGCCACATCGCCGAAATCGGCACCACCAGGAACTACTCGCCGGCGGCGGCACCTATGCCACGGTCCTGGCCGCACGCTGCCGGACGCCCCGCCACCTGGCCTCAACCGGGATTGCCGGCGGCGCCGCCGTCCCGTGGGATACTGCTCGCGACGTGAGGAGCCGACGTGACCGCCCTTTCTGAGCCACCCGGCCACCTGCTGACCATCGCTGAGTACGCCGCCCTGGTGAGGACGACCGGGACGGTTGACCTCGACCAGCTCCGCTGACGACGCGATGAGCGTCATTGGCCGCGTGGTCCGGGCCGCGGGGGCGGTACTGCCGGTGCTGGGGCTGGCCGGTGCTGCCTACCAGGTTGCGGGCGAGGCTCGGGACCGTCGCCGCCTCCCACCGCCCGGTGAGCTCGTCGACGTCGGGGGGCGGCGGCTGCATCTGTGGCGGGAAGGGACCGGGACCCCCGCGGTGATCGTGGTGGCCGCTCTCAGTACCGCCTGCCTGGAGTGGCGCACGGTGCAGCAACAGCTGGCGCGGGACACCAGCGTGTATCTCTATGACCGGGCCGGGCTGGGCTGGAGCAACCCGGGTCCCTGGCCGCGCACCGCCGAACGGATGGCCGACGAGCTCCACCAGCTCCTGCTCGCCGCTGCTGTGCCGCCGCCCTATCTGCTGGTCGGGCACTCCTTCGGGGGGATCATCGCGCGCCAGTTCGCGGCCAGTCATCCCGACGTGCTCGCCGGGATGGTGCTGGTCGACTCCAGCCACGAGAACCAGAACCGGCGCCTCTCGCCGTACCTCAAGCGCGACCGTCTCACCCTGTGGTACCGCGCCGCCCGCCACCAGTTCACCCCGCTGGGAATCGTTCGCGCCGCCACCGACCTGGGCATCACCACCCAGCCCCGGCACGACGCCGAGCAGGTGAGCCCTCCGGGCCTGGCGGACGTCGCACTGGCCCTGTACCGGACTTCTCGATACCGCCGCGCGGCGGTCCAGGAACTGCTCGGCTTCGCTTCGGGCATCGCAGCCGGTGTGCCGCCGCCGCTCGGCGGGCTCCCGCTGACCGTGCTCACCGCCGGGCCGGCCGGCCGTGAGCACTGGTACCCGGCCTGGCTGCAGATGCAGCACGAACTGGCCGCACTCTCGTCTCGCAGCACCCACCTGATCGCTGGCCACGCCGGACACCACATCCACCACGACGATCCCGACTTCGTGATCCGCGCGCTGCGCGACGCCATCCAGCGCGCCACAGCAGAGTGAGAGCGTGCTGGCCCCAAGGGTAAGGAGTGGCTCACCCACACCTCCGGCATGGACCGCAGACTGCTCAGCACCCAATTCGAAGCGTGCCTGATGGCGTGCGAGCGCAGCCACGAATACTACCGCAGCCACGCTGAGCACCTGCCGCATTTCCGGATCTGTTCGCAGAGCTCCGAAGAATGTGCTGGCGTGTGCCGTGAGTTGCTGGCATCACTGCACCGCTGAAAAACCCGGGCTGAACATCAAAGTCACTGAGTGTGATGCAGAATTCCTGGCCGTCGAGCCGGTCCGGTGGGCTGTGCGGGCAGCCCCGGACGTCCCGAACCAAACCACAGCGCTGCCCAGGACCGCCCGCACGGGTCTGCTGTTGAGTTCGGCGCGTACCAGGCAGGTGCACAGTGAGAAGGTGCCCTCCGAGCCCGCGTAGCCCCTCGGACGAGGCACTCGGGTTGTAGCGGTAGATGAGGCTGTCGGAGACCAGCACCTCTTTCATCGCCAGGAGTGTCGCGGTCCACATCGGATCCTGTCGCGCTGGATGGTTCACCGCTGCACCGCGGCAGGCCGCCCCGGCTCTCCCGGATGCCCTCCTCGGGCTGATCCCAGTTCTCGGCGACCCAGTCCAGCATCCGGGTGACCGACGGCGATCGAGCCATCGGCCGATACCAGCGCGGCAGTCTGCAGATCACCGATCAGGCCGTGGTCGGCGATCGGCGGGTAGTCCTACCTGGGTTTCCTCCCAGGTTCGCACCGTGAGCTCGGCGGATTGTGAGCACCGTGGCCAGAGCCGGCGGCGCTGACCTCACCCATGGCGGATGAGGCAGACAGCACCGAGGCCAGGTCCAACAGAGAGGGAGGAGAACCTCGGCCCAAGTGCTCCGTTCACCTGTTGATAGAGTGCCGCGGACTTCGAAAGGGGCAGGTCGGGTGACATCCCGGGAACCGTCCCGTGCATCTCACAGATACCTGAAAGGTGGCCTTCCGTGCTTCGGATGATTCCTCGTGTGCTGGTCACGATCGGGGTTGTGGCGGCGGCCGCCACAACCCCGGGATGCGGTGGCGTCGATAAGGCGCAACCGTGCAAGAACATCCAGCAAGAGATTCAGACCATGTTTCAGACCAGCATGAAACAGGTCAACGACCCGAAGGCGATGGCCGGCTCCCTCAAGGCCAGCGCAGCAAAGATCAGGAACGAGGGTCAGCCGGTCGGCGGCGACGTCGAGAAGGCCTCCGACGATGCGGCGACCGCGGTCGAGAAACTGGCCGACAAATTGGCGAAAGGCACCGCGCCGCAGCAAGTCGACCTGGACCCGCTTCTGAAGGCGGGATCGAACATCAAGTCCGCCTGCGCCTGATTCCGGGGGTCGCCACGAGCCGGTTACGGGGCCCGCTGCAGCACCGTCACGCAGCGGGCCCGGTGAAATCCCCGGTTCTGACCCGTTCCCGGAAATGTGGTAGGTCCACGACTGGTAGAGGATCACGACTGGGAAAAGCGCCACCGCGACGACGGTCATCACGCCCAGCGCGTAGGAACCGGATGCGGTGTCGTGCACGGTGAGATCGAACGCGGGATTGGTGCTCGACACCATGACCCGCCGAGAGCCACGAACCTGGACAGCACGCGCAGCATCAAGACCACGTCGACGACGGCCAGGACGATCCGCAGCTGGCGTCGGCTCCGGTCAGCATCCAGCCTGCGATGTTCATGATGAACGGCAGCGGCATCGCCCAGATCGTCGCCAGGTGCACCCGCAGGGGCAGCTTGTCCCAGCCGAATATCCACAGCCCGAGGAACGTCGATTCCAGGAAGAACGCGGCCAGCTTCCCGATGCATCCTCGACCGGACGCCGGTCACGCCGAGCACCGCCGGAATCGTCTGATCAGGCCACGTCGCAGGCATCACCCCCGCCGGGTGATGCACCCCGCCCACCGACCCACCGGCGTTGCGGGGCGTGGACCTCGACGACCGGCATCAGGACGTCATCATCATCATCGGTACCGGGGCCCCGGTCCGGCGTGTGCATCCGCTGTGACCGGACGGAACCACCCGATGGATAAGTACCATCCGGCCGCCGCGGATCGTTGACGACGACATGGACCCCCCTTCTCCAGGAACCCGCCGCGGTGCACAGCCGGTCCTG
>DASXOV010000179.1:0-3262 GCA_036494005.1 Pseudonocardiaceae bacterium | reverse complement strand
ATACTCCACCGAGGCGGTGACCGACACGATTCTGCGCCGCATGCCCGACTACGTGAACTACATCTGCCCGCAGTTCTCCCGCACGCACGTCAACTTCCAGCGTGTGCCGGTCGTCGACACATCCAACCCGTTCATCGCCCGTACCATTCCTACGCTCGACGAGTCGATGCTCATCATCCGCTTCGCCGATCCGCGTGGCATCGACTTCCCGTATCTCGTCTCTATGCTGCACGACTCGTTCATGTCCCGCGCGAACACGATCGTCTGCCCCGGCGGCAAGATGGATCTCGCGATGCAACTCATCTTCACACCGATGATCTGGCGGCTCATGGAGCGTCGCAAGCAGGCGCTCGGATAGGACACCGTTCGCGTGAGCGTTCGTGCACATCGAAGGCGCCATCAGGCATGGTCAAGGCCTCGAGTGAGCAGCCGTGCCACGTATGTGGCCAGCTCCGGAGGCGTCCACGGGTAGTCCTCCAGCACGAGCATGCGCGCACAGGACTCGGCCACCGAGGCGAGCAACTCCGCCACCACCGGCACCTTGCGCTTGATATCGGACATCTCCACCGATTCGAGGTAGGAATGCACGAACTCGCGCAGCCGGCCCAGCAGCATCTCCCGGGCCGCCCAGACCCGGGTCGCCACCGCGGACTCCGAGCCGCGCCGCGAGTCGAAGACCACTCGCCAGGAGTTCGTCGCCTGGCCGGCCGCGACGAGGAACGCGGTGAGCCCGGCAGCCAGCACCGCTTCGAGGTTGTCGAATGCCGGATTCCTGGGAAGAGCCGCGGTGATCGCATCCACCAGACGGCGCTCCTCGCGGTCCAGCAACGCGAGCAGCATGTCATCCTTGTTCTGATAGCACTCGTAGACCACCGGCTTGGTCACGCCGGCCGCATCGGCCACCGCCTGCATGGAGGTACCCCGGTAGCCGCGCTCGACGAATATCTCCAAAGCGGCGTCGAGGATGAGCGGACGCCTGCGATCCGGCCCGAGGTGGGCAGCCCGTGCGCGTCGGGAAGGGTCCGGTCCGGCGGCCTCGAGTGGCACCACCTTCCGACTCTTCACTTGACAAAAGCTACCACGACGTAGGAAGTTCCTACTGGCCAGTAGGAAGTGCCCAGGACCGACACGAGTCCCCGATATGCCCGCGCTCGCACGGAAGGAGAGTCCCATGAGCGGCCGCAGAATCTCCGGACCGGAGAACCCCGAGAACCTTGTGTTGCAGCCACGAAATGTCGCATTCGACTGGTCCGGCCTGCCCACCCAC
Source organism: Pseudonocardiaceae bacterium (assembly GCA_036494005.1). GTDB lineage: Bacteria > Actinomycetota > Actinomycetes > Mycobacteriales > Pseudonocardiaceae. Next base: position 1,995 of record DASXOV010000179.1, on the reverse strand, counting down.
TGGGTACCGGGCGAGCCGATGGTCACGCACACCATCAACGTGCTCCATCTGCTGCTGCCGGAGGGCGAGCGGTGGTTCATCGACGTCTTCAAACAGGCCCTCCCGCTCATCGAGGACGACAAACTGCGCGAGGACGTGCTGGGCTTCATCGGCCAGGAGGTGACGCACGCCGAGTCTCATCAGGGCGTGCTGGACCATTGGAAGACCAGGGGTATCGACACCGATCCCTACGTCGACCAGCTCAGCTGGATGTTCCGTAAACTGCTCGGCGACCGGAATCTGCACGGTAAGCGGGAGCGGGCCTGGTTGATCGAGCGGGTTGCGATCGTCGCGGCCATCGAGCACATCACCGCACAGCTCGGCAACTGGGCGCTCAACTCCCCCGGGCTCGACAAGGCGGGCGCCGATCCCACCATGATGGATCTGCTGCGCTGGCACGGCGCGGAGGAGGTCCTGCACCGCAACGTGGCGTACGACCTCCTCGTTCACCTCGACGGCCGGTACCGGCGTCGGGCGCGCGCGCTGGCCGTCACCGTGCCGATCATGATCTGGTTGTGGATCCGCGGAACGGTGTTCATGATGCGCATCGACCCTGAACTGGGCCCGAAGGCGAAGCCGCGCTGGCGGGACTACCTCCGGGCCAGCGGAAACGGCCTGCTCCCTCACGAGTACAACCTGATCACCGAGACGCTGCGCTACCTGCGGCCCGGATTCCACCCGTCGCAGGAGTACTCCAGCAGCCAGGCCGCCGCTTACATCGCCAGCTCTCCCGCAGCCACCGCCGCCGCGGCCTGACATCCCCCGGATCACTCAGATGAACAGTCCCGAGACAAGCATCAAGCCCGTTCCGCCGGATCTACGGGGGCGTCCCCGTCCGGACCGCATGTGGCGCCTCGTGGGCGCCGCCATCGGCAGCTACTCGCAGCTCACCCGGCGTTCGCTACGGTCTCGGCGGATCAAGCCGGTCGACCGCGATCTGCGACTCGTGGTGCAGGACACCCGGGTCGAGGCCCAGGACGTGCGCAGCTATCGGCTGGCCGCCCCGGACGGCGCCCCCCTGCCTCGATGGCAGCCAGGGAGCCATCTCGATGTGGTGCTGCCATCAGGGCTGTGCCGCCAGTACTCGCTGTGCGGCGATCCCACCGACCGCAGCTACTACCGGATCGCGGTACGGCGTATCGCCGACGGCGGCGGTTCGCGGGAACTGCACGACACGATCCAGCAAGGCGGCGGGCTGACCCTGCGCGGTCCGCGTAACGGCTTCCCCTACGTGTCCGCGGTGCGGTACCTGTTCATCGCGGGCGGCATCGGGATCACCCCCATCCTGCCGATGGTCAAGCGGGCCGCGGCAGCCGGCGCACAGTGGCGGTTGGTGTACACCGGCCGCTCCCGCGAGTCGATGCCGTTCCTCGACGAACTCGCCGCGCTGGATCCCGACCGCATACTGATCCGCCCGGACGCGGAGTACGGCACCTTGCTCTCCGGCACCGAACTGTTGAAGTACGGATCCGGAGGCGCGGTCGTGTACTGCTGCGGGCCCACGCCGATGATCGCCGAAGTCCGGGCCGGCCTACCCGGCAGCGGGGCCACCGCACTGCATTTCGAGCGGTTCTCGCCGCCGCCCATTGTCGACGGTGTGCCGTTCGAGATCGAGCTGCGGCGCAGTGACCGGGTGCTGACAGTGCCCGCCGACCGGTCGGCGCTCGACGTGGTCCGCGAGGTCCGGCCGGAGGCCCCCTACTCCTGCAGGCAGGGCTTCTGCGGAACCTGCCGGACCCGGGTGATCGCCGGCGACGTCGACCACCGGGACCAGGTGGTCAGCGGCCCCGGGGAAACCGACGTGATGACGATCTGCGTATCCCGGTCCAAGGGCGGCCGCATCGTGCTCGACCTCTGAGGCGCCGGCCTGCTGGGAGCGCTCAAGCCCAGGTCACCCTCGGGGGGTGATGCTCGCTCCAGCCAGCAGGACCCAGGCTTCTGAGCACTGTTGACCGT
>DASXOV010000178.1:0-3655 GCA_036494005.1 Pseudonocardiaceae bacterium | reverse complement strand
GGCGGACCAGCTGATCAGGCGGTTTCGGTCCAGGCCGCGGTCAGCAGCGCCCGGGTTTCGCCGAGCAGTTCGGGCAGCACCTTGGTGTGGCCGATGACGGGCATGAAGTTGGCGTCCCCGCCCCAGCGCGGCACCACGTGCTGGTGCAGGTGCGCGGCGATGCCCGCACCCGCGACGACGCCCTGGTTCATGCCGATGTTGAACCCGTGCGGCTGCGACACGTGCCGGATCACCCGCATCGCCTTCTGGGTGAACCGCGCGACCTCGTCCGTCTCCTCGGGAGTGAGATCGGTGTAGTCGGCGACGTGCCGGTAGGGCAGCACCATCAGATGCCCCGGGTTGTACGGGTACAGGTTGAGCACGGCGAAGACGCGCTCGCCGCGCGCGACGATCAGACTCTTCTCGTCATCGTCGCGGGCAATCATCCGGCAGAACGGACAGCCCTGCTCGTCGTCCTCGGCGGGTGCGGACTCGCGCCGGATGTAGGCCATCCGGTGCGGCGTCCACAGTCGCTGCAACGCGTCCGGGACGCCGACTCCCTCCTGCTCGACGAGCTCAGGGCGCTCGCCCTCTCCCATCGGCGGACCGCTCATGCGTCCTGCGCCTGGAACGTCTCGGCGGTCGGCTCGGTGTTGCGCCGCGCCACGATCCACTGGTGCAGTTGCTCGACCGCGTCGGCGACCGGAACACCGTTGATCTGGGTGCCGTCGCGGAACCGGAACGACACCGCGCCCGCCTCGACGTCCTGGCCACCGGCGAGCAGCAGGAACGGCACCTTGTGCGTGACGTGGTTGCGGATCTTCTTCTGCATCCGGTCGTCGCTGGTGTCCACCTCGACCCGGATCCCCTTGGCGCGCAACGCTTCCGCCACGCTCTCCAGGTGCGCCACGTGCTCGTCGGCGATCGGGATGCCGACCGCCTGCACCGGCGCCAGCCAGGCCGGGAACGCGCCAGCGTAGTGCTCGGTGAGCACGCCGAAGAACCGCTCGATCGAACCGAACAGCGCGCGGTGGATCATCACCGGGGTCTGCCGCGAGCCGTCGGAGGAGGTGTACTCCAGCTGGAACCGCTTGGGCTGCTGGAAGTCGACCTGGATGGTGGACATCTGCCAGTAGCGGCCCAGCGCGTCCTTGGCCTGCACCGAGATCTTCGGGCCGTAGTAGGCGGCGCCACCCGGGTCCGGCACCAGGTCCAGCCCGGACGCTTCGGCGGCCGAACGCAGCGCCTCGGTCGCCTCCGCCCACTCCTCGGGTTCACCGATGAACTTCGGCGAATCGTCCCGGGTGGACAGTTCGAGGTAGAAGTCGTCAAGGCCGTAGTCACGCAGCAGGTCGAGCACGAAGACGAGCAGGTTGTGCAGCTCGCCCGCCATCTGCTCCTTGGTGCAGTAGATGTGCGAGTCGTCCTGCGTCATGCCGCGCACCCGGGTCAGGCCGTGCACAACACCGGACTTCTCGTACCGGTACACCGACCCGAACTCGAACAACCGCAGCGGCAACTCCCGGTAGGACCGGCCGCGCGAGCGGAAGATCAGGTTGTGCATCGGGCAGTTCATGGCCTTGAGGTAGTAGTCCTCGCCCTCCAGCTTCATGGGCGGGAACATCGACTCGGCGTAGTGCGGCAGGTGGCCCGAGGTGTGGAACAGGCCGCCCTTGCTGATGTGCGGCGTGTTCACGAACTCGTAGTTCGCGGCCTCGTGCCGCTGCCGCGAGTAGTTCTCCAGCTCACGCCGGACGATGCCGCCCTTCGGGTGGAACACGGCAAGACCGGAGCCGAGCTCGTCAGGGAAGCTGAACAGGTCCAGCTCGATGCCGAGCTTGCGGTGGTCGCGCCGCTCCGCCTCGGCCAGCAGTTCCAGGTGCGCGTCCAGCGCCTCCTGCGACTCCCACGCGGTGCCGTAGATGCGCTGCAACTGCGGGTTCTTCTCGCTCCCCCGCCAGTACGCCGCCGCGACCCTGGTCAGCTTGACCGCCGGGATGTGCTTGGTGGTCGGCAGGTGCGGGCCCCGGCACAGGTCGCTCCAGATGCGGTCGCCGGAGCGCGGGTCGAGGTTGTCGTAGATGGTCAGCTCGCCGGTGGCGTCGACCTCCATCACCTCGGTCGAGTCCACATCGGACTTGAGGTCGACCAGCTCCAGTTTGTACGGCTCGTTCGCCAGTTCGTCCTTGGCCTGATCGACCGAGTCGAACACGCGCCGGGAGAACCGCTGGGAGCCCTTGATGATCTGCTTCATGCGCTTCTCCAGCGCGGCCAGATCCTCCGGGGTGAACGGCTCCTTGACGTCGAAGTCGTAGTAGAAGCCGTCCGTGATCGGCGGGCCGATGCCCAGCTTGGCCTCGGGGAACTGCTGCTGCACCGCCTGCGCGAGCACGTGCGCTGCCGAGTGCCGGATGACGCTGCGACCGGCATCGGTGTCCGCGGCGACCGCCTCGACCTCGATGTCCTCGTCGGGCGTCCAGGCGAGATCGCGGAGCTTGCCGCTCGGGTCGCGGACCACGACGATCGCGTCCGGTCCCTTGCCGGGCAGGCCGGCTTCCCGCACCGCGGCACCGGCGGTGGTGCCCGCGGTGACCACCACGCGAGCGGCGGGAACAGCGGCGGCACGAGGCGGCTGGGACACGACGGACTCCTCAAGCGTTGACACCGGTCGGGGCGCAATTGCACCGGTGGTGATGTTATCGGCCTGCGTCACACGGCCACCTGCGGGTTTGCCCGAGTCAGGGTTTTGCTGGAGTTTCTTGGCGTGGTCTTGCCTGCTCCTCAGGCTCTTCTCACCTGCGGTGCGGTGGTCAGGGTTGTCACCTTGACGTCCTCCCTGTGCTGAAGCACAGAGATTCCAACTACGCGACCGAGGAGGTCTCGTGTTGAGGTTCACGGTTCACCAGCCCAGCCAACACCGGGCCTCCCCGCGCAGTCACGGCACGCCCTGCCGCGATGTTCCTCGCCGCGTTCACATCAGCATTACCGGTATACGCGCAGGCGACGCAGCGGAAGAGAGCTTGGCTCTTGCGACTCTCCGCCCCGACATGCCCACACACCGAACAACACTGACTCGTGAACGCGGGATCGACTCGTTCCACCCGACCAGCGGCCTTGTCCTCCAAGCGAGTGGCGAACGCCGTCCACGCGGCATTCACAATGGACCGGTTCAGGCCAGCCTTCTGCGCCACGTTGCGACCGGGTTGCTCGACGGTGCCCCGGGCCGAGCGGACCATATTCGCCACCCGCAGATCTTCGATCCGGATCAGGTCGTACCGTCGGGCGATGGTCGTGGAGGTCTTCTCCACGAAATCCCGGCGTCGATCCGCCACACGAGCATGCAGCCGCGCCACCCGAGCCTTCGCCCGCTGACGTCGGCCGGAGCCGCGCTGACATCGCGACAGCGCGCGTGCGGCCCTCCGGACACCCACTGGCGGCGGGGCTTGATAGGTGGTGCCATCGGACAGGGCCAGCGTGACGGCGACACCACGATCGATACCCGCCACGCTGCCTCGCCAGGCCCCTCCAGTGGTGGGGGGATCACCGCGAAGGCGATATGCCAACGTCCCGAGGGATCCAGCGTCACCCGGTAGGACTTCCACTCGGCCAGGTCCCGGCTGCGCCGCAACCGCACCCAGCCGACCTTCGGCACCGCGACCCGCGACCAGCGCCGGTT
>DASXOV010000177.1:0-22124 GCA_036494005.1 Pseudonocardiaceae bacterium | reverse complement strand
AGCGGACGGATGGCGTCCACCGAGCCACAACGGGGACGAGGAACACCCTCAGGAGCGGCTGCGGGGGCCGGTGGTGCTCCGGCGGGATCGGCGCACCGAGGCGACCACCACCGACCAGCGGTTGCTCGACTCCCGCCGACCCGCGGACTGGCTGCACACCGACGTGTGGCGGGTGCTGCGCATCCAGGCCGAGTTCGTCGACGGTTTCGGCATGCTCGCCGAGCTGCCGCGTGCGGTCACCGTGTTCGGCTCCGCGCGCACCTCTCGTGATCATCCCGAATACGCCACCGGCCGGGCGCTGGGTGCGGCGCTGGCGGCCGCGGGCTTCGCGGTGATCACCGGTGGCGGGCCCGGTGTCATGGAGGCGGTCAACCGAGGAGCATCGGAGACCGGTGGGTTCTCGGTCGGTCTCGGCATCGAGTTGCCCTTCGAGCAGGGGCTCAACCCGTGGGTCGATCTCGGCATCAACTTCCGCTACTTCTTCGTGCGCAAGACCATGTTCGTCAAGTACGCCCAGGCGTTCATCTGCTTGCCTGGCGGCTTCGGAACCCTGGACGAGCTGTTCGAGGCGCTCACCCTGGTGCAGACGAAGAAGGTCACCAGGTTCCCCGTGGTGTTGCTCGGATGCTCCTACTGGGGCGGCCTGTACTCCTGGTTGGCCGACACCGTCACCGCCGAGGGCAAGCTGACCGAGGCCGAGCTCGGCCTGCTGCACCTCACCGATGACGTGGACGAGGCGGTGGCGTTGGTCGGTGAGTCCTACCGGGAGTCCCACGAGGCCGGCCAGGACATCCCTTGAGGACATGGAGCGTGCCTTGAGGACATGGAGCGTGTGCGTCTACTGCGGGTCGGGCGGTGGTATACCCGGGTACTACCGACGGCTGGCCGCCGAGGTGGGGGCGGGTATCGCCGCGCGGGGCTGGCAGCTGGTCTCAGGAGGCGGCAACGTCTCGATGATGGGTTCGCTGGCAGGCGCGGCCCGGGCGCACGGCGGACGCACAGTGGGAGTCATCCCGCGGGCGCTGGTGGACCGGGAGGTCGCCGACATCGAGGCCGACGAACTGCTGATCACCGACACCATGCGGGAGCGCAAAGCCCTGATGGACGCGCACGCCGACGCGTTTCTCGCCCTGCCGGGAGGCATCGGCACCTGCGAGGAGCTGTTCGAGGCGTGGACCTCCCGCGCGCTGGGCCTGCATGCCAAACCGGTGGTGCTGCTCGACCCCGACGGGCACTACACCGGATTGCTGGACTGGGTCGACGGGCTGCGTTCGAGTGGTTTCCTTTCCGCTGACGGGCTGGCCGGCCTGGTCGTTACGACCGAAGTGCAGACCGCGCTGCAGGCATGCCTCGGATGACCGCCGACCCCCCCGCAGCCGCGGGCCGTGCGGTGGTAGCGGTCGTGCGGTTCGGCACCCGCGCATTGCGCACCGACCGGGCAGCGGTGATGGCGATCATCAACCGCACCCCCGACTCGTTCTATGACCGCGGTGCCACCTACGCCGATGAGGCCGCGATGTCCGCTGTGGATCGCGCGGTGACCGAAGGTGCCGATATCCTGGACATCGGTGGGGTCAAGGCCGGGCCCGGCAACGTCGTCGGGGTGGCCGAGGAGACCCGCCGGGTGGTGCCGTTCATCGCGATGGTGCGGGAGCGCCACCCTGAGCTGTTGATCAGCGTCGATACCTGGCGGCACGAGGTGGCCGCACCAGCTCTTGATGCCGGCGCGGACATCCTGAACGACACGTGGGCGGGCGTCGACCGCAAGCTGGCCGAGGTCGCCGCCGAATACGGGTGCGGGGTGGTCTGTTCCCACACCGGAGGCGCAGTGCCGCGCACCCGACCGCACCGGGTCCGTTACACCGATGTGACGCGCGACGTCATCGACGACCTCGCCACTCAGGCCGAGAGGCTGGTCGGGCTCGGCGTACCGAAGGAGGCGATTCTGATCGACCCCACCCACGACTTCGGGAAGAACACCTGGCACGGCCTGGAACTGCTGCGCCGCTGCGACGAACTGGTCGCCACCGGATGGCCGGTGCTGATGGCATTGTCCAACAAGGACTTCATCGGTGAGACCCTCGACGCAGGCGTGGACGAGCGGATCGAAGGCACCCTGGCGGCCACCGCGGTCGCCGCGTGGGCGGGGGTCCGGATCTTCCGGGCTCACCAGGTGCTCCAGACCCGCCGCACACTGGAAATGGTGGCGTCCATCGCCGGTAGCCGGCCGCCATCCCGTGCTGTTCGGGGGCTGGCATGAGACCGCGGGCCGAGGGGCGCCACCTGCGGGGCGCGGCGCTGCTCCCACAGACCCGCCGCTGGTTCGCCGAAGCCACCGTGCAGAGCGTGTCCTGGACCGTCGATGCCCTGGTCGCGGCCAAGAAGGGCCGCACGGTCAGCGTCGTGCTGCCCGCGCTGAACGAGGAGGCCACCGTGGGTGCGGTGGTCGGTGAGCTGCGCCCGCTGGTCGGCACCCTGGTCGACGAGGTGGTAGTGATGGATTCCGGTTCCACCGACCGGACGGCCGTGGTTGCCAAGGAAGCCGGGGCACGGGTGGTGCACCGCACCGACGTGCTGCCCGAGCTGGAGCCATGGCCGGGCAAGGGTGAGGTGCTGTGGCGTTCGCTGGCCGCCACGTCGGGGGACCTGCTGGTGTTCATCGACTCCGACCTGGTCGACTTCGACTCCGGGTTCGTCCCGGCGCTGCTCGGGCCGCTGCTGCTCGGCCATCGTCGGCTGGCGGCCCGCCCGCACCTGGTCAAGGGGTTCTATCGGCGGCCACTGCGGATGGAGAGCGTCGAGGTCGGGTCCGGGGGCGGGCGGGTCACCGAGTTGCTGGCCCGTCCACTGCTCAACGCGCTGCGTCCGGAGCTGGCCGGCGTGGTCCAGCCGCTGGGCGGGGAGTACGCGGCGAGCCGGGCGTTTCTGGAGTCGGTGCCCTTCGCCGCCGGATACGGCGTGGAGATCGGCTTGCTGCTGGACGTGCACAGCATCCACGGGCTGGACGGGCTGGCGCAGGTGAACCTCGGCGTGCGCAAGCACCGCAACCGTTCGCTGCTCGACCTCGGTGTGATGTCCCGCCAGATCCTTGGCGCCGCGCTGCCCCGTTGCGGGGTGCCCGAGGTGCAGGGTTCACACGGCATGACCCAGTTCGTGCAGCTCGGAGCCCGCTTCATGCCTACGGAGACCGGCGTCCTGGTGGCCGACCGCCCACCGATGCGCGACGTCGTGGCGGCCCGCTCAGCCTGAGTTTGGTGGCTCTTCAAGAGCCACCAACTCCCGTTCGACGGGTCTCAAACGGATGCCGACCGGCTGCACCGGTGGCACCCGCCATCGGGTGCGGCTTGGGGATGGCGGTCGTTTGAGACCATCCCCGAGGGGGTTGGTCCTCCTTGAAGAGCTGCCAACATGCCAAGATCGGGAAACGTGGGCACAGTACTGATTTACCTCGTGGTGGCGGCGGTGGTGGCAGCGGTGATATTCCTGATCGCCTCGCTGGTGTTCGGCAGGGGTGAGGAACTGGCCGCACTTCCGCGCGACGCCACCGCGACCTGGTTGCCGGACGGACCCATCGCGGGGGATGACGTGCGTACGGTGCGGTTCTCCCAGGTGCTGCGGGGGTATCGGATGTCGGAGGTGGACTGGGCACTGCAGCGGATCGCCGCGGAGCTCGATGCGCTGCGCGCCAGGGTCGAGGAACTGGAGGGGGAACGATGGGCACGGAACTGAGCCTGCGGGTCGATGTGCCTGCGCCCCCGGAGACGGTCTTCGCCGCCGCCACCGACTGGGAGCGCCAGCAGGAGTGGATTCTCGGCACGACCGTGCGGATCCGACGCGGTGACGGGCGCTCCGTCGGCTCCGAAGTGGAGGCCATCACCGGGCTGGGCGCGATCGGAGTGACCGACAGCATGCGGATCACCGTCTGGGATGCCCCGCTGCGCTGTGAGGTGCGGCATACCGGGCGGGTGGTGCGCGGCGTCGGTGTGTTCGTGGTCCGGCCGCGCGGGCGCGACGCCGCCATCTTCGAGTGGACCGAGCAACTGGAACTGCCGCTCGGTGTGCTGGGCAGGCTGGGCTGGACACTGGTCCGGCCCGTCTTCGGATGGGGTCTGCAGCACTCGCTGAACCGCTTCGCCGATTTCTGCCGGACCTACCCCTGATGAGCCCGCGACGGCCCCCGGCCTCCGCGGCTGCCCCGGCTCCCGCCGATACGGCCAATGCGGTGGTGCGGCCGGAGAAGTGCCCGGCGATCGGCCCGGACGGTCGCGCCCGCTGCCCCTGGGGCACGGCCACCGCTGACTACCGCGAGTACCACGACACCGAGTGGGGCGTGCCACTGCACGGGGTGGTTGCGCTGTTCGAGCGGCTCAGCCTGGAGGCGTTCCAGTCGGGGCTGTCCTGGCTGACGATATTGCGCAAGCGCGCGGCATTCCGGCGTGCCTTCGCGGGTTTCGACCCGGCTGCCGTCGCCGCGTTCACCGAGGACGACGTGGCCCAGCTGCTCGCCGACCCGGGCATCGTGCGCAATCGCGCCAAGATCGAGGCGACGGTCCGCAACGCCAGAGTGGTCACCGAACTCGATGAGGACCTGGACAGCCTGTTGTGGTCCTTCGCGCCCGACCCGGCCGGACGGCCGGCTCCGCGCACCCTGGCCGAGATACCCGCGCGGACCGAGGAATCCACGGCGATGGCCCGTGCTCTGCGGCGCCGCGGCCTCACCTTCGTCGGCCCGACGACCTGTTATGCGCTCATGCAGGCCACCGGAATGGTGGATGACCATCTCGCCGGCTGCTTTCGCCATACCACCCCGGGGTGACCGCTGCGCAGCGGGGGCGCCGACGCCCGGCGCATGAACAGCCCGACACGAGATCATCGGTTGGTTTCACGCGTCGGAGCCGATAGGGGAGAATGCAGGGGGTCACCCGTGTCGCGTGGCCACCTGCGGTGACGATTGCATGGAGGGAGCACGCTATGGCGGCCATGAAGCCCCGGACCGGCGACGGTCCCCTCGAGGTGACTAAGGAGGGACGAGGCATCGTGATGCGCGTCCCCCTCGAGGGCGGTGGGCGACTCGTCGTCGAGATGTCGGCGGCCGAGGCAGGTGAGCTGGGAAACGCTTTACGAGCCGTTGTCGAGTGAGGCCGTCAGTGCCCTCGACACCTGAAGTCCCCACCCCATTGGTCGGGGTCCAGGTACACGCCCAGTCCGGTGCAGGTGTCCCGGACGTCGTCCTGGTCAGACAGTCCACAGCCGAGGGCCCCCCGATCCTGGGGCCCGGCGCGGACCTGCTCGGGGTGGACGAGCGGTGGCTGGACCTGCACCGGGTGAGCAGCAAGGCGGGCACCACGGCAGCTGTGCCGCCGGCCACGGCGTCGTCTGGCCACGGTTGGCTGCTGGGTATCGGCACGGGTACCGCGCAGAACTGGCGCGCCGCTGGTGCCGCGCTGGTTCGGGCGGCCTCGTCGGCCCGCGAGGCGGACCGGGCGGTGCAGGCGGACCGGGCGGAGCAGGCGGACCGGGCAGAGCAGGCGGTGGAGCGGCCTGAGATGGGCACCCTGCAGGTGCACCTGCCTGCCGGCACCACTGCCGACGAAGCGGCGTCGCTGGCACTGGGATGCGTCGCGGGTTCGCATCGCTACCGGGTCATCAGCGGCGATCCGCCGCCGCGCATCGACACGGTGCGGCTGATCCCCGCTGATCAGGACGGGGTGGCCCGGCTCGCGGACGCGGTCGGCAGGGCGCAGGTGCTGGGCCGGGCCACCGGATTGGCCAGGGACCTCGCCAACACCCCGAGCGGGCAGAAGGACCCGGCCTGGCTCGCGGGAACCGCTGCCGGCCTGGCCGCCGCGGTGCCCGGCCTGCGGGCCACGGTGCGTGACGAGTGGTGGCTGGACGAGCACGGCTTCGGTGGGGTACTCGCGGTCGGTGGCGGCTCTGCTCGTCCTCCTCGGCTGCTCGAAATGTCCTGGCGACCTCCCGGCGCCGCCGCCGGTGTTCATCTGGTGCTGGTCGGTAAGGGGATCACGTTCGACACCGGGGGTATCTCGATCAAACCCGCCGACGGCATGCATCTGATGCGTACCGACATGTCCGGGGGCGCCGCGGTGATCGCCGCGATGCTCGCCATCGGCCGGTTGCGAGTGCCGCTGCGGGTGACCGGGTTGGTGCCGTGCGCGGAGAACCACGTGTCCGGGTCGGCGTATCGCCCCGGGGATATCGTGCGGCAGGTGGGCGGTACCACCACAGAGGTGACCAACACCGACGCCGAGGGCCGCCTGGTGCTGGCTGACGCGCTGGCCCACGCGGTCGGCACGCTGCAGCCCACCACACTGGTCGATGTGGCCACCTTGACCGGGGCGATGAAAGTGTCTCTCGGTCTGCGCACCGGCGGGTTGTTCGCCACCGACGCCGGCCTCACCGAGCGGATCACGGCCGCGGGGCAGGCCGCGGGGGAGGCCTGGTGGCCGATGCCGTTGGCCCGCGACCACGCCGACGACGTCCGATCCGACATCGCCGACCTGCGGCAGTGCCCGCCGGGACCCGGGGGGATCACGGCAGCACTTTTCCTGCGCGAGTTCACGGCAGGCCTGCCATGGGCGCATCTCGACATCGCCGGTCCGGCCCGCGCCGAGCAGACCTACGACGAGGTCAATCCGGGTGGAACGGGCTTCGCCGCTCGCACCCTCGTCGAGCTCGCCTGCTCGTTCACCCGTTAGTCTGCTCGGCGATGACCACTCCACCAGCCTTGTCTGGCCGAGTCCTGATCACCGGAGGAGCCGGCTTCGTCGGCCGGGCTGCGGTCGACGCATTCATGAGTCGGGGCAACCCGGTGACCGTGGCCGACCGCACCGCGCATCCCGATCCGGCGGTGCGCAGCGTCGTCGGTGACCTCACCGACCCGGATGTCATCGCCGCGGCGCTGGACGACGGCGACGTGGCCGGGGTCGTGCACCTGGCAGCCATCACCTCGGTATTGCGCTCGGTTCAGCAACCGGCGCAGACCTACCAGGCGAATGTGGCGGTCACCCAGGAGTTGCTGGAGGGCTGCCGCAGGTCTGGTGCCGGCCGGTTCATCATGGCCTCCACCAACGCGGTGGTCGGCAATGTCGGGCACACCGCGGTGGACGAGACGGTGCCGTTGCGCCCGCTGACCCCGTACGGGGCCACCAAGGCCGCCTGCGAGATGCTGCTGTCGGGCTACGCGGGCGCGTACGGGATGAGCACCTGCGCGCTGCGCTTCACCAACATCTACGGCCCCGGGATGCGGCACAAGGACAGTTTCGTGGCCCGGATGATGCGTGCCGCGCTGGCCGGCGGGGGTGTGCAGATCTACGGCGACGGGCTGCAGCAGCGTGACATGGTGCACCTGAAAGACGTGACCTCGGCGGTACTCGCGGCGTGGGACCGCGGCTATGTGGGCAGCGTGATCATCGGCGCGGGCCGTTCGGTGACGGTGCTGGAACTGGTCGACGCGGTCCGCACCGTGACCGGCTGCGCACTGCCCGTCGAGCACGTCCCCGCCAAACCCGGTGAGATGCCCGCGGTGATCGTGGACATCGGCCGGGCTCGTGAACGGTTGGGCTACCGGCCCTCGGTCTCGCTGGCCGAGGGGCTGACCACGGTGTGGAAGGACTTCGCGGTCACAGACGGACCCCAACGGTGACAGCGGCGCTGGCCCCACCCGAGCCGGGTGCTTTGCCGCCACGCCTTCAGAACCCCGGCTTGGGTTCCCGCTGGCTGGGTTCGGCCCGCACGCACTGGCTGCTGCTCGCGCTGCTCACCCTGGGCGCGGTGGCGCGGGTGCTCACGGTGCTGGCCTACCAACCGGCCCTGCTGTTCATCGACTCCTTCGTCTACCTCGGCGACCTGCAGAATCTGCGTCCTGACGGGCTGCGCCCGATCGGCTACGAGCTGATCCTGAACGTGCTGCTGGCCTTCGGTGATCTGCGGTTCGTAACCGTGGTGCAGCATCTGCTCGGGCTGGGCATGGCCGTCGCCATCTACCTGCTGCTGCTGCGGCACGGCGCCAAACGCTGGCTGGCCGCCGTGGCCGCCGCACCGGTGCTACTCGATGCCTACCAGCTGCAGATCGAGCACAACATCATGTCCGACGTCTGGTTCCAGGCGCTGCTGGTGGCGATCATCTGGGTGCTGACCTGGCGCGGCCTGCCGGAACCCCGGCAGGCGGCCTGCGCAGGGATCCTGATCGGCATCGCCGTCCTCGTCCGGCTGGTCGGGGTGACCATGCTGGTACCCGCGCTGGCGTACCTGGTCGTAGCCGGGTCGCTCTGGGCCCGCCGGGCCGGCTGGCGGCGGATCGGGCTGCGCGCGGTCGCGATGGCCGCGGGGTTCGCCGTGGTGCTACTCGGCTATGCGGGCTACTACCGTGCCGTGACCGGCCACTGGGGGCTGTCCGGATCCAGTGACACCGTGCTCTACGGCCGTGCGGCGCAGATCGCCGAGTGCGACCAGATCCCGGCCGGGACCTGGGAACGCACTTTGTGCCCTGAAGAGCCACGGGACGCGCGGCGCGGGGTGGACTTCTACGCCCACAACCCGGCCTCTCCGGCGTGGACGGTCAAGCTGCCGCCGGACATGTCGATGGCGGCACTGCAGAGCTCCTTCGCTCACCAGGTGTTCGCCCATCAGCCGTGGGATCTCACGGTGGCGGTGCTGGAGGACTTCCTCAAGGGGTTCCGCCCGGTCCGGATGGATGCGGTGGGCGATGTACCGGTGCAGCGCTGGCAGTTCCAGGCGTCCTACCCGTACAACTGGATCCCGGAGAATGTCGAAACGACCGCTCTGCAGTACGGCGATGTTCCGGTGGGGGCCGATACCGGCATCGCCAAGCTGCTGCGGGGCTATCAGCTCACCGTCGGCTACGCACCGGGACCGCTGCTCGCCGTGGCGCTCGCCGCCGGTCTGCTCGGCGGGTTCGGGTTCGGCTCGGCGCGCCGGTCCGGTATCCGGGCCGCCAGCCTGCTGGTGTCCGGCCTCGGGATCACTGTGCTGCTGACCGCTGCGGCATTCGAGTTCTCCTGGCGTTATCAGCTGCCCGGTCTGGTGTTGCTGCCGGTGGCCGGGGCGCTGGGCGTCACCGCCTTCACCGGGCCGCTGCGCAGGCCCGACCCCCGGCTGCGGCTGCGCCCCGCGCTGTCGCCCTATCCCGATCCGGTGGACACCGCCTCGATCCGGGCGTTCGGCTACGCCGAGGGGGAGGTGCGCTTCGCCCCGGTGACCGTGGTGATCGCCGCCTACAACGAGGTGGACGGTATCGGTGCTGTGCTCGCGGCCGTCCCCCCGATCAGCTGCGGGCTGCCGGTGGACACCCTGGTGGTCGTGGACGGGTGCACGGACGGAACCGCCGAGGTGGCCCGCAGGCACGGCGCCTGGGTCTGCGAAGCGGTGACCAACCGTGGCCAGGGAGCGGCGCTGCGGCTCGGCTACGCGCTGGCGCGCGAGGCCGGTGCCCGCTACATCGTCACCACCGACGCGGATGGCCAGTACGACCTGAGCGAGCTGCCACTGCTGCTGCAGCCGTTGCTCGACGACGAGGCCGACTTCGTCACCGGCTCGCGCCGCCTGGGTCGTCAGGAGACCACCGACCCGGTCCGCCACCTCGGGGTGCATGTGTTCGGCTGGCTGGCCAGCATGCTGACCCGCCGGCAGCTCACCGACACCTCATTCGGCTTCCGGGCGATGAAGGCCGACGTGACCGCTGCCGTCACGTTGGCGCAGGCTCAGTACCAGGCCTCCGAGTTGCTGCTCGGGGTGATCTCGCACGGCTACCGGGTCCGTGAGCAGCCCATGACAATGCTGGCCCGCACCGCGGGGGAGACCAAGAAGGGCAACAACCTGGTCTACGGAATGCGTTACGCCCGGGTGATGGTGGGCACCTGGTGGCGGGAGCGTTTCGCGCGGCGCGCCGGGTCCTCGGGTCTGGACACCACGGGCCTGAACACTACCCGATCCAGCAACGCGAACTTGAGCACGAAGAGCAGCAGGTAACTGGCACCGAACGACACCGCGAGGACGGCGGTGCGCAGTGTGTGGCTGTGGACGGCGCCTGCGACGAGCCAGTCCGTTGCCGTGGTGACCCCGATCGCGACCAGCCCGTTCGCCGTGATCACCGCCGCGTAGGGCACCAGTTCACGGCGCATGCCCACCGGCCCGGAGCGCCGCCAGGTCCAGAACCGGTGGATCAGGAAGGCGGGCACGGCCCCGGCGACGAAGGCGACGGTCCCGGACATCGCAGCCGAAGCACCCAGCACCCCGAAGAACAGCAGCAGGGTCAGCTGGCTGGACACTGTGGCCACCGCCGAGCCCGCGGCGAACCGGGTGAACACCCTGATCACCCGGGAGTGGGCCAGCCGTTGCAGCACGAGTGCATCCTTGCAGACGTCCCGGACCCACCGGCGTTCCCGGACCACCGACGTTCCCGGACCACCGACGTTCCGGACTCACCGCAGTCCCGGTGCCGAAGCGGGGACTCTCAGCTTCCTTTGATGGAACCAGGTGGTGGCCTCGTGATAGGCAGAGCGCACATACCGCCCGGTTCCACCCGGGGACGCCTCGGGAGCAGGTACTGGTCGAACCGCTCCGAAAGTTCCTGTCGCCGTGGAACCACGACAACGGCTGGAGGAACACGGTGCGGATCCTCGTACTCGGTGGTGACGGATACCTGGGCTGGCCCACAGCCCTGCACTTGTCGGATCGCGGGCACGAGGTCGGTGTACTGGACAACTTCGCCCGCCGCTCCTACGACGACGAGATGGGTGTGCGCAGCCTGGTACCCATCGAGCCGCTGCACCATCGCGTGCAGGCCTGGCGTGAACTGTCCGGAAAGACTCTGGAGCTTTTCGTCGGCGACCTGTGCGACGGGGAGTTCACCCTCGACGCGGTGCGCCGGTTCCGGCCGGACGCGATCGTGCACTACGCGGAGCAGCGCGCCGCGCCGTACTCGATGATCGATCGCAAACATGCCGTGTACACCCAGTACAACAACGTCATCGGCAACCTCAACGTGCTTTTCGCGATCGCCGAGGCGGACCGGGACATCCATCTGGTGAAGCTCGGCACGATGGGTGAATACGGCACTCCGAACATCGACATCGAAGAGGGCTGGCTCGAGGTCGAGCACAACGGTCGCAAGGACCGCATGCTGTTCCCGAAGAAGCCCGGTTCCTTCTATCACCTGTCGAAGGTGCACGACAGCCACAACATCGAGTTCGCCTGCCGGATCTGGGGGCTCCGGGCGACCGACCTCAACCAGGGCGTCGTCTACGGCCAGCAGACCGACCAGACCGCAGGAGATCCCCGGCTGGCCACCCGTTTCGACTACGACGCCGTTTTCGGCACCGTGCTCAACCGGTTCGTCATCCAGGCTGTGCTCGGGCATCCGCTGACCGTCTACGGCGTAGGTGGGCAGACCCGGGGATTCATCGACATCCGGGATACCGTCGAGTGTATTCGGCTGGCCTGTGAGAACCCGGCGCGGGCCGGTGAGTTCCGGGTGTTCAACCAGCTGACCGAATCGATGTCGGTCGCCGACGTCGCCAAGACCGTCTCGGCCAGCTACCCGGGTAACGTGGAGATCGAGTACCTGGACAACCCCCGGGTGGAACTCGAAGAGCACTACTACAACGTGGTGCACACCGGTCTGGTGGATCTGGGACTGCAGCCGCATCTGCTCTCCGACACGCTGATCGAGTCGCTGTTCGGCATCACCGAGGAGCACATCGGCCGAGTCGACCTCACCGCGATGCGGCCCACGGTGAACTGGCGCTCCACCACCAGCCCGCTGCGCTGAGACCGCGGCGGGCCGACAAGACGAGAAGAAACCACCCGGCACGCCGTCGTCGACGACGGCGTGCCGGGTGGCACGTCGGCGCGCCCGCGCATGTCGATAGGCCCATGTCGATGGGCGGACGAGCTCAGGACTGGGGCGTCGCCGTCGTGATCAGCTCTTCGATCCGGTCCGCGACCTGTTCGGCGCGCTCCAGATGCACCATGTGTGCGGCGCCCGAATAGCGCACCAGGGTGGCATCGGGCAGTTGTGCGGCGATCGCGGCGGCATGCCGAACCGGGATGAGCCGATCCCGGGTCCCGGCCAGCACCAAGGCCGGAACATGCGCGAAGGCGGCCAGTGCCGCGGCTCTGTCATGGTCGTCGAAGGTGGGCCGGAAATCCAGGATGTTGGAGGGGCGGCTCTGCGCCATGCACTGTGCCGTGAGGTCGATGTCGGCCCGCCTAGGATGTTCACCGAACAGCAGCCAGCGCACCCCGGGACGGACCAGCCCGGCCCGTTTGGCGGTCAGTTCCCGGCCCTGCAGCCGGCGCGCGATCGCCTTGGCGCGCATCAGCCGGGCCTCCGCGTGAGCCACCAGGCGGGCCATCGTGGGCCGCAGCCCCAGATCCAGCGGAACCAGATCACCGCAGGACGTTGCCACGAATATCGCGCCCACGACCTGCCGCGCCACCAGGTCGGGGTGCCGTTCGGCGAGCGCCATGATCGTCATTCCGCCCATCGAGTGCCCGCCGAGCACGACCGGCCCGCTGACCTCGCCGCGGAGCAGTTCGGCGAGATCGTCGGCCAGCTGGGAGATCGTCGCGGTACCGGGCCGGGCGCGGTCCGATCCACCGTGCCCGCGGTGGTCGTAGCGCAGCACCCGCAGGTTGAGCCGGGGCGCCAGCAGGTCGACGATCGGGCCCCAGGATCGGAAGTCGAGGGTCCAGCCGTGCGCGAGCACCAGGGTGAGCGGAGCGGTGGTCGCCTCGGGGGCCGCCTGGGGGCTCTGCCAGTACAGGGCGAGTTGCGTACCGTCGGAGGTGGTGAACGACCGAACATCCTCGGTTGTGGTCATCAGTGCCTCCCCGGGCGTACGACGTTACCGATGGTAACCGTTACCATAAGTAACATGTCGGATGACATCGATCCTGTCAAGCCCGAGCGCGGCTCGACCGGTCCGAGGAGGGCTCGCCCCGGCCATCGCGAGGAGCGGAGGGCGGAACTGGTGGGTGCCGCACTGGTGGCGATCCGCAAGCACGGGCCCGACGTCGCGATGGAGGACATCGCCGGCGAGGCCGGGGTCAGCAAGCCGATCCTCTACCGGTATTTCCAGGACAAGGGCGACCTGTACATGGCGGTCAGCGAGCATGCCACCCAGTTCCTGCGTAGCGCACTGCTCTCGGGTCTGCAGGGCGAAGGTGATCCTCGTGAACCGCTGCGGCTCGTGATCGACACCTACCTGACATTCATCGAGGATGAGCCCGAACTCTACCGCTTCGTGGTGCGCCGCTCCTTCCCCGACCGGCCGGTACAGCGAGATCCGGTCACCACGAACAACGAGCTCATCGCGCGCACCCTCAGCGCGATCTTCACCGATCGGCTGAGCAAACTGGGCATGGACCCCGGCGGTGCGGAGACATGGGCCCATGCCGGCGTCGGCATGGTGCAGGCCGCCGGAGACTGGTGGCTGGAGCGGCGCACGTTGCCCCGGGAAGCCCTGCGCGACTACCTGCTGATGATGGTCTGGGGCGCACTCGACGGGATCGTGCAGGCCGGCGGATCACCGGCCCGGATGCTTGCCGAGCCCGTGCTTGCCGAGCCCGCCCCGGACCCTCAGTTCCCCACCGAGAAGCCGACCCGGCGGCCTTCCACCGGTCCGATCTCGACGTAGGCGACCCGCGAGGCGGGAATGACGAAGCGCTTGCCCTTCTCATCGATCAGGGTCAGCAGGCCCCGGTTGTCTCGCAGCGCTTCGGTGACCAGCGCTTCCACCTGTTCCGGCGAGTCCGAGCTGGACACCACCAGCTCGCGCGGACTCTCCGCGACGCCGATCTTGACCTCCACGCGAGGACCTCCATTATGTGATCGAAAATTCCCGTCCAGGCTAGTCGAGCACACCGTCGGCAAGGGCGGCGGCCGCTGCGCCGACCGCGAACAACCTGTCTGTATTGATGGTTCGGGCCTGCAAACAGCCCTCACGTCAGCCCGAGGGCGGTCATCCGGTGTCCGTGCTTGACCTGTATCCGGCGGATCAAGGTGGCCAGTCCGGCCAGGTCTCCCGAGCCGCGGGTGATCAGCTCGGCCAACGCGTCCCGCTCGGCGACCACGTGCTGGGCGTGCGTGACCGCCTCCCCCAGCAGCCGGCGTCCCCACAGGGCGAGCCGGTCGCGGGTGGTCCGGTCGTTCGTGCACGCCGTCCGCACCTCTCGCTCGGCGAACGCGGAATGACCGGTGTCGGCCAGCACCGCGCCGACCAGAGCCCCGGTCCGCTCGTCGAGCCAGCAGCCCACCTCGCCGTAGAAGTCCGCGGCGAGCCCATCCCCGATGTAGGCCTTCACCAGTGACTCGAGCCAGGACCGGGGAGCCGTCGAGGCATGAAAGTGGTCGAAGCGCGGCACGAACGGTGCCATCGCGTCGTCCACCGCGACGCCCAACTCCCTCAGGTGGTGCTCCAGTAACCGGAAATGTCCGAACTCGGCCGCCGCCATGCCGGCCATCGCCGCCCGGCCGCTCAGCGTGGGAGCACCGCGAGCGTCCTCGGCGAGCCGGTCGAAGGCGGACAGTTCACCGTAGGCCAGGACCCCCAGCAGGTCGATGATCCCCTCACGTGCCAGGTCCACAGTGGGCAGCCTAGGCCTGATCGCGGGCACCTCAGCAGATTGCGCCTGAAGCGCCGCGCCCTGGGTTGCGGTCCAGTCCCAGAGCCGTGCTGCACCGGTCTTTCCGGCTGCTGATTCGCCGGATGTCTCATCCGGCCTCTATGATGGCGTTGAGATGTCACCCGGCTGCGCGGTGTCACCGGTATTCTTGACGCCTCAGCGGGTACCATGCCGCACGAGGCGTCACCCAGTACGTTCGTGCAGCGTGCAGGAGGCACCCTCAGTTCGGAGGCTGATGCCGCCGGGCACATTCATGTGCGCGCACCACGTGCCCTCGTTCCCAGCTCCGTCGCGCCGGTCAGCGGCCCGGAGATGGTCGAGTGAGACGACGGCGGGCGCGCCGGCACGAGAGAGGCGATCACGCTGACCGTCAGTCACTCCCCATTGTCCGATATCGACCCCACGGAGATTTCCGACCCCCGCACGCTGGACCATTCCGAAATCGCACCCGACGAGCCGCCCCCGCCGCAGCCACTGCAGGCGGGTGCCCCGGTGCGGGACGACTCGCCCACGTTCGCCGAACTCGGCGTCCGCGACGAGATCGTTCGCACCCTGCGCAGCGTGGGCATCGAACGCACCTTCGCCATCCAGGAGCTCACCCTGCCGCTGGCGCTGGCCGGCGACGATCTGATCGGCCAGGCCCGCACCGGTACCGGTAAGACGCTCGGTTTCGGCGTCCCGCTGATTCAGCGGATCACCGCGGGGGACATCGCGCTCGACGGCACCCCCCGTGCGCTGGTCGTCGTGCCGACCCGTGAGCTGTGCATCCAGGTCACCGCCGACCTGGCCGAGGCGGGCCGGGCACTCGGCTTGCGGGTGCTCCCGATCTACGGAGGGCGCCCCTACGAGCCGCAGATCAAGGCGCTCACCAGGGGCGTCGACCTGGTGGTCGGCACCCCGGGCCGGCTGCTCGACCTCGCCGAGCAGCGCCACCTGGTGCTGGGCAAGGTGCGGGTACTCGTGCTCGACGAGGCCGACGAGATGCTCGACCTCGGCTTCCTGCCCGACATCGAGCGGATCATGCGCATGGTGCCCGAAGCGCGCCAGACCATGCTGTTCTCCGCCACGATGCCCGGCCCGATCATCACGCTCGCCAGGACCTTCCTGACCCGTCCGACGCACATCCGTGCCGAGGAGCCCGACGCCACCGCGATCCACGAACGCACCCGTCAGTTCGTCTACCGGGCGCACGCGCTGGACAAGGTGGAACTGCTCTCCCGGGTGCTACAGGCCCGCGAGCGGGGCCTGACGATGACCTTCACCAGGACCAAGCGCACCGCGCAGAAGGTCGCTGACGAGCTCACCGAGCGGGGGTTCGCGGCCGCGGCCGTACACGGCGACCTCGGCCAGGGGGCCCGCGAGCAGGCGCTGCGGGCGTTCCGCTCGGAGAAGGTCGACGTACTGGTCGCCACCGACGTCGCCGCTCGCGGCATCGACATTCCCGAAGTCACCCATGTCATCAACTATCAGTGCCCGGAGGACGAGAAGACCTACGTGCACCGGATCGGGCGCACCGGCCGGGCCGGCCGGGAAGGTGTCGCGATCACCCTTGTCGACTGGGACGAGGAGGCCCGCTGGAAGCTGATCAGCGAAGCGCTGGACCTGGGCATATCGGAGCCCGCCGAGACCTACTCCACGTCCGAGCACCTGTACAGGGACCTGGACATTCCCAGCGACTCCACCGGGCGCTTGCCGATGGCCCGGCGCACCCGGGCCGGCCTGGCCGCCGAACCGAGCGACGAGGAGGGCAGGTCCCGGCGCCGCAATGCGGGAGCAGGCCGGAGTGCGGGCGCGGGGCGGAATGCAGTAACAAGCCGCAGTGCGGGAGCAGGCCGCGGCGGCCGCCCGGTGAGCACCGATGCCGACGCGGCTCCTTCTCGTCGCCGCAGGCGGCGTACCCGGGGTGGAGAGCCCAGCGGGACCGGTTCCGAGACGTCACCGGCAGCGGCGCACCCGGTCGGGGATGACGCGACCGCCCGGCCGCGCCGTCGCCGTCGCCGCGTTCGCGGGCAGCGGGACAGCCAGTCCGGCGGCGGGGACTGACCGACGGTTCGTATGCCCGCTCCCGAACGCCGGACCCGGGGGGATCTCGCCGTCGCCGCTGCGCTGGCGGTCGCGGTCCTGCTCAGCGCCGCAACCCTGTGGTGGACCAGTGACGCGCGGCACACCAGGTCGATCACCGCCGGCGATCCGGTGCCGGCCGGGCAGGTCTCCGCCGATGGGCGACTTCCGTCCGAAGTGACGGAGATCTGGCGGGCCCCCAGCACAGCGACCCCGGTCCCGCTGGTCAAGGACGGCACCGTCGTCACGGCGGCTGATGGGCAGGTGGCCGGACGGGACCTCTCCTCCGGTGCGATCCGGTGGAGCTACCAGCGCGATCTGGCGCTGTGCACTGTGGGCGCCGCGTTCGACCTGGTGGTCGCGCTCTACCAGCGGGGCCAGACCTGCAGCGAGACGACCACCCTGCACTGGGCGGACGGCCGGCGCGGCGCGCAGCGGACCGGACCGGTCGAGGTACCGACCCGGCTTGCGGGGGACAGCGACCAGGCCGCCGTCACCGGGCAGCACTACCTGGAGGTCTGGCGCAGCGACCTGGTGCGAACGCTGGACTACGGTCGGCTGGCGACCCCGGCGCAGCCGGGCACCCAGCCGCGGCCGGACTGCATACACGGCTCGCTGGCGCTGAGTTCCGGCCGCCTGGCCGTGGTGGAGCACTGCCCCACGGAACGCTCAACCCGGCTGACCGTGCAGCAGACCCACCCGAAGGACCCCGACCAGCCCGAGGTGGCCTTCAGCACGCTGGTTCCCGGCGAGCAGGCCCGGGTTGTCGCACTGAGCGCCGACCGGGTGGCGGTTGCGGTGCCTGGCCCACCCCGCCTTCTGGTGTACGACGCCAAGGGCAACATGGCCGGCGCGTACCCGCTCTCCGTTCCGGATGCCGATCTGCGAGGCGATCCACCCGGCGGCCTGGTCCCCGTCACCCACACCCCTACCGGGTATTTCTGGTTCACCGGTTCGGCTACGGTCGCGCTGGGTGCCGGTGACCTGCAGCCGTTGTGGACCCGGCCCGGCTCGCTCGGACCCGGCTCCCTGTTCGCGGGACGGCTGCTGCTGCCCACACCGGGTGCGCTGGGCCTGCTCAACCCCACCACCGGCCAGCAGATCCAGACGATGCGGGTGGACCGCGGCCGCTACGCCGGCCCGGTCGGCACCGCCACCGATGGCACCGTGGTGATCGAGCAGCGGGGGCCCACCCTGGTCGCGTTGCGCTGATCGGTGCCCCGGCCTCGTAGGCTGGTGATCCGTGACGGCCTCGCAGATCACCCCGCACAGCGCCACCTCGGTACAGATCAGGGTGGGCGGCGGCGCGCTGGCGGCGTTGCGCGCCGAACCCGACGACCCCGCCGGTGCGGTGGCCCTGCTGGTGCCCGGCTACACCGGCTCGAAGGAGGACTTCGCGCCGGTGCTCGATCGGCTCACCGCGGCCGGCCTGACGGTGCTGGCGGTGGACCTGCCCGGGCAGCACGAGTCGGCCGGTCCACGTCGTGAGCGGGACTACTATCCCGACCAGCTCGGGCGAACCGTGGCCGATCTGGTGGCCGATCTGGCCGCGGCGGGGGACCGGGTGCTGCTGCTGGGGCATTCCTACGGTGGGCTGGTGGCGCGATCCGCGGTGCTCGCCGGAGCACCCGTCGCCGGGCTGACTCTGCTGGGCTCGGGGCCAGGTGCCCTGCCCGTGGGGCTGCGCCGTGCGTTGCTCGACGCCACGGAGCCGGTGCTGCGTACCGAGGGCATCGAGGCCGTCCAGCGGTTGATCGAGGCCAGGGACGGGATCGCGGAACCGCCCGAGCTGGCCGCGCTGCTGCGAGCCCGCTTCCTGGGTTCGGCGCCCGCCGGGCTGCTGGGGATGGCGACGGCGCTGCGCACCGAACCCGACCGGGTGACCGAACTGGCCGCGGCCCTGCGCTTTCGCATCATCCCGAGTCTGGTGGTCTTCGGGGAATCCGACGACGCCTGGCCGGTGCCGATCCAACTGGACATGGCATCCCGGCTGGGCGCCGAGGTCGTCGCGGTCCCCGGCGCCGGTCATTCGCCGAACACCGAGAACCCGGGCGCGCTGCTCGATGCGGTACTGCCGATCTGGCGGCGCTGGCTCAAGGGCTGAACCGCATACCGCCGTTCCGGCCGGTTGCTTGCCTGCGGTCACCGACAGCGACATCATGGCCGGACTTCGTTTCATGACTCGTGTGGAAGGCCACAGCGTTGATCGACATCGCTTTGTTGCGGACCGATCCCGACCTCCTCCGGCGCACCGCCACCCAGCGTGGCACTGATGTGGAGGTAGACCGGCTGGTCACCGTCGAAGACGAGCTGCGTCAGGCGAGCGCCCGAGCCACCACGCTGCGGGCGCAGCAGCGTCGCCAGGCTATGAGCCGTGAACAGGTCGACGCGCAGGCCGCGCAGGCGCTGCGCGATGAGATGAGCGCGGCCGCCGAGGAGGTTCGCGCGCTGCAGGAGCTGCGCGACCAGCTGTGGGCCCGGTTGCCCAACCTGCTGGCCGCCGACACCCCGGCGGGTGACAATGTCGAGCTGCGCCGCGAGGGTCACCCCGTGGTCGCCGATGAGGCCCGCGACCACCGGGCGGTGGGCACGGCACTGGGTATCCTCGATCCCGCTCGTGGCACGCAGGAGGCCGGTCGGGCCGGCTACTACTGGCGCGGCGACGGCGCGCGGCTGGCGTGGGCGGTGTTCACCCACGCACAGCGCATGCTGCACGATCGCGAGCTCACCCCGATGCTGCTGCCGGTAGCGGATCGGGACGGGGCGCTGGGCCGCTACCGGGACCAGGTCATCGACGGCGCCGAGCTGCCGATCCGCTTGGCCGTCTTCGCGGCGCACCCGTGCCACACCGTCGAGCAGGTCGTGCTGTGCCGCCCGCAGGACGCCGAGTACTGGCTCGGCCAGTGCCAGCGCAACACCGAGGACATCCTGCGTGAGCTGGAGCTGCCCTACCGGGTGGTGCGGGTCTGCGCCGCCGAGCTCGCCGCGCCTGCCTACCAGGCATGTGCTACCGAATCGTGGTTTCCCGGATCGGGCGAGTACCGGCAGACCCACTCGGCCGCTACTCTCACCGACTACCAGGCCAGACGGTTCAGGATCCGCTACCTGGACGGGGGGCGGGTCGCCCAGCCGCACACCCTGTCGGCCACCGGCGTCACCGAGCTCGC
This sequence comes from Pseudonocardiaceae bacterium, assembly GCA_036494005.1. Lineage (GTDB taxonomy): Bacteria > Actinomycetota > Actinomycetes > Mycobacteriales > Pseudonocardiaceae. The sequence continues at coordinate 2,229 of DASXOV010000177.1, read as the reverse complement.
CGTGGCGGCCATTCTGGAGAACCATGTGCAGCCCGACGGGTCGGTCCGGATTCCGGAGGCCTTGCGTCCGTACCTGGATGGACAGGAACTGATCGAACCGAAAACGGACGGCACCGGCCCGAGCTGATCGGCGGGAACCGTCGCGTACATCCTCGCTACCGGTCCTCCGGGTCAGGACCTGCTGCCGGTCGGCGGTGTGGGCACGAACTGCGGGCCCGTACCGTCGTATCCGGCCGGGTAGAAGGCCGATCAGAGGGAATAAGGTGGTCGATTCGCGCGACTACTAGGTTTGCGAGCTACCCGATCAGCCGGATACTTAATCGGCTGGATACCTGGTGGGCGAGCTGATGTGGTCGTATGCAGTTCGGTGTCCTCCTGAACAAACCGGCCGCGAGGAGAGCAGCGATGACCGTCGTCCACACGCCTCGCCGGGTCGTCATCTGCGCTTCGCTGTCCCATCCCGATCTGATCGACGCCGCCGTCGCTGAGCTGTCCGCGCCGGGAGTCGAGGTGCACATTCCGGAGATCGGCAGGTTCCCCCAGGCGGAGACGGCTCGCGCCGCATGGTTCGCGCTGATCGAGATCGCCGATGAGGTGGTGGCCATCCCGCAGCCCGGCGGGGTGGTCGGCGATGCCGTGGCCGAAGACGTGCAGCACGCCGCGGAGTTCGGCGTTCCGGTGCGCTGGTGGTCGACCTTACCGATGTGACGGGCCGATGTGATGGGCCGATGTGACGGGCCGATGTGACGGGCCGATGTGACGGGCAGCCCTGCAGCCGCGTAGCGGACAGAGCAGAGTGTGGCGCGTGGTAGCAGATCTCGGGTACTTCGGTCCAGGTAGCGTGACGTGGCGGGTATTGGCCGATCCCGCGGCGGGCGTGGGCGGCATCACGGCGTTGTACCTCCAGGCACTGCACCCGCGCGCTATGGCCGGTGTTCACGAGCATTCGGACTTCAGTACCAACTTCTGGCGGAGGTTGCAGCGCACCGCCCAGTACGTGACCACGGTCGGTTTCGGCACCCGTCCCGAGGCGGACGCGGCGGCGGCTCGGGTCCGCACGGTGCACCAGTTGGTGCGGGGGGTCGACCCGGTGACCGGTGCACCCTATGCGGCGACCGATCCCGATCTGCTGCTGTGGGTGCACGCCACCGAGGTGGCCTCGCTTCTGGACGCGACGCGCCGAGGCGGGCTGCGGCTGACCGGCTCGGAAGCTGACCGGTTCCTGCGCGAGCAGATGCGCGCCGCCGAGTTGGTAGGTCTTCAAGAGGTACCAACCGACCGGGCTGCGCTGGCGGCGTATTTCGATCACGTGAGCCCGGAGTTGCTCGCCTCGTCGGTGGCCCGCAGGGCAGCACTGAGACTCGCGGTTCCGCCACTGCCGTTGCGGATCGAGCTGACCACGCCGGTCCGTCCAATCTGGACAATGGTGGCCGGCCTGGCGTTCGCGTTGCTGCCCGGCTGGGCGCGCCGGGTCTACGGCTTACCCGGTCTGCCGGCCACCGATCTGACCGCCACCCTGATGCTGCGCGGTCTGCGTGCGGCACTACTGCAGGTGCCGGAGCGCTGGCGGCACGGTCCGATCGTGCAGCAGGCGCTGGCCAGGGCTCGGAACGAGTCGTAGCCGGCTTTACGGTCACCGCGCTGCCAACGCCTCTCCGTCTCATGGAGTGTGATCCGTCGCCCCATCACGGGCGTCTTTGGCGGACCGAGAGAGCACGTCGATGAAGCTTTCGACCTGGGCGGGTTCGAATATCGCCTCCGCATTGAACGGCGGATCAAGGGACGCTACCCATACCTTGCCGCGACAGACCTCAACCACGATGGTGACGTGGGTGTCCTGCCGTCCTTTCACCACAAGTGTTCGCCGAGTCATTACCGCGTGCTCCCCTCGCCGGTGCGTGGACAGCACCCAGGACCGCGGCGGGCAACCTGTGCCCGTATATCCCGGCCCTGGGGCCTTGGAAGATCACCGAAAAAAGGATGCACAGCATCCCGTATGCGGGACTGTGGATACGCCTATCCACTCGCTGGATAAGCGTATCCAGCGGATAGACCGGCAAGACAATCCTCGGTGATCATCGCCCGTATTGGATCGTTGAGGTACTCGTTACACTCCTTGAAATCGGTCAGCACTGGGGAGGGGACGGATGGGCTCGAAACGACCACCGCAATACTATTGCCGGTGCGGCACTCGCCTTGCCAAAGACAACACGCAGCGCCAATGTGCCC
>DASXOV010000176.1:0-33847 GCA_036494005.1 Pseudonocardiaceae bacterium | reverse complement strand
GGTGATGGTCGCAGGACGGCTGGGGTGGAGCGCTGGGCCCAGTGCCGTCACAGTGCACGGGTCATCTCCCTCAAGGACTGAGCCCATCTATTATCGACTTGAGGACGACAGCATTCACACCTGGACCCGGAACACATAGGGTCGGATCTGTGTGGTGGAAATTTGGCGACGTCGTATAGTCGCCATTCGGTGACCCAATGGGGCTCTGAAGAACCCGCACGTGGCCACCTTGGTAGTTGAACCAAGCGTTTCGCCTCGAGATGCGAAAGTGGTCCGACAATGAATAGATAGTATTTGCACGCGGGTGAATTCCGAAGCTGCTGATATTCTCTCACTGGAAGGAGGGGCGGGCAAGTCTGCCTCAGGTTTGCCACGCTTTCGTGGTCTCGTCGCCGGCGCGAATCGATACCCTTCTTATCGGCATCCGCCTGAGCCATCCAATTCCGCAGGTACAACTCACTGATCGAGAGTTGCCCGGCCACCACGACGATCGGTTTGCTTCGCACCCCGCGTGCCCGGGTCGCATCGTCGCAGGACGGTCGCAGGGACATCGGTAGCCCGCGTGTGGTGGTTACGTCGCTCAGCGGCCCGACATGACGCAGTGCAGGAGGCAATCTAGGTAGCGAGTGTCAGTGCCGGATACGTCCGGACTGCGTAGCATTCGGTAGTGCCTGGACTGACAACATCGCTAATGGAATCCTTCTGCTGGAGATTTCGAAAAACAGGCTTCGGGTGCCCCCGAATCAGAGTGCGCCCTAGTGGGAGGACCTCATCGACGCGCATTGAGGAACTTTGGAGGTTCGAGATGGAGACCAGTCGTTTGGTATCACAGCTTCGGGAGGCCGCGGCGGAGATCATGCGCCAGGTCCAGGAGGTCGTCAAACTGGTGATGCGCGCGCTGGACATGGTCGCGCTGCAGGCGACGCGAGTGCAGACGCGAACCCAGACGGAGCTGATCTTCGGGCCGGTAACGGTTTCGCTCGCCAGCGGAGTGATCATTGCCAGAGCCGACGGCGCTGTTGTGCATTAGATCAGGCCGATCTGCGATTCTGCTGTACGTGCTGGTATGGGGAACCTACGTGGGACGTCGTTGCCGACTACGCAGTTTGAAGCATGACTCCGAGAGCTAGGTAATCGGTGCGACCGATTTAGGTACCGTTACCAATTGTCGTATGGTCGTCCTCCTCGGCAGGGTGTGCACGTGCAGGAATCGGTCACCGACGGGGCGCACTGTGTGGTGGGCCCGCCAACCGGGTCACGTCTTTCTAGGAGGAACTTTTTTATGTCTGACGCACTGAGCTTTGCGGAGATCGATGGGCAGCATCTGGAGCTGCTGCCGGCTCGTACCGTGCTGATTTCGATGAACCCAAACATTTCAGTCGATCATATCCTTGATTTCACCGGAGGTACTGCCACCAGCGGTGCCGGCGGTGCCGCTACCAGCAGTGATAGCGAAAGCGGCGACAGCGGCGCCGCCACTGGAGGTGCGAGTTACGCCACAGCGGGCGACGGCTTCGGCCCCCTCAGCCTGGGCCTGTGAGCTGAGCTAGTGCTGTTCGGTGATCGCCTGATGAGTCATTCGTGAGGGAGGGGGTGGCCAGAACGCGGCCACCCCCTCCCCATGGGTGAGTAGTCGGGTTTCGAGCCATGGGGGAGGGCGTCATCGACACCGCACGTGCAGTACGTGATCCTGAGCTCGTCCCAGAGGCTCCGAGGTGTATGGCGCCGAGGCTGGCCGAGGGGACCGAGCTGATCGGAGAGTACGAGGGGTCCGGCTTTCAGGAGCCCAGGTACCTCGTCCGCCGAGCCGACGGACAGGTCATCCAGGTTCCGCGGCTGCTGTACCTCCTTGCGGGCAGCCTGGACGGGACGCGGGACCTTGAGCAGGTGGCGGCGCGTCTCAGCGAGGAGTTCGGCCGGGATGTGGCTGCCGAGCAGGTGTCGTACCTGCTTGACAACCGCCTCGGGCCCGCCGGGATGACGGCGGCAGATCCGGCGGCTGTCGACGGCGACGCACCGGCCACGATGCGTTCGGACCCGCTGCTGTCACTCAGGTTCCGGGTGGCGGTGGTGCCTGAACGCATGTCCTGGGTGCTCGCCGGGATCTTCCAGCCGCTCTTCTTTCCCCCCGTGGTGGCGACCGCGTTGGCTGTGTTCGTCGCGCTGGACCTGACGGTGGCTGGGCGAGGCGGGCTCGGGCAGATCCGGTCGAGTGCGCTGACCATGGTCCACCGTCCCGAGTTGACGTTGCTGGTGATGGCCCTGGTGCTTGCCTCGGGTGCGTTTCACGAGTGTGGTCACGTCGCCGCCTGCCGCTACGGAGGCGCACGGCCCGGCAGGATGGGCTTCGGCCTGTATCTCGTCTGGCCGGCCCTCTACAGCACGGTCACCGACTCCTACCGCCTCAGCAGGGCCGGGCGGCTGCGCACCGACCTCGGAGGCGTCTACTTCAACGCGGTGTTCATCGCCGGGGTGAGCCTCGCCTACCTCTACACCGGTTCCCCATGGCTGCTGATCACCCTCTTGCTGATGCATATGGAGATCGCCCAGCAGTTCTTGCCCCTCGTTCGCTTCGACGGCTACTACATCCTCAGCGATCTCATCGGGGTACCGGACCTGTTCAGCCGAATGGGTCCGGTGTTGCGGAGTATCTTCCGGCGGCGCGAGTCCCATCCTCGGGTACAGGAGCTCAAGCCGTGGGTCCGTCGGGTGGTCACACTGTGGGTTGGCCTGGTCATTCCAGTGCTGGGGTACTTCCTGCTCCTGATCCTCATCATCGCGCCTCGGGTCCTCCCGGTGGTGTTGGACTCGCTGGCTCATCGTGGGGCCGCGGTGACAGACGCGGTGCTGGCCGGACAGCTTCCAACGGCTGCGCTGGTCGTGATCCAGATGTTCCTGCTGGTGTTGCCGTGGGCGAGCCTCACCCTGATCCTCACCATGATGGGCAAGAACTGGATCCGCACCGGCATTACCTATGGGGGGGCTTATCGGGACCGGAGACGATCCGGCTCAGAACGGTCGCAATGATGGGGACGCCGGACGGGACCGTTCGCTGGTTCGGCTCGGTCCTGTGCAGCGGACTCATCTTTGCCGCGGTACTGCTGTCAGCCGGCTGCCTGGGGGCGTCGAGCGACGGTGCCGGTGCCGACGGCTCGCCCGGTGGCACGCCCGGTGTCGACGGGTCGCCCGGTGGCGCGCCCGGTGTCGACAGCTCGCCCGGTGCCGGCTACTCGGACCCCGGGTCGGTGTCCGGTTCCGGCCGGCCGGCCGGCCGGAAACTCACCTTGTCCGGCGTCGACACCCTCGTCGTCGCGGGCAACTTCATCGTCCACGTGAAGATCGGCGAACCCGAGCAGGTCACGATGGGGATGGATCACGACCTCCCGGATCTGGTCGACGCCACTGTGACCGGTTCCCAGCTGCACCTCGGGCTCAGGCCGGGTGCGAGCGTCTGGGGCGCACCGCCGACCGCCGACGTGACTGTGCGTCACCTAGGGCGGCTCACCGTCAGCGGCGCCACCAAGGCCGTACTCGATTCCACGGTGACCGGCAAGACGCTGCACCTCGAGGCCTATGGTGTGAGCCAGATCACCGGTCCAGTGCGGGCCGATGCGGCTGTGGTTTCAGCGACGGGGGCCAGCAGGCTGGTGCTGTCCGGCAACGTCGGCCGCCTGAACCTGCAAGGAATGGGGACCTGTGATCTTCAGCTGAGTGACCTGTCGATCCAAGACCTCGACGCCGATGTCACCGGAGCCAGCCAGGCCGTCGTCACGGTGCGCGGCACTCTCGCAGCCGAGGCCAACGGTGCGTCCACGCTGCGCTACAGCGGCAACCCGCGTATCACCCGGCAAGAGACGACTGGTGTCGCGTTGATCACCGCTGTGCAGTGATGCCGCGGTCCACACCCAGCCGGCACAACAGCGATCAAGGGGCCAAGAGGTCATCGAATGTGTATGTTATGTCACCTGTCGAACGCTATTCATTCAATCTCCCCAGCTTTGATGCAGTCATTTCGGGTACCGCAGGACCTGCCGGCCGGGTGACGGAAGGACGGCCCTATATTGATGAATGGGCTGCGCGCGACTCCGAGTGGGGGAGAGCTGCCTTGTCTGTCACTTGCGTGACCCTCTAGCATTTGTGAGGCGCCCTGGCAGTAGCCACCTCATGATCTTTTTTGATCGGACTGAGGTGCACTCGTCATCTCTTTGTTGCTTCGCGGGGGAGCGGTTCATGCGTAACGAGGGGCGGTTGCCCAGGAACGGTGTGCGTCGCACCATCGGTGGGGGCTCGGACGAGTGCGCGACGTCGAATCCGTCACATGTATGGGCCGGTTCGGTTCCGGGCCCGGACACCTGGACGCTGGTGGGGCGCGAGTCGGAGTTGCAGTTCATCGCGGAACGGATAACCGGTGCCGAGCCACGCAGCGTGGTCGTCGCGGGACCGCCCGGGGCCGGCAAGACGCGTCTGGTCAGGGAGGCGCTGGCCGCCCAGCGAGGGAGTAATCCCACCCGATGGGCCGCGGGCACGAGTGCGGCCGCAAGGATTCCGCTGGGCGCGTTCGCCCATCTGATTCCTGCCGCCGAGACGACCTCGGACCCGCTGACATTGCTGCAACGCGCGGGCTCCGCCCTCGCCGAGGGCAGTGCTGCCCGGCTGGTGGTGGGGATCGACGACGCGCATCTGCTTGATGAGCTGTCGGTGGCCCTGGTGCATCAGCTCACGCTGACCGGCGCGGCCTGCGTCGTGCTCACCGTGCGGACCGGGGGACCGGTCCCTGATCCGGTGGTGACGTTGTGGAAGGACGGGCTGGCCGACCGGCTGGAGTTGCAGCCGCTTTCTCGGTCCGGGGTGGACCGGTTGGTGGGTGAGGTCCTGGACGGGGTGGTGGACAGCCGCACCAGCGAACGGTTGTGGCGCATGAGCCGGGGTAACGCGCTGTTCCTCCGCGAACTCGTCGAAGGCGGGTATCAGACCGGCAGGCTGCGCAGGCGGGACGGCGGGTGGCACTGGCAGGGCAGGATGGACCCCACGCCCCGTCTGCATGAGATCGTCCAGGCCCAGCTGTGCGGTCTGGGCACCGACGAGCGGGCCGCGCTGGAACTGCTCGCCACGGGGGAACCGCTGGGCCTCGGATGTCTCGCCGGTCTGACCAACCCCGACGTGGTCGCGGCGTTGGAGCGCCGGGGGCTGGTGATCGTGGAGAACAGCGGGTGGGGGGCAGCGGCATGTATGGCCCACCCCGTGTACGGCGCGGTGGTGCGGGATCAGGTGCCAGAGGCCGACGCGTGCCAGCTACGCCGCCGACTCGCGCACGCGTACCTGCCCTGGCAATGCCGCGACGACCTGCTGCGGGCCGGCACGCTGCTGCTGGACAGCGACGAGTCCAGCACGAATGCCGGCCTGCTCGCCGATGCCGCGGTGCAGGCCAACGTCTCGCTCGATCACGATCTGGCGGCTCGGATGGCGGGTGCGGCGACCGACGGCGCGGGTGGGGTGCGGGCCCACGTGGCGGCGCTGGAGGCGCTGCGCTGGCAGGGCAGGACTGCTGAGGCGGAACAGATGGCGGTGGCTGCGGCGCCGCTGGCCGGCTCAGCCGAGGACCGGTACCGGCTCGTCGTGGTGCGGGCACTCAATCTCTTCTTCGGTCTGGGCCAGGCGGCGGCGGCCGAGACGATGCTGCGGGAGGCGGGCGCTGTCGTCGAGCCGGACGCCGCCTGCAGCGTCCGCGCGGTCAGTGGGGTACTCGGGTACTTCGCCGGGCGTCCGCAGGAGGCAGCCGAGTTCGGACTGGACGCCTCGGCCGCCGCAACGGGCAGTGCGGCACGGATCTGGGGGTCCTGCGCGGCCGGGATGGGGCTGGCCGCCATCGGCCGCGGCACCGAAGCTCTCGCCGCTGTGGCGCGGGGCCGGGCGGCACTCGAGCACCGCTCGACGAGACCGGACACCACAGGGCCGGACACCGCAGGGCCGGACACCGGGCTGATCTGGCTGACGCTGGCCCACGGTGAACTGTCGGCGCTGTTGCTCGCCGGGCGGGTCCGCGACGCGCAGACCCGGGCGGCCGACCTGCACACGTGGTGCCTGGCGCAACCGGCCTGGGCCGGTGACGCGGTCGCCGCCGCCCACGTCGGGTGGTCGGCGTTGTCGGCCGGACGTCCGCGCACCGCCGTCCGCTGGCTCTCCGAGGCGGCCGCCGGCCTGCACGAGCGGGACCCGGACGGCTTCCTGCCGCTGTGTCTGGCCCTGCTGGCGCAAGCCCATGCCGTGATCGGAGACATCGCCGCAGCCCGCGCTGCCCTGGGTGCCACCCCGCCGCGGCGCCCCGTCCACCATCTCCGGATCTTCGAGCCCGAGATCCTGCTCGCCGAGGCATGGATCGCTGCCGCCGGCCACGCCGCCGGCGCCGCGCACGGCGGCGAGCGGGCGATCCGGGCAGCGTCGGTGGCGGCCGGCATGGGGCACCGGGCGGCGCAGGCGCAGGCCTTGCACACCGCGGTCCGGCTGGGCCGTGCGGACGAGGCGGCGGACGGCTTGCGGCAGCTGGCCGAGCAGATCGACAGTCCACTGGTCGCCGCCTGCAGTGCCCACGCCGACGCTGTGATTGCCGACGCGGGCGAGGCGCTGGACGACGTGGCGACCGAGTTCGAGGCGATGGGCGCTGCGCTGCTCGCCGGTGAGGCCGCCGCACACGCCGCCGCAGCCCATGAGCGCGCGGGTGGCAGGCGCCGCGCGGCCGCCTCCGCGGCGCGGGCCGCCGGCCTGGCCAGGGCCTGCGAGGACGTCCGCACTCCGGCCGTGGCGCAGCTCGCGCCGCCGCCACTGACCTCCCGGGAGGACGAGGTGGCAGATCTCGTGGTGCAGGGTATGAACAACCAGGCGATCGCCCAGCGGCTGGTGCTCTCGGTCCGGACGGTCGAAGCCCATCTGGCGCACGCCTACGCCAAACTCGGCATCCGCAGCCGCACCGAACTGGCCGGGGCACTCGGGATGCACCAGGGTTCCGGCTCGCTGGATGCCCGCCCGCCGTCCCCGCGCCGTCCCAGCGACCGGCAGGCAGACGTATCGGGGCTCTGCCGCCGCTGACGATCTCGATATGGCTCCATCACGGGCTGCGGGGTGGCGGCCGGATAGCCTCGTGGTCGTGACAGGGAAGATCGTGCTGTTCGGCGCGACCGGCTACACCGGTGGTCGCACCGCACGGGAGATGGTCGCGCGCAGCCTGGCGCCGGTCCTCGCCGGGCGCAACCCCGCCAAGCTTGCGCCGCTGGCCGAACAGCTCGGCGGCCTGGAGACCGCCGTCGCGGACGTGACCGACACCAGTTCGGTGCGCGACCTGGTCGGGGCCGGCGACGTGCTGGTGAGCACCGTCGGACCATTCATGAGGCTTGGAGAGGCGGCCCTGTCCGCCGCGGTGGACGCGGGCGCGATCTACCTCGACTCGACCGGTGAGCCCACGTTCATCCGCCGGGTGTTCGAGGAGTTCGGCCCGCGCGCCACCCGGTCCGGCGCGAGCCTGCTCACCGCGTTCGGCAACGACTACGTGCCGGGCAACCTGGCGGGTGCGCTCGCGCTACGACTGGCCGGTGCCACCGCCCACCGGGTCGAGACGGCGTATTTCGTCACCGGCGTCGGGCGTGCCCAGGTGTTCAGCCGGGGCACGATGGCCTCACTCGTCGCGGTGGCCGGCGAGCCGGGCTACACCTGGCGCGCCGGGATCCGTGACGAGCCCACCGGATCCCGGATGCGGACCTTCCCGGTGGCCGGGCGGGACCGGCCCGCGCTGACCATCGGCGCCAGTGAGCACTTCACCCTGCCCCGGCTCGGGCCCGGCGACGGTCTCGCCCAGGTGGACGTCTACCTGGGCTGGTTCGGCCCCGCCACCCGAGCGGTGCACCTCGGTTCCCGGCTGGGCGCAGGGTTGTTGCGGCTGCCCGGGGCCGGTTCACTGCTGACCAAGGTCGGCGAGGCGCTCACCGCACGAGTGGCCGAAGAGCCCGATGCCGCCGCGCTGGCCCGGGTCAGGTCTCACTTCGTCGGTGCCGTCTACGACGAGCGGGGCGCACCGCTGGCCGAGGTCCGGCTGGTCGCGGGCGATCCCTACCTGCTCACGGCCGGGCTGCTGGCCTGGGGCGCCGGTCGAGCCGCCGAGCACGGCGTCAGCGGGCCCGGCGCGCTGGGCCCAGTGGACGCGTTCGGCCTCGACGTGCTCGCCGCCGGCGCCGCCGAGATCGGACTACGCCACCCTTGACACCGCGCAAGGCCCGTTGCGCCCACAGCTGGTGATCTTGTCGAAACGGTGGTTGACCTGCGGTTTCATCGGCGGCGGATCTTACAAACCGCGAGGTCGCGGCCCGGTGATCACCCGCGACGGGCAGTCCAGCTAGGGGGAACGTAGCCTCGACGGTGCATCCTTCACCGGAGGTGTATCGGCCCCTGGGTAGCTACCCCGGGGGCAGCCGGTAAGGGGTCTACTTCCGGTGAATGTGTGGTGCTCGATGGACGAAGAAGCGACGCGGACAATCGGTCAGCGGATGCGGGAGATCCGTTACTGGCGGGGCAAGCCTCTGCGGGTGGTCGCCGAACTCGCTGGGCTCTCCGAGTCCTACCTGTCCCGCTTGGAGCGCGGTGAACGGCCGATGGACCGCCGATCGACGCTTGAAGCGATCGCCGCAGCGTTAGAGGTCGCGCCGGGGGAGTTGACCGGCGCCCACGAACTGACGTCCGCCGAGGGTATGGGCGAGGTACACGCCGCGGTGGTGGCGCTGCGGGTGGCGCTGGCGGACAACGCGCTGGACGACCCCGCTGAGGAGACTGCGCGGTCGTGGCCAGATGTGGCCGCGATGATCCACCGAGTGAACTCCCAGCTACGTCCGGCAGCGGACTACGCGGGGATGGGCCTGGTCCTCCCCGGCCTGATCACGGATCTGCACGCGATCGCGGCCACCGAGCTGGCCAACCGTCACGATGCGCTTGGCGGCTTGCTGGACGTCTACACCGCAGCCACCTTCACCGCGAAGCATCTGGGTGAGCCGGACCTCGCAACTGTCGCGGCGATGCATGCCCGTGCGGTGGCTGCTGAACTGGATTCGCCCGCGCATACCGCGCTAGCGGAGCTGTTGCGCGCGCAGGCAGTGGCCAGCCCTGCGCGGGCGCGCAGCCTGGTTCTGGCGTCCGTCGCTGCCGATCGGGTGGCGCCGTCGGTGGGCGCTGACGGGGGCGCTGCGGAGATGTACGGAATGTTGCATCTGACGTGTTCGCTCAACGCGGCCGCGTTACGGCGGCCCGAGGAATCGGCCGATCACCAGGCCGAGGCCGCCGACGTGGCCGCGCGGGTCGGCACCGGGATCAACTTCGGTCACCAGTCGTTCGGGCTGGCCAATCTCGGGTTCTGGGGGGTCACCCTGGCCGTGGAACGCGGTGAAGGTGGCAAGGTCGCCGAACTGGCCCGCGCCATCGACCCGGCCGCCGTGACATCGGCATCGCGGCGCGCAGGGTTCTACACCGACCTGGGCCGGGGTCTGGCGACCGAGCGGTCACGTCGGACCGAAGCCGTGGCCGCGTTGCGCACCGCCGAACGGCTCGCACCCCAACGGGTCCGGGCCAATCCCTTCGTACGTGAGACTGTGACCGATCTACTGCGCCAAGCGCGCCGAGACGCTGTCGGTCGTGAGCTGCGCGGGCTGGCCTACCGGATGGGTGTCGGCACCGGCTGACCGGGTGATCTTGCCCTGCTGACAAGGTCATGACGTGGCTCATCGCCACGGTCAGCGACGTGATCAGCACACCATCAGATGGAATCAGCAGTCGGGGACGTCATCGCCGTTCCCGGCGTAGTGCACCCGATGGCCGCCCGGTGAGGCAGCGTGCGGCGGCCGTCCCGATGTGCGATGAGCGCACCCGTACTGTCCACCTGATCGCCGACGCTGACGTCGCCGCAGGGCGTGCGAATGCCGGGCGCTACGTGACTCTATGCGATGTCGAAGTGCTCGCTGCGAGCCTCGCTACCCCTGAAGTCGGTTACTGCCGCTCATGCGCCGTCAGGGCGCAGCGCAGCGGTTCGTGATGCACACCGACAGCCCGGACGTCGTCATTGCCAAACGGCTCCTGGACCACTTGAAACGGCGGGGTTTCCAGTTCCGGCGCACCGGGCCGGGCGTGGACGGCCCGCTGGTCGGGTACCGGGTCACCGGCCAATGGGCCGACACCATTCACATTCAAGGCTTCAGCCGGGACTGCGCCGCTTGGCGCACCCGGAACACGTCACTCATCGTCCCCGGTGACGGGCTCGTGGAGCGCCGGGCGGAGGGCACCGCGCTGACCGTCCTCAACGAAGTCCTGACCTGGGAAGTGGCCGACCGGTGACCGAAACCAGGAAGGTCAACAGATCGAGCTGCACTGACCCCCGATTCGGCCCTGAATGGCGCCCGGCGGGCACCGATAGGCTGCGCTGATGTGGCTCAGAACCCGAGGCGCGGCTGACGGGTTCATGGATCATCCGGATCATGCGCTGGCGGGGGTGCTGCGGATCCCGGACAGCCGGGTGGCGCCGGCTGTTTCAATCGGGCGACGGGTGGTCGGGGCACTCCTGGCGCTCGCCGTCACGGTGTTGCTGGTCTATCTGGGCCGCGACGGCTACCGCGACGTCAATGGGGACGGCCTGTCCCTGCTGGACTGCGTGTACTACGCGACGGTGTCGCTGTCCACCACCGGATACGGCGACATCACGCCGGTCAGCGGTGCCGCCCGGCTGGTCAATGTCCTGGTCATCACCCCGCTGCGGGTGCTGTTCCTCATCGTGCTGGTCGGGACCACGCTCGAAGTGCTCACCGAGCGGTCCCGGCAGGCGTGGAAGATCCAACGCTGGAGGCGCAAGGTGCGTGACCACATCGTCGTCATCGGCTACGGCACCAAGGGCCGCGCCGCGGTCAGTTCGCTGCTCGGCGACGAAGACGGGAGCACGACGCCCGTAGTGGTCGTGGACTGCGATTCCGCTGTGCTCGAGGTGGCCGACGCCCATGGGCTGGTCACCGTGCACGGCAACGCCACCCGCTCCGATGTGCTCCGGCTGGCCGGGGTCAGCCGGGCCCGCGCGGTGGTGATCGCCACGAACCGGGACGACGCCGCGGTGCTGGTCACGCTCACCGCACGGGAGCTCGCCCCGCAGGCGCATATCGTCGCGGCGGTCCGCGAGCGGGAGAACGTGCATCTGCTGCGACAGTCCGGGGCCGATTCGGTCGTGGTGTCCGCCGAGACGGCGGGCCGCCTGCTCGGCCTGGCCACCAGGACGCCGGAAGTGGTCGAACTCGTCGAGGACCTGCTCACCCCGGACACCGGCCTGTCCATCGCGCAGCGGCCGGTGGAGCAGGAAGAGGTCGGCGGCTCACCACGGCATCTGCCCGACATCGTGCTCGGAGTGGTCCGCGGCGGCCATTTGTACCGGGTGGACGCGCCTGAGGTCGACGCGGTGGAGTCCGGCGATGTACTGCTCTACGTCCGCAAGGTCACCCCGCCCTGACTCAGTAGCAGAGGATGTAATTCGCACCGGATGATCGCGGTGTCCACATACGTATCGATAATCCAAAGATGAACGATTGGTGAACCATCGAACCATGGCCGGTAGCCGGATTACCCAGGAGAGGGAACTTTGCCCAGAGAGTTTGCCGCTCGGGCCCGATCCGTCGTAGTTTCATGCCCGGCCGCGCCAGGTGTCGACACAACGAATTGCTCCACATGGTGCAGGGCCACCCAGGGGGGTGGACCGTTGGCCGGGTATCACGCGCCGTGTATGAGAGGGGGGCGGCGGTGGTACCCGGCCCGCGGAAAATCCGCCGCGGAGCCGGGCCACGAGAATGTGCGGTTTACCCGCCGCGACCCCCGCCCACGGCCCGACGGACATTGCCGACGTCGGTGGCCGGTAGCGGCTGGGACAGGTCGGCGAGGACGACCTGGTCACCGGCGGCCAGCCCGGAGAGTACCTGGGTCCGGGTCGGACCGGTGGTGCCGAGGGTCACCCGGACGTTGGTGGGACTGCCGCCCCGCAGCACGGTCACGGTGTGGTTGGCGCCCAGGGTGTGTACTGCTGAGCTCGGGACGGTGAGGGTGTCCGACACGTGTGCCAGCATGATCGAGACTGAGGCGCTCTGCCCTTCGATGAGCTGCTGCCCTTCGACAAGCTGCCGGCCCCCTTCCGGGAGCTGACGGCCGGGATCGATCAGGCCGATCGTGATCGGGTAGCTGACCGAGCCGGAGGTGCTGGTGGACCCGGCGGTGGCGAGCAGCCCGATCGAGACGACCTGGCCGTTGCGCGGTGTCGTGGTTCCGCTCGGGGTGATGGTGACGGGGTCGCCCACCCGCACCGAGCCGACGTCGGTGTCGCTGACGGTGGTGCTGACCTCCTGCGATCCCGGCCCGATCACGATGATCTGCGGGGTGGCCGAGCCACTCGTGACCGACTGCCCTGGACTGATGGCCACCGAGGCGACGGTCCCGCTGATCGGGCTGACCAACTCGGCCTGGTCGTGGGCCTGCTGGGCGGTGGTGAGCTGTGCCTGGGCGGCGTCGACGGCCGCTTGATCCGCGGCGAGCTGCTCGGCCGAGACGGGCCGGGCCGAGGACACGGTGCGTCCCGAACCACCGGCCGGCGACCCCGAAGCGGCACCGGGCCGGGCGGTCTTGCCGGGCGCAGGCCCGCCGGGCGTGGACGGCGCGGCATGGGACCCGCCCGGGCCGGCCGGAGCGGCGCCGACGGCGGGCTGGTGCAAGTCCTGCGGTGATGGCGACTGATCGGCGGACTGCGTCGTCGACCTGGCAGTCGACATGGTGGTGGCCACGGCGACCAGCTTGTCGACGGCGTCGTCGAGTGCGGGCAGGTCCGCCGCCAGAACCTGCTGGTCGTGGCTGACCGTCTGCTGGTCGGTGAGCACCGTCGCCAGCGCCGCCTGACATGCACCGGCGGCGGGAGCAGCGGGCGTGGCCGACCCGGGTTTGGTCTTCGGGGACGGTGGCTGCGGGGTGCTCGTCGCCGATGGTGTCGAGCTGGGTGTTCCCGAACCGGTTGGCGCGGCCGAGGTGCTGCCGCCCGCCGCGGCGAGGAAGGCCTGGCACCGGCCGGTCTCGGTCGTGAGGTCATGTTGGGCCTGGGCCAGGTCCTGGTCGGCCTGGTGCTGGTCGGCGACGAGGCCGGTCTGCCGCTCGGTAACCAGCTGGCGGGCCGCCGTCACGGGGTCGGCCGGGGTGAGCGGCTGGACGAAAGCGGCGGGCGCCACGCCACCGGCGGCGCTCTGGTTCTGCCCGTCGGTGACCAGTCTGGCCTGCGCCGCGGCGACGGTGGACTGGGCCGTGGCGACCTGGGCGTCCAGGGCGGTGGTGTCGAGCTGGGCCAGGGTCTGGCCGACGGTCACGTGCTGGCCGACGACGACCGGCACGCCGCGAACGTCGCCTGCGACGGGAAAGCTGAGCTCGGCCTCGTTGAGCGACTGAACCGTGCCGGTGGATTCCAGGGTGGACTCGACGTCCCCCCGGTCGACGGCCGCGGTGCGATACGTCGGCCCCGTCGTGCGGTTGACCCCGATCACCCCTGCGATGACGACCGGGACGGCGATCACGACACCCCCGGTCACCCAGAACCGCCTGCCCGGCCGCCGGGAGCGCCCGCGCCCCGGCGGGGACGGCACATCGAGCGGCTCAGGCATGGTTGGTGCCCTGATCGCCTGGCTGACCCGAACCGCCACCCTGACCGGTACCGCGCCGTCCGCCGAAGCCTGCCGTACAGCCGTTGGGACCCGGCTGGCTGATGGTGATCGCGGAGGCGGCGACGGCTCCGGTGTCGTCGGCGGGGCCGGCGGCGGTCACGCACTGACCGACGGCCAGCGCGGAATGGTCGGCCGTAACGGTCTTGCTGAACGTGGTGCTCCCGGTGGTGGTGACCGTCCGGGTGGCATTCGAGCCGGCGTTCTGGACGACGAAGCTGCTCGGAGCAACAGAGGTGATCTTGCCGGACGCGGCCGCGGCACGGGCCCCTCCCGCGCCGGTGCCACGGCCGGTCCCGGCGCCCGGTGGCCGATTCCTGGGCGAGGGTGCGCCGTTCGGACGGTTCCTGCCCCGCATCCCGCCGGGACCTCCGGCCGCGCAACTGCCGTCGGCGCCCGCCGGGTCGATACGCACCGTTCCGGCGGTGATCGGACTGGACGGATCCGTGCTGGTCTGACCGGCGCCGGGCGGGGGTGTGCCCATCGCGATCACACACTCCCCGGTCGCGAGATCCCCGGCGGTCGCCGCGACCATCCTGGTGAAGCTGGTCGACGGGGTGAACGTGACCGTCACCTGGCCGGTACGGGGGTCCTGAACCTCGATACTGCTGTCCGCAACCGAGGCGACCGTGCCCGAGGCTCCGCGCGGTCCGGCGGGTGCCGTGGCCGCGGCGCTGGGGTCGGCGGCCGGTGGCGCGGTTGTCGAGGAGGCCGCGCTCCCGCAGCCGGCGAGCGCGGCGGCGAAGGCTGTGCCGACAAGGACGACCAGACAGCGCGGACCGAACAACCAACGATTCATGAGTTCCTCTTCCTCACTCGCTGCGCAGGGCTTCGATCGGGGCGAGCCGAGCGGCCCTGCCGGCTGGGTAGACGCCGAAGACGAGCCCGATCGCGACAGCCACGGCGAGCGAGCCCAGGGTCGCCGTGGACGAGACCACGACGGGCAGCGTGAACAGGTGCGACAGCGCGGTCGCTGCGACGAGACCGATCACCACCCCGAGCAGACCACCGGTCAGCCCGAGCACGCCTGCCTCGACGAGGAACTGCCTGCGGATCACCCGTGGGGTGGCGCCCAGCGCCTTGCGCAGGCCGATCTCGCGGATCCGCTCGGTCACCGAGACCAGCATGATGTTCATCACGCCGACCCCACCGACCAGCAGGGAGATCGCCGCGATACCGCCGAGCAGCACGGTGAGCGTCTGAGTGACCGAGGTGGCCGTATTCAAGATCGACTGCTGGCTGGTGATAGTGAAGTCGGCGGCGGCCGGGGTCAGCACGTGGTGCAGGTTGGACAGCTCGGACTGGGCTTCCTGGTAGGCGGCCGACAAGGTGTCGGATGACTGCGCCTGCACGTAGATGTTCTGCACCGAGTCGCGGGTGGCGCCGCCGAAGATCCGCGCCGCTGCCGTGGTGAGCGGGATCAGCGCCTGGTCGTCCTCGTTCGTGCTCGCCGTCGAGCCCGCGGGGTTGAGCACCCCGACCACGGTCAGCGGCAGGCCCGCGATGGTGACGGTCTGCCCGACCGGCTCCTGGGGGCCGAACAGCTGCTGGGCCGTTGTCGCGGCGAGCACGACGACCGTCGCCCGGTCGGTCAGGTCCTGGCTGGTCAGGAACCGCCCGTCGGCCACCGACCTGGCCCGGACCGTGGTCCACGCCGCCGTGGTGCCGACCACGGTGGTGGTCCAGTTCGACGATCCCGCGGTCAGCGATTCGGACCGTTGCACGGTAGGGGCGACCGCGCCGACGTCCGGGGCCACCACCCGCGATGACAGCGCGGTGGCATCGGCGACGGTCAGCGTGGAGGCCGAACCGAAACCGCCCCGCACGCCGGTGCTGCTGGTGGTGCTGCCCGGGGTGACGATCAGCAGGTTGCTGCCCAGAGCGTTGATCTGCTGGCTCACCTGGGCCTGGGCGCCGAGGCCGAGCCCGACGGTGAGCATCACCGCTGCGATGCCGATGAGGATGCCGAGCACGGTCAGCCCGGAGCGCAGCCGGTGGGACCGCACCGCGTCGAGCCCGGTGCGCACCGTCTCCAGCCAGTTCATTCCCTGACTCCCCGGGTGTCCACGTCACCGCGGATCTCGCCGTCCAGAATGTGCACGGTCCGCCGGGCGGCTGCTGCGACGTCGCCCTCGTGTGTGATGAGCACGATGGTCCGGCCGGCGGCGTGCAGGTCGTCGAGCAGACCGAGCACCTCCGCCGTCGCGGCGGAGTCCAGGTTTCCGGTCGGCTCGTCGGCCAGGATCAACGCCGGATTCCCGACCAGCGCTCGCGCGATGGCCACCCGCTGTTGCTGGCCACCCGACAGTTCCCCGGGGCGGTGCTCGATCCGGTCAGCCAGCCCCACCCGGGCCAGAACCTCCGCGGCCCTGGTGCTGCGCGCCGCCCGCCGGACCCCGGCGTAGCACAGCGGGAGCTCCACGTTGCGCCCCGCTGTCAGCGACGGCAACAGGTTGAACTGCTGGAACACGAAACCGATCCGCTGGTTGCGAACCTCGGCCAGTTCCTCCTCCGACATGGTGCTGACGTCCTGGCCGGCCAGCCGGTAGGTCCCCGACGTCGGGCTGTCCAGACAACCCAGGACGTGCATGAGTGTCGACTTTCCAGACCCTGACGGACCCATGATCGCGACGTACTCCCCGGCCCGGATCGAGATGCTGGCTCCCCGCAGCGCCTCCACCTCGAGCGAGCCACTGCGGTAGGTCTTGCCCACGTCACGCAACTCGAGGAGTGGAGCGTCCACTGCGGGTGTCGTCAGGTCGGTCATGTCGTCTCCTCCGCTGCGGGGAGTGCGTCGGCGGTCACTGGTCCTCACCCACCGGCTCCGCCGCCCCGACCACCGAAGCCGCCACCACCACCACCACCGCCACCGAAGCCACCACCACCACGGCCGCCGAGGCCACCCCCACCGGCGCCGCCGGTCCGGCTGCCACTCCCGCCACCGCGAGTGCCGGTGGGTGCGGCAGGCAACACGATCTGAGTGCCTGCGGTCAGGCCGTCGGTGATCTGGCTCTGGCCACCGGAGCTGAGCCCCACCGATACCGGGTGGGACACCTGTTTGCCGCCCTGTAGCTGGTAGACCACCGTCCGGCCGTTCTCGTCGTGCACGGCGCCCCGTGGCACCACCACCACGTCCGTGAGCTGCTTGACGATGATCGAGACCTGGGCGCCGGCTCCGATGTGCAGGCCACTGGGACTGCCGGTGATGTCGATGGTGACCGGGTAGCTGGCCACCCCGGAGCTCTGGCTGCCGACCATGCCGACCGAGGACACCGTGCCGAAGATCTGGCTGGTCGAGCCGTTGGGTACCACCACGGCCTGATCGCCGGTCTTCAGCTGCCCGATCTCGGTGTCGTCGACGGTGGCGTCGACGAGGTAGCTGCCGGTGCTGATCACCACCACCTGAGCGCTCGAGGCCGCACCGCTCGTGGTCGACGAGGCGGTCGAACCTGCTGAGGCGGTCGAACCTGCTGAGGTGCCCGACCCGCCAGTCCCGCTGGCCGTCCGCCCGCCGGCACCGCCCCCGCCGGAATCCGCGGACGTCCCAGCACCCGACGAGCCACCCGACGAGCCGCCCGACGAGCCGCCCGACGAGCCGCCCGCCACCTGCTGGCCTGTCGTCAGGTCGATTGCGGCGACAGTGCCGGCGAACGGTGCGGTCAGCGTTGCCTTGGACAGATTCTGTTGCGCACTGGCCAGCGCCGCATCAGCCGCTGCCACTGCTGCATTGTCCGAGTCGAGTTGCGCGGCTGACGCTCCCGAGGACTGGTCAGCGGCCACTTTGGCCTGGTCGGAAGCCACCGTCGCCCGGGCCTGGGCGACCTGGCTCGGCAGTGCCGCGGCGTCCAGAGTGGCCAGCGTCTGCCCCGGCTGCACCTGCTGGCCGACCGTCACCGGCACCGTGGTGACCTGGCCACTGACCCCGAAGCTCAGATTCGCCTGCTGGGCGGGTTCGATCGTGCCTGCCGCCGAGACCGTCTGGCGGATGGTGCCGAGGCTGGCGGCGCCCAACCGGGGGGCGGCCTCGGGCCGGGACCCGGAGGACGCCCAGACGACGACGCCGGCGCCGCAGACCACAACTCCGGCACTCGCTATCACTATCAGCCGGCGCCTGGTGAACAGCCGACGCGTCGCTGGCTTCAACACGACATGTGACCTCTGCAGACCGTGGCCGGGCAGCGTGTCACCGGCGCTGAGGACCGTGAGTCAGCCAGGCGAAGCTGAATGGCCACTGAAGACCACCTGGAAGTTCCCTATGAGCGAGAGCTCACCCGGTCGTAGGCACTTCCCAGCCGATTCAGCCTTCCCAGCCAATTCAGAGGTTGTGCCCAGGCTGCTCGCACATCGGCCAGCCATACCTGGAGCTGAAGAAACGTCCGCTAGCGGGGTGGGGTTGGTGGTGTGATGGAGATCGGTCGTGCGGTCAGGCAACGAGTTCCTGATGTCGAGGGATATCGCTGGTCCACTGATTGCTGGTCCACTGGGCGAATCGCCACGGTGGACGTGGTGGTCCCGGTACACAACGAGGAACGAGCCCTCCCCGGCTGCATTGAGGTGCTGCGCTCTCACCTCGAAGCGCAGTTCCCTTTCGCGTGGACGATCACCGTGGTGGACAACGCCAGCACTGACGGAGTGCTGCGGGTGGCCACCGAGCTCGCGGAGTCCGACGACCGGGTGCGGGTGCTGCATCTGGACCGCAAGGGGCGGGGCCACGCCCTGCGCACCGCGTGGGCCTGGAGCGACGCCGACGTCGTTGTCTACATGGACGTTGACCTGTCTACTTCCCTGGATGCGCTGCTGCCGCTGGTGGTGCCGCTGGTGAACGGTCACTCCGACCTCGCGATCGGCTCGCGGCTGGCGCCAGGGGCGCGCACCGTGCGCAGTGTGCGGCGGGAGGTGATCTCCCGGTGCTACGTCGCACTGATCCGGCTCAGCCACGGCGCCCGGTTCACCGACGCGCAGTGCGGGTTCAAAGCGGCGCGCACCGCGGTGATCCGCCCGCTGCTTCCGCATGTGCTCGACGACGGGTGGTTCTTCGACACCGAACTGCTGCTGCTGGCCGAGCACAACGGGCTGCGGGTGCACGAGGTGCCCGTCGACTGGGTGGAGGACGCCGACAGCCGGGTCCGGCTCGCGTCCACCGCGTGGGAGGACGTCCGCGGGCTGGTGCGGGTGGCCCGCGCCAAGGTCACGGGGGCGGCGCGGGTAGCGGACCTGCCCCGGCGCCCGGACCCGCAGCCGGTGCATCCTGACGCGGTACCCGCGCGTGCGGGCGGCGGACTGCTGTGGCAGCTGGTGAATTTCGGGCTGATCGGCCTGGCGTCGACGGCCGCGACCGCCGGGCTGTACGCGCTGCTGCGCTCCTGGTGGCCGCCGTTGCTGGCGAACCTGGTCGCGCTGGTGGGGATCACCCTGCTCAACACCGAGGCGAACCGCCGCCTGACCTTCGCGGGCGTCGGTGGCTCCACCCGCCGGGCCCACCTGCAGGGCCTGGTCGTCTTCGCGCTCTACTACGCGCTCACCTCGGGCGCGTTGCTCGCGCTGCAGGCGATCGACGCGCGCCCGTCCCGATGGCTGGAGGTCGTCGTGTTGCTGGCGGCTTCCCTGGTGGGGACGGCTGGGCGGTTCCTGCTCCTGCGCATCTGGGTCTTTCCCGACCGGCCGCCCCGCCCAGTGCCGGATCCCGCAGATCACCAGGAAGACGAGGAAGTCGCCGCATGACCGTGGCCCGCACACCGGTAGTCGGACCAGTGCCCGCCGGAACTTCGTCGGCTGGAACTTCGTCGGCCGGAGCTTCGTCGGCCGGAGCCCCAGGACGGATCGGAGCCGGCGGATGGCGACCGTACGCGCTCGCCGCGATCTGCCTGGTCGCGGCAGTGCTCTACGCCTGGCGGATCGACTCGGAAGGGTGGGGCAATCCCTACTACTCCGCCGCGGTCAAGTCGATGTCGAGCAGCCTGACCAACTTCATCTTCGGCTCGTTCGACCCGCTCGGCGTCGTCACCGTGGACAAGCCCCCGATGGCCTTCTGGCCGATGGTGCTCTCGGCCGCCGTGTTCGGCTATCACGGCTGGTCGCTCCTGCTGCCGCAGGTCGTTGAGGGCGTGGCCACGGTGTTCCTGCTCTATGCGACGGTGCGGCGGTGGGCCGGGGAGAACACCGCGCTGCTCGCCGCACTGGTGCTCGCGCTGACCCCGGTCACTGTGGCGATCAACCGGGACACCAACCCCGACACCCTGATGGTCCTGCTGCTGGTGGCCGCCGCGTACGCGTTCACCAGATCCGTGCAACCAGGCGGTACCCGCGGCGGTTCCACCCGGTGGCTGATGCTCGCGGCGGTCTTCCTCGGCTTCGGTTTCATCACGAAGATGCTGCAGGCCTGGATCGTGGTCCCGGTGTTCGCGCTGGCCTATCTGGTAGGCGCGGCCGCGCCGCTGCGTCGCCGGGTGCTCGATCTGCTCGGCGCCGGGGTTGTGTTGCTGGCCAGTTCGATGTGGTGGGTCGCCCTGGTGGGCCTGTGGCCCGGGCCCACGCCCTACATCGGGGGCAGCACCGACGGAACGGTGCTCAACCTGGTGATCGGGTACAACGGGTTGGGCCGGATCTTCGGCCGGGCATTCGGCCAGGAGTTGGTGGGCGGCCCCGCAGCCGGTGGCGGGTTCGGTGGCTTCGGCAGTGGGCCGGGGCGTGGTGGCGGTAGTGGCCAGGGGTTCGGTGGCAGCGTCGGGATCACCCGCATGTTCGGCGAGCAGATGGGCGGCCAGATCAGCTGGCTGCTGCCGTTGGGCCTGCTGGTGTTGGCCGGAGTCGCCGTCGCGGGTCTGTTGCGGATGCGAAGCCGGTCGTCCGGGGACTCGGCGCGGCGGGCCGGTTGGTTCCTCTGGGGCGGCTGGCTGCTGCTGGGCGGCCTGGTACTGAGCTTTGCGCAGGGCACCTTCCACGCGTACTACACCACCGAGCTGGCCCCGGCGCTGGCCGCGGTGGTCGCCGCCGGGCTGGCCATCCTGTGGCGGCTCTACCGCAATCCGAGTGGGTACCGCTGGTTGTTGCTCCCCATCGCGGTGACGCTCACCGCCGTCTGGGCATGGGTACTCATCTCCAGGGATCTGTCGTGGAACGGCTGGTTGCGCGACGCCGTCGCCGCCGCCGGGGGGCTGGCCGTGCTGCTGCTGCTGCTGGCGGCCCGGTTCTCCGCACGGGGTGCCGGCTCCGGATTGATGCGGGTGGCCGGCGTGTCGGGAGTGGTGGCCCTGCTGCTGGCGCCCGCCGTATGGTCGGGGGCCACCGCGTTCGCCGCCGGATCCGGCGCAGGCGCGATGGCCCAGGCGGGCCCGCCCGGAGCCGCCTTCGGCCACGGCGGATTCGGGAGGCCGGGTGGACCGGGTGGACGGGGCGGGCCGGGCGGTTTCGGTGGTTTCGCGGGGTTCGGCGGGCCAGGCGGGGCCGATGAGCTGGCCACCCGGTTGCGGGGCTCCATGCGCGGCGACCTGAGCTCCACACAGCGCCGGATCCTGGACTACGCCCAGGCCCATTCTGGTGGCGCCCGGATCACCCTGGCCGTGGAGGGCGGTGCGATGGCGGCCGAGACCTACCTGATCAACAGCGCCGCGAAGGTCATCGGCATGGGCGGATTCAGCGGGCAGGACCCGGCCCCCACCGTGGCGACTCTCGCCCAGTGGGTCCAGCAGGGCCGGCTCCGATACGTCCTGGAAAGTAACCGTGACGGGCCCGGCGCGGGCCGTCCTGGCAGCACCACGGGCACCGCCGCCCGGGCCGGGAGCCGAGGCGGAGTGTCGAGCCTGCGCACCCAATGGGTGCACCAGCACTGCACCGCCGTCGACGCCGGCGCCTACGGCGGCTCGGCGGACCAGCCCGGCACGGAGCTACCCGGCCCGTTCGGGGGCGCCCAGGTGCTCTACGACTGCCGGGCCCGGTGAGGACAGTGAGCTCGGTCTCAGCCACCAGGTCTCAGCCCCGTCCTACGTTGCTCTTAGGCGGCTGGAGGATGCTGGACGCGTGCACGATTCACGCCCAGACAACCGGGCCACCGTGCTCGTGGTGGACGACGAGCCGAACATCCTGGCGCTGCTGTCCGCCGCGCTGCGGCTGAGCGGTTTCGACGTGACCGCCGTCGACACCGGTGCCCGTGCCCTGACCAGCATTCAGCGGGTCCAGCCGGACATCGTGGTGCTGGACGTGATGCTGCCGGACTGCGACGGCTTCACCCTCGCCGGTCGGCTGCACGCGGTACACGACCAGGTGCCCGTGCTGTTCCTGACCGCCCGCGACGGCATCGAGGATCGGATCGCCGGACTGACCGCGGGAGGCGATGACTACGTCACCAAACCCTTCAGCCTGGAGGAGGTCGTGCTGCGACTGCGCGCGATCCTGCGGCGCACCCAGGCGGCCAGGGGACCGGACGCCGGTGACCGGCTGAGCTACGCCGACCTGGAGCTCGACGATGACGCGCACGAGGTCCGCAGGGCCGGTGAGCTCGTGCAACTCTCGCCCACCGAGTTCAACCTGCTTCGCTATCTGATGGCCAATGCGGAGAAAGTGGTGAGCAAGGCGCAGATCCTGGACCGGGTGTGGAACTACGACTTCGGCGGGGACAG
The DNA here is from genome assembly GCA_036494005.1 of Pseudonocardiaceae bacterium. Classification (GTDB taxonomy): domain Bacteria; phylum Actinomycetota; class Actinomycetes; order Mycobacteriales; family Pseudonocardiaceae. The sequence goes on along the minus strand of DASXOV010000176.1, from coordinate 11,484 downwards.
CCGGATCGTCGAGTCCTACATCAGCTACCTGCGCCGCAAGATCGACACCCGCCGGTTGCCGCTGATCCACACGATCCGTGGTGTCGGCTATACCCTGCGCCTACCCCGCGAAGTGCTGGGCGCAGGCGCCGAGTGAGGATGGCGCGGCTGGTGCGCAGGCCGCTCAGCCTGCGGGGCAGGTTGATCACCGCGCTTCTGGTGTTCTCCGCGGTCGGCCTGGCGCTGTTCGCGGGGGCGAGCGTGGTGCTGCTGCGGTACTACCTGATGCACAACGAGGCCGATCGGCTGCAGCACTTCGCCCACCGGTTCCAGAAACCCCCGCTGCCGCCGCCCGGGTCGCCGGCGGAGCCGAACCCGCAGCAACTGCCCAGCGAGTTCCAGATCACCTTCTTCTGGCCCGACGGCATCCTGGAACATCAGGTGGGCCACCCGCCGAGCCAGGTGAACACCCCGCAGCTGCCCGCCCTGGACACCGCGGCGATGCGGCGGCTGTCCGGGAAGCCGTTCCCCGTGCCAGACCAGGCGGGCGGCAGCTCGTGGCTGGTCGATGTGGTCGAGCTGCCCGACCATCGCATCGCGGCCGTGGCATTGTCCCTGGCCCAGCTGGACGGCACGCTGGGTCAGCTACTGGTCGCCGAAGCCACGGTGGGCAGCGCTGTGCTCGTTCTGGTCGGCGTCGTCGCGACGGTGGTGGTCCGGCTCGGGCTGCGGCCGCTGACCAGGATCGAGCACACCGCCGAGGCGATCGCGGGTGGCGAGCTGGATCGCCGGGTGACCGATACCGACCTGCGCACCGAGACCGGCCGGTTGGGGTTCGCGCTCAACGTCATGCTGGGCCGTCTTGCCGATGCACTGCACGAACGCGAGCGTTCCGAGCACCGGTTGCGTCAGTTCATCGCGGACGCGTCACACGAGTTGCGCACCCCGCTGACCTCGATCCGCGGGTTCGCCGAGCTGTATCGCCGCGGCGGGGCGACCACGCCCGCCGATGTCGATCTGCTCACCGGCCGGATCGAGGCCGAAGCGACCCGGATGGGCCGTCTCGTGGAGGATCTGCTGCTGCTGGCCCGGCTGGACCAGGAGCGGGAGCTGGACATCACCGACGTCGACCTGCTCGTGCTGGCCGGTGACGCGGTGCACGACGCGAAAGCCCGGGACCCGGACCGCCCGGTGACCCTGGCCCAGCCGAACGGCGCGGTGCACGTACTGGGAGATGAGGGACGGCTCCGGCAGGTCGTGACGAACCTGGTCACCAATGCGCTCATCCATACCCCGCCGGGCACCCCGGTACGGCTCTCGGTCGGCCAGTCCGCGCCCTCCCTGTCGCCGGGCCCGGTGGCTGTGGCGGGGATGCGCAACCGGCTGGGCGCAGCGGTGGGGGTTCTGGAGGTGCACGACGACGGCCCCGGCATACCGGCTGATCACGCCCCCCGGGTGTTCGACCGGTTCCACTGCGGTGATCGCAACCGGGCGGGCCGACATGGTTCGGGCCTCGGGCTGGCGATCACCGCCGCTATTCTCGAGGCCCACAACGGCCGTATCGAATTGCACACCACTCCCGATAGCGGCACCACCTTCCGCGTCCTGCTGCCGCTGGCCTGATCCCGGCGGCTGGACCGATCCGAGCCGGCTCGCAGATCAGTCGGACGGCGGTGGCGGAGCAGTCGTTGCGTCCTCGGCCAGCCGGTGCAGGTCGGCAACGCGCTGCAGGGCCATCTCCACCGCCGCCGCCACCTCCCTGGAAAGACGAAGTCGCTCGGCGGCGGCCGCCGAGTCCGTGCGACGGGCGAGGTCGGCGAACGCGCCTGCGATGGCGTGCTCGGTTCGGGCCAGGTCCACCAAGGCGGTGCCCGCGTGGTACAGCAGCCTGCGCAACGCGGAGATCTGGGCGTGTTCGAGCAACTGGTCGGCCATGCGCTGGAGTCTCTCGCCGTGCTCGGCGGCCATCTGCGCCCCCGCGATGGCCTCCTGGGCCAGGTCCGCCCTGCGCCTGCCAACGTCGTCGGTGTGCCCACGGGCCAGTTTCTGCAGCGTCTCGGCGATGCTTTCCTCGGTACGGACCACCGCCGCGGCCAGTTCGATGCCGCGCTGGACGAGGCCCAGACCATGTCGTTGCACCGGGGTCTCGGCGTGGGTGGCAGCGTCGAGCGAATCAGTGTCGAGCGAATCAGTGTCGAGCGAACCCTGCGGTTGATCGCCCACCGTGGGCCACGCCGGGCCGGGAGCACGGTCGCGTTGTCCGGTCGGCGTCCGTTCCTGCTCGGCCCGCTCCACCGCGGCCTGCTCGCGCGCCGCGGATGTCACCCGCCGGTCCGCTGCGGCGGCTCGCCGATCGTCCGCGGCGGCCTGCCGATCGTCCGCCGCCGCCTGCCGGTCCGCTGCGGCGGCTCGCCGGTCGTTGCGGACCTGGGCGAGATACTCCTGGCTCGCTGTGTGATCGGCGGTTCCGTGCCCCCGCAGCCGGTCCATCTCGGCCTGCCCACTGATCCGGGACGCCACGTCGCGCAGCTGCGCCCGGTCGTCTCGCTCACCGGCCGCCTCGTCGCGGTCACCGGCGGACAGATCGCGCGATTCCGCGGCGTCGTCCAAGGACTCTGCCATCCGGTCGCGTTCGTCCGGGCTGTCGACGCCGTACCTGCCCGAATTCACCGTCAGGATTCTTCCTGTGGTGCAGACGATGAGGAAGGGGCAGTCCCGGCGCCCGAAGGACACGGGGTGTTCAGCACAGCCCTACAGGCGGTCGGCGACGTAGCGGCAGAGGTCGACCAGGCGGCAGGAGTAGCCGTATTGGTTGTCGTACCAGCCGAACGTTTTCACGACGTTTCCGTCGGCCTGGGTCAGGCCCACGTCGAAGACGCACGAGGACGGGTCACCGAGGATGTCGCGGGAGACGACGGGATCGTTCTCGCAGCGCAGGATGCCGGTCAGCTGTTGCCGCGCGGCCCGGTGGAAGGCGGTGTTGACCTCCTCGACCGTGGTGTCGCGGTCGAGCACCGCGGTGAGATCGGTCAGGGACGCGTTCTCGACCGGCACCCGTGGCGCGAGGCGGTCCAGCCTCCGGGCCAGCTCGTCGATCACCTGGCTGGCGGCCCGTGCGGTCCCGGCCGAGGTGGGGATGATGCTCGTCGCGGCGGCCCGCGCCCGGCGCAGGTCCGGGTGCGGGGAGTCGAGCAGGGGCTGGGCGTGGGTGTAGGCGTGCACGGTGGTCAGGAAGCCGCTGCGCACGCCGAACTGTTCGTGCAGCACCGAGACCATGGGCAGCACGCAGTGCGTGGTGCACGACGCCGCGGAGAGGACGTCGTGGCGGTGCGGGTCGTAGCCGAAGTGGCTGACGCCCATCACGACGGTGAGGTCGGCCCCCGTGCCGGGTGCGGACAGCAGCACCTTGCGGGCTCCTGCCTGCAGGTGCAGCCGCGCGTCATCGCGGTCCCGGACCTGGCCGGTGGACTCGAGGACGATGTGTACCCCGGGCGTCCGCCAGTCCAGCGTGGCCGGATCGCGGCGGGCGGTGACCGCGATCTCGTGACCACCCAGGAGGAGGGTGTCCGCGTCGTGTTCGATCGGCTGCGGGAGCGGGCCGTGGACGGAGTCGTACCGCAGCAGGTGGGCGAGGGTGGCGGTATCGGTGAGGTCGTTGATCGCCACCACGTCGAGGTCCTGGGCCAGGGCGCGGCGCAGGAAGTCGCGGCCCACCCGTCCGAACCCGTTGATACCGACCCGCGTGGCCATCGTGTGCCCCCACTCACGCCATCCCCACCGATCGTGGGCGCCGCCGCTCCGCTCCGACAGGGCCCGAGGGACCCTTCGGGTCCGGACATCCGGCTCGGATTGCGCTCGGATTGCGTGCGCCGTCGCCCGATTCGGCTCGCTGAGCAGGCGCCGCGCCGATTTGACATTAACTATGCTTCAGGTTTTAGCCTTCCTCTTGCCGGATGCCGGGCTGCGAGCCGTGGAGCGGCTTCGTCTGGTCTTCGCCGGACTGCACGCGGTCACCGTCCCGGAGACGGTCAGCTTCCATCTGGCCTACGGGCGGGCGGCCCCTACGGTGGTTGACCTGCTGCGGTGTGTTCCTCCGGCCTGCCGTGCAGGCAGGCGACGACCTGCTGGTCGGTGGTCTGGGAGAAGTCCCGGTACCACCGGCCGATCGCGACGAACGGCTGTGGTGTCTCCAGGCAGACCAGCTCGTCGGCGATTCCGTCGAAACGGCGGGTCCAGCCGCGCGGTGCCACCGGAACGGCCAGCACCACGCGGGCCGCACCCAGGGCCCGGGCCACCTGGCAGGCGGCCTGTGCCGTGGCCCCGGTCGCGATGCCGTCGTCGACGACGATGGCGGTCCGCCCGGCGAGCGGGACATGGGCTCGGCCGCCACGGAACCGCCGGGTCCGGCGATCGAGTTCGGCCCGCTCCCTGCGCTCGACGGCCGCCACGTCCTGCTCGGTGACCCTGGTGCGGCGAATCGTCCGCTGAGCCAGGACGCGGACCCCACCCTCGCCGATCGCGCCCATGGCCAGCTCGGGCTGAGCGGGTACCCCCAGCTTGCGCACCATGATCACATCCACTGGCGCGTCCAGCGTGTCGGCGATCTCCTTCGCCACCGGGACACCGCCGCGGGGCAACCCGAGGACCACCACGTCCGCACCTCGGAGGTGCTGTAATCGCCGGCCGAGCCGCTGCCCGGCGTCGATTCGGTCGAGGAACACCGTCGTTCCACCTCCCCGGCCGCCTGTACCTCCCGGCCGTCGGATGCCGCACACACTGGCCCGGAGCATCCCTGGTCCGGAAGGGCAGGATGTCGCACCCGGACAGGTCCGAAGACCCGCAGCGGGACCGATCCAGCAGGAATTCGGCGGCGCTGAGGTTGGGCGAGCCGCTACCGGGCGGTACCCCCCGCGGTCCCGGGTTCGGTCCCTGGTGGCGTCCAGCTGTGCTGTGCATGCGGCGGCGTCCGGTCCAGCTGTGCCAGCAGTGTCCTCAGCTCCTGCTCGGCGTCCGGGTGCCTGCGCAGCAGGGCCTCCAGCTCCGTTCGCCACACCGGAACCAGACTCCGCCGGACCGCGTCCGGGTCCTGGGCCTGCGCCACCAGGGTGGCGTTGCCGTCGAGCCGGGCTTCGAACCGGGCCTGCCGCCCCGGCCTGCCGTGGCCGAACAACCGACCCATCCCGGATCGAATGGTCTGCCATGTGTCGGTGGCCATCGCCCCGACCAGTGTGGTGCTCCCGGTGTCGGCCAGCACTGCCCACGCTTGCCCCGGCATATGTGCCTCCTCGACGGCCACCCAACAGTCGTCTGTATTCTGACCCCGTGTCACTGAATCGACGCGATCAGTGCTGATAGTACCCATATCGGGTAAGTGACTTCACCACTCCGGCGCGCATTCTGTGACTCAGCGCCGAGGTGCCGGGCAGTCGCACCCGGGCCGGTTCAGGATTGGTCTTAGGGTTGGTCGGTGTGAACCCAGACGAGGTGGCCGGCTACTGCTACGCGAAACCGGGTGCGGTCCCGGATCAGCCCTGGGCGGGCGATCCGGTGGCCAAGGTCGGCGGCAAGATCTTCGCCTTCCTCGGTGGCGGCCGGCTCGGCGTCAAGTGCGGACCGACAGCCGAGGCCGCCGCGGAGTGGCGCCAGCGCTACCCGGACGCCGTCTCCGTCATGCCCTACATCGGTCGCTACGGCTGGAACACCGTGGCGCTCGACGGGACCGTGCCCGACGACGAGGTCATCGAACTGGTCGACGCGTCCTACGACGACGTCGTGGCCCGGTTACCGAAGGCCAAGCGGCCCGCCGCAGGCTGACGAGCGCCTCATCCGGGGAGTTCGAGACGGAACACGGCACCGATCGCGCCGGATGCGGGGGGCACGCAGCGCAGGTCACCGCCGTGCGCCCGGGCGATACCCCGCGCGATCGCGAGACCGAGACCGGCCCCGGAGGCGCCCTGTGCGGTGCCGACCCCGTCTGGCTGGGTGCGGGCCGCGTCGAGGCGCACCAGCCGGTCGAAGACGCGTTCCCGATCCGCTTCGGCGATGCCGGGCCCGTCGTCGGCCACGGTGACCACAGCGGTGCCTGCTTCGCGAGTGACCTGCACGTCGATCCGCGCCGCGGCGTGGCGCCGGGCGTTGTCCAGCAGGTTGGCCAGTACCTGCGACACCTGCTGGGCATCGGCGGCAACGGTGACCGCCACCCCGCCGACCACGATCTGCAGCGCGGGGGAGAGCAGCCGCACCCGCTCGGTTTCGGCACGGGCCAGGTCCACCAGGGCGACGGGCTCGCGGCGGGGTTGCTGCCCGGCGTCGAGCCGGGCCAGCGCCAGCAGGTCCTCGACCAGCTGCCCGGCCCGGTGCGCCTCCCGCACCAGCAGCACATGCAGGCGCTGTCGCTCCGGTTCCGCCAGGTCGGGGGACACACTGGCCTGCGCCGCGGCCTGCACCCCGGCCAGCGGGGTGCGCAACTCGTGGGCGGCGTCCGCGACGAACTGCCGGATCCGCGCCTCGGAGGCCAGCGCCCGCGATTCGGAGGCCAGTGCCCTGGCCTCGGACGCCTTGGCCTGCCGCTCGGTGCCCTCCAGTGCGTCGAGCATGTCGTCGAACGCGGACGCCGTCCGGCCGAGTTCGGTGTCGGTGCGGGTGGGGGACAGCCGCCGTCCCCGGTTCCCGCCTGCGATCGAACGGGCCAGCGCGGTCATCGCATCCAGCGGGGCCAGTGCCAGCCGGGTGCTGGCCAGCAGCACCGTGGTGGCCACCGCGGCCGCCAGGACGCCCACCAGCAGCAGCACCCGCCGCAGCCGCTGTTGCGCGGCGCTGATCCCGCTGACGTCGCCGACCAGCGTGATCTGTGACCCACCGGGCAGCGAGCGACGGAACACCGGCGCACCCCCACCCCGACGGGGCGCCACGTCCGGTGCCCTGCCGAGGACCTCGCCGCTCGCGGTCACCAGCCGGACCGCCACGTCCGGTTCCTGGATCCGGCGCACCAGCTCCGCGGGCGCCACCCCGGCCCGGGCGAGTTGGGCGGCCAGCACGGCCTTCCCGACCACCCGGGCGTTCAGATCCCGCCGAGACTGGCTCGTGAACGCCACATCGGCGGCCACCAGCATCATCAGCAGCACCACCACCAGTACACCGAGGCTGCTCCAGGTCACCCGGCGACGCAGTGACCCGGTCCGCAGTGATCCTGGCTGACGTGACCCGGTCCGGGGTGACCCGCTCACGGCGTCTCCGGCCGCAGCACGTAGCCCAGCCCACGGACGGTGTGCAGCAGCCGAGGCGTGCCGAGCTTGCGGCGCAGGGCGGAGACGTGCACCTCCACCAGGTTCGGGTCGTAGTCCTCGTAGCCCCACACCGCCACGAGGATCTGTTCCTTGCTCACCACCCGGCCGCGCTGAGCGGCCAGATAGTCCAGCAAGCGCCATTCGGTAGCGGTCAACTCCAGCTGCCGCCCGGCCCGCATCACCACCCCGGACGAGATGTCCAGCAGCAGATCATCGACCTCCACGGTGGACGGAACCCGGCCCCTGCGGCGCAGCACGGCCGACACCCTGGCCACCAGCTCGGCCAGCACGAACGGTTTGACCAGGTAGTCGTCGGCGCCTCCGTGCAGACCGCGCAGCCGGTCGTCCACCGCGTCCCGTGCGGTGAGCATCAGCACTCCGGCATCGCCCTGCCTGCGCACCACCGTGAGCAGCGCGAACCCATCCCGTCCGGGCAGCATCACGTCGAGCACCACCAGATCGGGGCGAAAGCTGTGCAGCACGTGCTCCAGCTCGTTACCGTCGCTGCGGCCGCAGACCACGAACCCGGCCGTGCGCAACCCGGTCTCCACCGCCACCCTGATCGCCTCGGCGTCTTCGACCACCAGGACTCTCGCCTGCGTCACGCGCACATCCTGCCCCGCCGCAGCTGAAGATCTGCTGAGGCGGGCCGCTGCTCCGCTCGGCGCCGCGGTGCGGGCGGGAGACTGCAACCAGCAGGGCCGGAGGTGTTCATCGGGGAGCGCGGCCCCTGAACGACCCCGGAGGCCCAGATGAAACAGGACCAGGTGACACAGGACCAGGTGACACAGGACCAGGTGACACGCCCCCCGCCGGCACCGAGAACCCCGACACCGAGAACCCCCCACCGCCGGGTGCGCTGGCTCGCGGCACTCTGCGGACTGCTGACCGGAGTGCTGGCGGGTGGATTGGCCGGGGGATGGCTGGTGAGCGGCCCATGGACCGGCCGTTACCGGGGCACCGATGAGGCGCCGGGCCTGCCGGGTGCCGAGCGATAGCTCACATCTGCGCTCACAATCGCGCGTCTGGTCTGTCACGATTTCGCGGTGGCGCGCACCGACATGGTCCTGGTGGGGGTGGTGGTGCTCGCTGTCGCCGGGGTGCTGGCGCTGATCGGCTGGCTGCTCTGGCCGAATGCGGGCGACGAGAACTTCCGTATCGCCCAGGGCACGGTACTGCAGCAGGCGCAGTGCGGCCCGCCCGACGCCAGGGACGTGGTGCGCCTCGATCAGAACGACGGCCGCACCACGGTGGCCCGGCTGGACGGGTGCGGCAACCGCCCGGGCGAGGTGCTGACCGTCGAGGTACCTGATCCGCTCCCGGGCGGCGACGTGGTGGTGCGCCTCGCGGGAACCGGGGTTCCGGCCACGGCGGCCACCGGGCAGCGCCTGGCCGCCGTCCTGGCGGGCAGTGCCGGGATCGCCGGTGCGGTACTGGCCTGGCGGCTGCACCACGGCCGGGTTTCGCCACCCGGTCCCGTTGCCGTGCCGAGACGGCGTTCCCGGCACGGCAGGCGCTGACCTGGCCGTAGGGTATGGGTCATGGCCCGTATCCGCTCGCTGAACCTCGAGCTGCACCGCGAGACTCTGCCCAACGGACTGCGGGTGGTGCTCGCGCCGGACCGCTGCGCGCCCGTCGTCGCGGTGGCGGTCAACTACGACGTCGGCTTCCGGTCCGAACCGGAGGGCCGCACCGGGTTCGCGCACCTCTTCGAGCATCTGATGTTCCAGGGCAGCGAGAGCCTGGAGAAGCTCGCGCACTTCCGTTTCGTGCAGTCCTCGGGCGGGACGTTCAACGGTTCCACGCACCCCGACTACACGAACTACTACGAGGTACTGCCCGCCGCGGCGCTGGAGCGTGCACTGTTCCTCGAGGCCGACCGGATGCGGGCGCCGCGGATCACCGTGGAGAACCTGCGCAACCAGGTGGACGTGGTCAAGGAGGAGATCCGGCTCAACGTGCTGAACCGACCCTACGGCGGGTTCCCGTGGATCACGCTGCCGCCGGTGCTGTACGACACCTTCCCCAACGCGCACAACGGGTACGGCGACTTCACCGAGCTCGAGGCGGCCACGGTCGAGGACTGTGCGGCGTTCTTCGACGCCTATTACGCGCCGGGCAACGCGGTGCTCACCGTGGCCGGGGACTTCGACGTGGCGGCCACCCTCGACCTGGTGCACCGCCACTTCGGTGATGTGCCGTTCCGCCCGGTTCCGGTCCGGCCGTCCTTCGCCGAGCCACCGCCGGAGTCCGAACGCAGGCATTGCCAGCCCGATCCGCTGGCGCCGCTGCCCGCGCTGGGCATCGGGTACCGGCTGCCCGACCCGGCCACCGACCTGCAGCGCTATCTCGCGCACGAGTTGCTGGCCGCGGTGCTCTCCGACGGTGACTCCTCTCGCCTGGAGCAGCGCCTGGTGCACAACGACGAACTGGTCACCGACGTGAGCGCGGGGTGCGGCCTGTTCGCCCCGCTGGACGCCCGTGACCCGGACACCTTCACGATCACCGCGACCCATCCGTCCAGCGTGGACACGCAGCGGGTGCTGGCGGCCACCGACGAGGAGATCGCCCGGCTGGCCACGCAGGGCCCGGAACCCGATGAGCTGGCCCGGGTCACCGCTCGGTGGGTCGCCACGCTGTACCGCGAGCACGACCGGCTGCGGACCCGGACGTTGGCGATCGGTGCCTTCGAGTTGCTGCACGGGCGTGCCGAGCTGGTCGCCGAGCTGCCCGCGATGGCGGCCAAGGTGGACGCGGAGCTGGTCGCAGGCGCGGCCGCCGAGCTGCGTCCGGACTCCCGTGCGGTGCTGATCGTCGAACCCGCGAGCGCCGCTGCACTGGAGAAACGGGATGCCGCCGTACCGGTGGCCGCAGGACAGGAGGCGTGATGCTGCATCGCAGCGCCGAGGAGATCGGGCAGAGCGCGGCCGGGCCGCGCGAGTTGCCCTCGCTGGGGCCGCAGCGCACCCTTGAGGCGCCGCCTGCCGTAGACGCCGTGCTGGACAGCGGCCTGCGCGTGATAGCCGTGCGCCGGGCCGCGGTGCCGATGGTCGAGCTGCGGCTGAGGATTCCTTTCGGTGGCACCCACCGGGCGCACGCCGCTCGCGGTGAGGTCCTCGCCGCCACGCTGCTGTCGGGTACGCCGCGCCGGGACCGGTTCGAGATCGACACCGCGCTGGCCACGGCGGGTGGTGATCTGTCCACCGTCGTCGACCCGGAGTACCTGTCGATCTCGGGATCCGGGCTGGCCACCGGCCTGGACGTGTTGCTGGACGTGCTCGGCGACGCGCTCACCTCCGCGTCGTACACGTCCGCCGAGGTGGGCAAGGAGCGCGCCCGCCTGGTGGAGCGGATCGCGATGAGCCGGTCCCAGCCTCGGACGATCGCCCGAGAGGCGTTGCAACGGCGCCGCTACGGCGATCACCCGATCACCCGGGAACTGCCGCAGGCCGACGACGTGGCCGCCGTGGGGCCCGCCGCGGTGCGTGCCCTGCACGGCCGCTCGGTGGTCCCTCACGGTGCGGTACTGGTGCTGGTCGGTGACCTGTCACCGGAGCATGCCGTGCGGGCGGTGGCTTCGGCGCTGGCAGGCTGGCGGTCCGAGCGGTCCGCCACCGGGCTGGCCCCGCTGCCCGAGGTGACCGGCGCCGACCTGCAGCTGGTGGATCGGCAGGGTGCGGTCCAATCCCAGCTGAGGCTGTCCGCTCGGGCGGTGGCCCGCACCGACCCGAGGTACCCGGCCTTGCAGCTGGCGAACCTGATCTTCGGTGGCTACTTCTCCTCCCGCTGGGTGGAGAACATCCGGGAGGACAAGGGCTACACCTACAGCGCGCACTCCGGCCTGGAGTTCACCGTGAACGACGCCACGTTGCTCGCCGAGGCCGACACGGCGAGCGACGTCACCGCGGCCGCCCTGCTGGAGACGCGCTACGAGCTGGGCCGGATCGCCGTGGTGGCGCCCGACGAGGCCGAGGTGGACAACGCCCGGCAGTACGCGATCGGTGCGCTCACCATCGCGATGTCGTCGCAGTCGGGCCTGGCCGGTCACCTGAACACGCTGGCCGCCCTGGGCCTGGACCTCGACTGGCTGCGCGCCCACCCCGCACGCCTGCAGGCGGTCACCACCGATCAGGTCGCCGAAGCCGCCGCCGAGTTCTTCGCCCCCAGCCGTTTCACCGGCGTGGTGGTGGGCGACGCGGAACGCCTGGCCGGGCCACTC
>DASXOV010000175.1:0-34222 GCA_036494005.1 Pseudonocardiaceae bacterium | reverse complement strand
GGTAGCGGTGAAGCGCCCGCGGGATCCACCCGATCGCCCGGCCGTAGAGCGAGAGCTGGTCGCCGAAGTCGTCCAGCTTCTGCACCGGCACCGCCAAGGCTCGGCGTACCCGGGCGCCGTTCACGGGCACCCGCCCTTCGCCGGCACGACCTGCACCTCGATCTCCGTGTCCACTCCCGGTTCCTCCCGGACGCCGAATCCCGCATCGGGCCCAACCGGCTAACGAGCACTCGTCGACCGAGTTGTTGAGACAGTGTCGTCGGACCCTGCGTGGTCGGTCCCTGCGTGGTCGGACCCCGCGTGGTCGGACACAGGGTGGTTGGACACAGGGTGGTCGGAGGCGGGGAAATTCAACTCGGAACCGCGCGCGTTGAAGGCCCGGACCGCCGGGCCCGGGGCTTCAACGAACTCAGCGGGTCAGGAGGACCGGCCGCCGTAGCCCGAGCCGCCACCGTCGTGGGAGATGGCCTGATCGGCGCCGGCGCCGACAAGCATGCCGTAGCCGGCACTGCTCTCGGTGTCGGCCTGGGCCGCCGCCTCGACGAGCGAACGCAGGCCCTGACCGGCGGCCAGTGACCCCCCTGCCTCGACCGAGATGGCGCCCACACCTTCCGGAGCGTCCTCGGTCGCGCCGGCGGTCAGCAGCATGCCGACACCGGCCCCGCTGTCCTCGGTGCCGCTGCCACTCGACACACCAGCCAGGTGCAGCGCGCCGAAGCCGGCCGGGCTGGCCGCCTCGGTCTGGCTGTCGACTCTGGGCACGGGCAGGCCCACGTCGATGCCGTAGGCCGCCCCCGCCGCCAGCGGGGCGCCTGCCGTGGGGCTGGTCGCGGCCTCGATGCCGGTGAGGGTGACGTCGAAGTCGACGAGCCGTAGACCCTGGCCGCTCCATTCCTGCCACTTCGTGCGGAAGCTCGCCCAGTCGACGTTGACCCAGAGCGCGTGCCCACCCGTGCCCTGCCGGAACACGCCCGAGTACCGGGTCGCCGCACCACTCCCGCTGATCTCCAGGTCGATCAGCCGGAGGCCCTGGTTGCTCCACTCCTGCCACTTGGCGATGAAACTGTCCCAGTCGGCGTTGGCCCACAGTCCGTGACCACCCGCGCCCTGGACGAACACGCCGGAGAACCGGTTCTGGCCGTTGATCGGTGTGATCGTGAAGTCGACGAGCCGCAGCCCCTGGTTGCTCCACTCCTGCCACTTGGCGATGAAGTTGTTCCAGTCGGCATTCGCCCAGAGGCCGTAGCCGCCGGTGCCCTGGTTGAACACGCCGGAGTACCGTAACTCACCACCGACGTCGGTGATCTCCAAGTCGGCGAGCCGAAGCCCTTGGCCGCTCCATTCCTGCCACTTCGCCACGAAACTGTTCCAGTCGGCGAGTGCCCACAGCCCGTAGCCCCCGGTGCCCTGGTTGAACACGCCGGAGTAGCGAATCTGGCCGCCAGGTTTGCCGATTTCGAGGTCGGCGAGCCGCAAGCCCTGGCCGCTCCATTCCTGCCATTTGGTGACGAAGTTGTTCCAGTCGGCGTTCACCCAGAGGCCGTAGTTTCCGGAGCTGGCCGTGAACACGCCCGAGTACCGCTGACCCTGGGGGAACCCGAGGTGGTACGGCGTGTAGGGGCACATCTCCCAGGTGTTGGCCTTCATCAGGCAGGGAACACCACCACCCGGCGCACAGGTCTCGCAGTTGGTGTTGGCGACCTGGAAGAACCCGAACTTGTCCGTGCAGTTACAGTTGCTGGCCTTGTACTCGTCGGGGCAGCCGAAGATGTGGCCGGACTCGTGGGCGAAGACCCGGTCGATGTTGTCGGGTCCCCAGCCGTCGTTGTTGTAATCCATGACGAGCCTGGGGCCGCCGATCGACGCGTAGGCGAACCAACCGACCGGGTACTTGGTGAAGAAGGCACAATAGGCCCAGTCCGTCCCGAGTGACGATCGCAGCTTCTCGATATAGGCCTGGGCGCCAGCCAGGCCGGGACCGAAGCCGAGAGCGGCCAGCGCCGGGTCACGGAAGCGGGCCTCCTTCTGCTCGAACGTGGTGTCGTTGGAATTGGGCTGAGCGCTCACGCTCACGATGCGGATGTCGTAGACCCACGAGATGCCGGCCGGCGAACTCTGACTGCCCAGCCAGCCAAGGCCGTTCTGGACCTCGGCCACGACCTTGGTCCGTTCCGCTTGGCTGAATTTGAGGTCGTCGTTGGGGCCCTCGACGATGATCACGCCGACAGCGACCTTCCCGGTGAGGCGGGCACTCGTCGGCGCTCCCGCACCGACATCGAGTGCGGCCGCCTCGTCCTCGGTGGCGAAGTAGTCCGGAGCCATCGCCGCACCCGAGTCCCAGGCATGCCCGGCCAGCGGTCGCTGCGCCTTGGCCTGGGCGTATTCACCTGACTGGCGCAGGGCGAAGGCAGCCAGCCCCAGTGCGCCGACCGGGTCGAGGCCTCCGGCGACATCGCCGGACAGGGCAGCAGCATCGCCACTCACCGCCGCATGCGGCACGTCACGCTGAATCTGCTCGGCCGCCTCGGGAAGGACAGCGGCGATCAAGACTCGTGGGCCGTACTGGTGGGTCACCCCACCGCTCGCAGCGGCGACCGCGGCCGCCGCACGTCCGCCGACATCGTCGGGAGAATTCTGTCCTTGAACAATGGCCTGCTCGATGACACCGATGTCACCCGCCATGACCTCTCCTCAAATAGGTGTGGCCAGCCGTTTCAGGACCGACCGGCCGGGGGGTCGGGCGGGAGAAAACCAGGGCTGTCCCAGGAGAGGCCCTCGCCTTTGCGCTGTTTGGGCGGTCCGGTCACCCGGCTCGCCCACGCTGCGGCGAAGAGCATCTCAGTCTCATCGAGTGTCGCGGCGACCATGGGGTTCAGCTCACCGTTAGTGGCGGCGAGCACCCCTGGTAATGACGCCGGCGGTGGGTGTTCTCCAGGACCGGTCGATACAATGACAACGCGAGGAGATACCACTTGGGTAACCCGGAACTGGGCGCTCAGTGCCGCCAGCGTCTCGGGTGCCGATTCCCGATTGAGGATTACGAGGTACTCGCCATTACCACTCGACGGTGAGATACCCGGGACCATTTTCACGCTCCGCCCCCAAACGCCTGCGCCTAGTGACGTAGACCGTTCCTAGACTACGCCCCACACCGTCGATGACAAGGCCTGATTTTCACACTTTTCTGCGGGCATTTTGAGCTGAATGTGGAGCGCGGGGGGCTGGTGTTGCCTGAGGGACTAGGTGTGGTCTACAGCTAACGGTTGATATTCGCCCCGCGCTCGACTCTCCACAATGGATAAGAGGGTGGTCGTGATCTGCCGGTCACGCCGAATTACCGGACGCCGAGTGCACCGTCTCACCCGCCCTTCGACGGAACGACCTGCAGATAGATCGTGGTGACCACCAGGTTGATCAGGAACACCAGCACGAACGAGATCACCACGCTCTGGTTGACCGCATCACCCACGCCCTTGGGACCCGGTGCCGGGTTGAGCCCCCGATAGGCGGCTACGATCCCGGCCGCCAGCCCGAACAGCGCGGCTTTGATCTCACCGACCACGATGTCGGCGACCTGCGCGATCGTCGTGAAGCTGGCGATGTAAGCGCCGGGCGTGCCGCCCTGGACTATGACGTTGAAGTAGTAGCCCCCCGCCACACCGACCACGGTGGCCAGGCCGTTCAGCACGACCGCGACCAGGATCATCGCCAGCACGCGGGGCACCACCAGACGCTGGATCGGCGAGACGGCGAGCACCTCCAGCGCGGCGATCTCCTCTCGGATGGTCCGGGCGCCCAGGTCGGCGCAGACCGCGGACCCGGCTGCGCCCGCGATCACCAGCGCGGTCACGATCGGCGCCGCCTGCTGGACGATCGCGACCACGCTGCCCGCCCCGGTCTGCGACTGGGCACCGAACTGGCGGGTGAGGTCGGAGAGCAGCAGCGCGATGGTGGCACCGAACGGAATGGTGAACAGCGCGGTGGGCAGGGCGCAGACCCTGGTGACGAACCAGGCCTGCTCGATCAGCTCGCGCACCTGGAAGGGCCGCCGCGGCACTGCCGCGAGCACGTCGAGGCCGAGTCCGAACAGCCGGCCGGTTTCGGCCAGCGCCGCTCGGCCCGCGCGGATCACTGGCCCCGCCCCGCATCGGCGAGGCCGGCCCGGATGGCGTCCTGCGCGGGAGCGGGCAGGGTGGGCAGCATCCGCATCACTCGCTCGGTTCGCCGCGCCACCGCGCCACGTTCCGGCAGGCCAGCGGACGGCACCAGCTGGGGCCGCAGCCGCGGCGGGCCGGGCAGCTCACCGTCGATCTCGGCCATCTCCCGCTCGACCTGCTGGGAGTCCTTCTCCTCGCTCATCCCGATCGGCCCGTGCCTGCGGCCGTTGAGGAACTGCGCGATCACCGGTTCGTCACTGGTCAGCAGCACCTCGCGGGGGCCGAACATGGTCAGGCGCTTGCGGTAGAGCATGCCGATGTTGTCCGGCAGCGTCTGCGCGGTGTTGATGTCGTGCGTGACGATCAGGAACGTGGCACCGGTCTGTGCGTTGAGGTCGACGATCAACTGGTTCAGGTACGCGGTACGGACCGGGTCGAGCCCGGAGTCCGGCTCGTCGAACAACACGATCTCCGGATCGAGCACCAGCGCTCTGGCCAGGCCGGCCCGCTTGCGCATCCCGCCGGAGATCTGCGCCGGTAGTTTGCGTCCGTCGCCACTGAGCCCGACCAGTTCCATCTTCTCCTCGACCACCGCGCGGATCTGGGACTCGGACTTGCGGGTGTGCTCGCGCAGCGGGAAAGCGATGTTGTCGTAGAGATTCATCGACCCGAACAGCGCGCCGTCCTGGAAGAGCACTCCGAACAGCTTGCGCAGCTGGTACAACCGGCGCTCGCTGCACCCCACCAGGTCGGTGCCGTGGATGACGATCGAGCCGCGCTCCGGGGTGAGCAGCCCGACCAGGCTCTTCAGAAAGACCGACTTGCCGGTACCGGAAGGGCCGAGCAGGACGCTGACCTCTCCGGGCGGCAGCGTCAAGGTCACGTCGGACCAGATGGTCGAGCGACCGAAGGATTTGGTGAGGCCCTCGACCACCACCTCGACCCCCGTGCTCATCGATCCCTCCCGTGTGTCCGGCTGCAGGCAACGGACGCCGACCCCTGCCGTGTCCGGCCCCGGCCGGCCCGGCTCCATCCGGGGTAACGAGCACTCGGCACGCAAGTTGCCTGGCTACGCTCGCCAGGTCTGGCGTCTTGAGGAGGTAATCCGTGAGTATCGGTCACGTCGAGGGGCACCGGGAGATCGCGCCCGGCCGGTCCGCCTACTGGCAAGCCTGGCTCCCATCGGAGCTGGCCAGGGCCATCGTGGTGATCGTGCACGGTATCAGTGAGCATTCGGCGCGCTACGCGCACGTCGGCACCCGGCTGGCCGGGGCACGTTTCGCGAGCTACGCCGCCGACCATCGCGGGCACGGCCGGACCGACGGGCGGCGGGCCAATATCGAGCGGATGGACCTGCTCGTGGACGATCTCGGCTCCTTCGTGCGGTTCGCCGTCGACCGCCATCCCGGTCTGCCGGTGTTCATGGTCGGCCACTCGCTGGGCGGGCTGATCGCGCTGCAGTACGCCACCGAACCGGTCACGCTGCTGGATGGCCTGGTGCTGTCCGGGCCCGCCGTGCAGGTGACGGTCGGCTCGGCGGTGCAGCGGCGGCTGGCCGGAGCGCTCTCCGCGCTGGTCCCGGATCTGGGGGTGGCCGCGCTGGATGCTGCCGAGAAGATCAGCCGGGACCCCGAGGTGGTCCGGGCCTACCAGAACGATCCGCTGGTGTACCGCGGCAAGATCAAGGCCCGGACCGGGGCCGAGACCCTGGCCACGCTGGACGCCCTTCCGGCCCGGCTGCCGCGACTGTCCATGCCGCTGCTGCTGCTGCACGGCACCGACGACCAGATCTGCGCCCCGGGCGGCTCGGCGATGGTGCTCGACGGAGTGTCCTCACCGGACAAAACGCTGCATCGCTACGAGGGCCTGTACCACGAGGTGTTCAACGAACCCGAGCAGGACCGTGTCCTCACCGACCTGGTGCACTGGATTGAGGAACACCTACCCCCACGATCCTCATCTTGACACGGTCGTGTTTCATCCAGAGTAGTCATATCGCTGAGAAGCGACCGACTGCGCGCCACGATGCTGTCGCGGACGCTTGTGAGCAGCACGGGGTTTGCCGCAAGCTTGTCCCGATGTTCGGGCCGATGTTCGTTGACCTGCTCGACCAGCTCTCTGACATATTTCGCCAATTTGGCGGTCGGCGCGTCCAAGCGTCGTTCCAGTCGCTCGAAAGTACTGACAGAGATCCGCTCGAACCGCCGAGTGCCGCCGAACTTGAGGTCGAGTTGCTCACCATCTCCGCCATAGAAAGGATTTGAGACCACCATAGGCGGGCGCGAGCTGTGGAATGCGGCGACCGGGATAGATCAATGACCAGTTCTGTAGTTTGCCCCCGTACTTGTCCGCACATACTCACGGGTCCACCGGAAGTCACGCTGGAAATGCGCACCGGATCCGCCCGTTCCAGGCCATCTCGACGAGGTCATCGAGATCGATCGTCGGCGCACCCAGCCGGGTCTCCAGTCCACCGCTCATCGTGCCTCCCGCATCGACACTCTCATGGTGCCCTATCCCACTGACAACCCCGGGCATCCTGGAACGAGGGGCGGGCGTAGAACGAGGGGCGGGCGCCATCGCTGCGCCCGCCCCTCGTCGGCCTCGTCCACCAGGAACTGCTCAGGTCAGGCTGACCTTGGCGCCGGCGTCCTCCAGCTTCGCCTTAGCCGCGTCGGCCTGGTCCTTCGGCACGGCCTCCAGCAGCGGCTTCGGAGCACTCTCGACGAGGTCCTTGGCCTCCTTGAGGCCCAGCCCGGACACGATCTCCCGGACCACCTTGATGACCTGGATCTTCTTCTCACCTGCCGCCTCGAGAACGACGTTGAACTCGTCCTTCTCCTCGACGACCGGGGCCGCCTCGGCACCCGCACCCGGACCGGCGATCATCGCGACCGGGGCGGCGGCGGTGACCTCGAAGGTCTCCTCGAACTTCTTCACGAACTCGCTGAGCTCGAGCAGCGTCATGTCCTTGAACGCGTCGAGCAGTTCGTCAGTACTCAGCTTCGCCATGATGGCGTCTCCTCCTGTTGTGCCCAGCCTGTTGTGCCCAGTGCATGTGGTCGGCTTCTTCGCGTCCGGACGGACCCGGTCGGAATGGATCAGTCCTCGGCGCTCTCGGCCGCGGATCGCTTCTCCTGCAGCGCGGCCGCCAACCGGGCGACCTGCGAGGCAGGCGCGGCGAAGAGCCCAGCGGCCTTCGAGAGATTGCCCTTCATCGCGCCGGCCAGTTTGGCCAGCAGCACCTCGCGGGACTCCAGGTCCGCGATCCGGGCAACCTCCTCGACGCTGAGCGGACGGCCGTCCATGTAGCCGCCCTTGATGACCAGCGCCTTGTTGTCCCTGGCGAAGTCACGCAGCGTCTTGGCCGCGTCCACCGGCTCGCCCTGAACGAACGCGATCGCCGTGGGGCCGATGAACAGTTCGTCAAGACCCTGGACGCCCGCCTGCTCAGCAGCCCGGCTGACCAGGGTGTTCTTCGCGATCCGGTAGGTGGTTCCCGCACCGAGGGAGCGACGCAGCGTGGTCAGCTGCGTCATGGAGAGGCCGCGGTACTCGGTGACTACCGCCGCGGTGGCTCCGCGGAACCGCTCCGCGATCTCGGCGACGGCGTCGACCTTGTCCGGTCGGACCATGGGTCGCCTCCTCCTGTCCTTGTGCATGGGTGTGGTGCGCAGGCCCGTGCGACTCTGTGAGACGCGGCCCCTCGAGACGGGAAACGCCCCCACGCAGCAGGCGCGGGGGCGTGCACGCGGCGCTCGACGGCGCCAGCGATACGACCTCGTCCTCCTGCGCGGGCCGCCCGCTGTCGCGGGGCCTTCGTGCGTGCCGGCGAGCGGCACACAGACCTGCGGTCTTCGGTGGAACTTCACTGCAGTGTAGCCGTTGCGCGCGTTGACAACCTTGCGGGTACCTCCGCACCAAACGGCCAGCCGATCAGCGGGGACCAACTCCGGCACCGTACAGATAGACGTCATTCGACGGCTCCGTATCTGATCGCCGAGCGAATCACTCTGTTCACCACGAGCAAACGTGAGATTCACGCGCTTGCCCCGACCATCTCACGACTGAGAGGAGCAATACCGTGAGAAAGTCTCGGACCGCCGGCCACGACGGATTACGGCGGGGCGTCATCGTGCTGGCAGGAGCCCTCCTGGCATTCGCCACTACAACCGGTGCGGCCTCGTCCGCTGCAGCCGCGAGCAAAGCCGGGTCCCCGAATCCCGGCGCCTCGGCGTGGTCCGGCAACGGCCAGTGGGTGCCCTATGCGGGAACCGGGCCGTCGGCAGCCGTCCAGCCCAGGATGCAGGTTCCGTGCCCCGCGGGCACGACCAATTATCAGGGGGCGGCACAGCCCTACAGTTGTGTTCGGGTGTTCCTCGACCAGTCCGGTCACCAGGTGGGTCTACGGCAGGGACGCAGTGGTGCCGAGAACAGCGCGTTCGGGCTGCTGCACCTGCAGATCGATCACGGTGTGAACGAACACCAGGCAGAGCTGCTGATTCAGGACACCCCCGCCGGAATCACGCAGGGAAACGACAGGTTCGTTTATGGCATGACGTTCAGAGTCAACGGAGACTCGCTGGTCAGCCTCCAGTTCATCGAGGATCGCAAACCGTCGAATGCGGCACCGGATAATTATTCACTCGGCATCGTGACGGGGTACTGTCGGGGTGGTGATCAGAATGCGCCGATCGAAAACCACTGCCCGCCGCTGCCGCCGCCGTTCAACTAGCGACCAAGGCCGCTAGACTCGCCGGACATGACTGACGATGAGGCAGCCACCGCGGCCGAAGTCATCAACGAGGACTGGCAGGAGCATCCTGACCTGCCCAGCGACGCCCCCAGCGCCGTGGCGGGGGAGATGCACGTCAGGTCCGGTGCCGCAACTGACGGCTGGATCCCGTTCTGGCCGGCCGGCGAACCCGAGCCGGCGCTCGTCGACAACAACCGGTGGGCCCGGACCCGCTTGGTCGAGGCGAAGGCGGTCGCCCAGACGCTGGTCATCGCCTTCATCTGGCCGCACGACGATCCCCGGCCACGTACCTATGTGATGGTCGTCGACGTCGCCACCTGGTCACCGGATCACCGGCTCACGTCGAGTGTCATCTGGTCGAAACTCAACGAGATCCAGTCCATTCCCGACTGGACGGTGTCACACACGCGAGCCGTCAGTGACCGCGTCAGCGTGCTGACCCCCTTCGCCTGAAGCCAATCACGAATCATCGAGGCAACCGGGAAGGGCGCAACGATGACCAACCTGCGCGGCATCCTTGAGTCGTACGTCACCAACGGAACAGTGCCGGGAGCGGTGAGTCTGATAGCTCGTGGCGACCGGATCGAGGTACAGGCCGTCGGCTCGGCCGATGTCGATGGCGCCGCCCCGATGGGCAGGGACTCGATCTTTCGATTCGCCTCGATCACCAAACCGATCACCGCCGCAGCGGTCATGATGCTGGTTGAGGACGGCCGGATAGCGCTGGACGACCGGGTCGGGAAATGGCTGCCGGAGCTGGCGTCGCCGATGGTGGTCCGTACACCTGCCAGCCCGGTCGAGGATGTGCTCCCGGCCGCTCGGCCCATCACCGTGTTCGATCTCCTCACCGCCCGTGCCGGATACGGCTTCCCTTCGGACTTTTCCCTGCCGGCTGTCGAGCTGTTGTTCACCGTGCAGACCGACGGCCGCGAGGTGCAACAGCGACCGCAATCAGACGAGTGGCTGGCGGCACTGTCGCGCATTCCGCTGCTGTACCAGCCGGGCGAGGCGTGGCTGTACGACACCTGCTCCGATCTCCAAGGCATGCTGATCTCCAGAGTGAGCGGCCAGTCGTTGCCTGAGTTCCTCGCCGAGCGGCTGTTCGAGCCGCTCGGCATGGTAGACACTGGATTCGTGGTGCCGGCCGCCAAACGTGACCGTTTCACCAGCTACTACCGGCCCGGCCCCGCAGGCGGTCTCGAGTTGGCCGACGCCCCTGGCGGGCAGTGGAGCCAGCTGCCGGCTTTTCCGGCCGGATCGGGCGGTCTGGTCGGAACTGTGGACGACTGGTACCGCTTTTCCCGGATGATCCTCACCGAGGGGACCGGCGAGGGTCGCCGCTTGTTGTCGCCCGAGTCGGTGCGGCAGATGACCACCGATCACCTGACCCGATTTCAGCGCGACATCGGCGAGTTGTTCCTCGAGGGTCAGGGCTGGGGCTTCGGCGGCTCGGTCGACGTCGAGACCATCGATCCCTGGAACGCACCGGGACGCTATGGCTGGGTCGGCGGCACCGGCACAACAGCACACATCACCCCGGCTACCGGCTCGGTCGCCATCCTGCTCACCCAGGTGGCCGCAACCGGGCCGGTCCCGCCCGCACTGATGCGCGACTTCTGGCGCCACGCGGCCGGCGCCTGACCGGGATATCCCGTTTGCGTTCCAGCCACTCGGCCGCCGCCGACCCGTCAAATCGCCTTCGAGCACTTCGTCCGGCCTGTGCGGCGAACTGTCGCACAAGGTGCGTATCTCGCGAGCCCGCCCGGGCCCGGGAGCGCTACCGATGGGTGTAGTTGCCGACGAGCGCGATGAGCTGGGCGGTGCGGCTGCGTCGTCCCCAGGCGATGATCGCGGCCAGCAGCAACACGACCGCGGGCATGGCCACCATCCCAGCGCCGAACACCAGCAGGGTGGTGATGACCGCCCCGATCATCAGGCCGACGAACGCGAGCCCGGCCAGGCCGCACAGCAGCGGGATCAGCAGCGCGATCGCGCCTGCTATCTCCAGGCACCCGATGATGTACATGCCCGGCTGGCCCAGCCCCATCGCGGTGAAGCCCGCCACCGCCTGCGGGTCGGCTGTGAGCTTGGGGACGGCGACCATCACGAACACGGCCGCGGTCACGACCTGCAGCCCCCACAACGCAACATTTACGCGACGTCGCGGCGTGACTGCCACCGCAGTACCAGCAGTGGGGTTGGATGCGGTAGCTGCCCGGGTCGTGGGCGTCTCAGTCGTCGTCGTCTCAGTCATCGTCGTGCCTCTCGCTCGGTGGATCCTGGTGGATCCCTCACTACTGCGTCGAACGAGACGACAGGATTTCGACAGGTGCCCGCTAGGAAGCGGTCAATTCGTCGGACAGCAGGTTGCGGGTGCGGTTCGGGTCCACCGGGATGCCAGGACCCATGGTGGTGGCGAAGTTGACCTTCCTCAGGTAGCGGCCCTTCGCGGCCGACGGCTTGGCCCGCAGCACCTCGTCGAGGGCCGCCGCGTAGTTCTCCACCAGCTTGTCCGCGTCGAATGACGCCTTGCCGATGACCAGGTGCAGGTTGGACTGCTTGTCCACCCGGAAGCTGATCTTGCCACCCTTGATGTCCGTGATCGCTTTGGCGACGTCCGGCGTGACGGTGCCGGTCTTCGGGTTGGGCATCAGGCCGCGTGGACCGAGGATCCGGGCGATCCGGCCGACCTTGGCCATCTGGTCCGGTGCGGCGATCGCGGCGTCGAAGTCCAGCCAGCCACCCTGGATGCGCTCGATGAGGTCCTCGGACCCCACCGCGTCGGCGCCGGCGGCCTCCGCCTCGGCGGCCCGCTCACCGGCGGCGAAGACAATCACCCGGACGGTCTTGCCGGTTCCGTTCGGCAAGC
Organism: Pseudonocardiaceae bacterium; assembly: GCA_036494005.1. Classification (GTDB taxonomy): domain Bacteria; phylum Actinomycetota; class Actinomycetes; order Mycobacteriales; family Pseudonocardiaceae. Next base: position 22,440 of record DASXOV010000175.1, on the reverse strand, counting down.
TGACAGTGCCGCGGACCATCTGGTCGGCCTTGCGGGGGTCCACTCCGAGCCGCATGGCGACCTCGACGGTGGCATCCATCTTCGTCGCGGATGTCTCCTTGGCCAGGGCCGCGGCCTCGAGCGGGCTGTAGAGCCGTTCTCGGTCGATCTTTTCCGCGGCCTGGCGATAAGCCTTGCTGCGCTTCATCTCACTGCCCTCCGTGCGGGATCAGTTCGTGGTGCGGGCCGCGCATGGCCCTTCCACTGGAGTCGTGTTCAGTCTCAGTCGGCGACCGTGATGCCCATCGATCGGGCGGTCCCTGCGATGATCTTGATCGCGGCGTCGACATCCTTGGCGTTGAGGTCTTCCATCTTGCGCTCGGCGATGGCCCGGAGCTGCTCGCGGTTGACCTTGGCCACCTTGGTCTTGTGCGGTTCGGCCGACCCCTTGCTCACCGCAGCCGCCTTGAGCAGCAACGCCGAGGCGGGCGGGGTCTTCAGCACGAAGTCGAACGAGCGGTCCTCAAATACCGAGATGACCGCCGGGACGACCTCGCCGCGGCTGTTCTGCGTCTGGGCGTTGTACGCCTTGCAGAACTCCATGATGTTCAGGCCATGCGGACCGAGCGCCTGGCCGACCGAGGCAGGGTTGGCAGTCCCGGCCTCCAGCGCGAGCTTGACGATGGCCGCCAGCTTCTTCTTCTTGGGGGGCATGGTTCCTTCCTCGGGGGCTGGGCGTCCGAACCCAACGTTAGATGACCGGCACGCGCCGGTCAGATCTTGGCGACCTGGCTGAAGGACAGCTCGACCGGAGTCTCCCGGCCGAAGATCGATACCAGCACCTTCAGCTTCTGCGCGTCGGCGTTGACCTCACTGATCGTGGCGGGCAGCGTGGCGAACGGGCCATCCATGACGGTCACCGACTCGCCCACCTCGAAGTCGACCTCGACCGCGGGCTTGGCCGCACCGGTGCTCGCCGCCTGCTTGCCTGCACCGGACGGCACCTTCTGCTGTTCCACCCGCGGGGCCAGGAACTTCAGCACCTCGTCCAGAGTGAGCGCAGAGGGCCGCGAGGTCGCGCCGACGAATCCGGTGACCCCCGGCGTGTTGCGCACCGCGCTCCACGAGGCGTCGTTGAGGTCCATCCGGACCAGGATGTAGCCGGGCAGCACCTTGCGTTGCACCAGTTTGCGCTGACCGTTCTTGATCTCGGTGACCTCTTCGGTCGGCACCTCCACCTGGAAGATGAAGTCCTCGACGTCCAGGGTCTGCACCCGGGTCTCCAGGTTCGCCTTCACCTTGTTCTCGTAGCCGGCGTAGGAGTGCACCACGTACCACTCGCCGGGCGCGGTGGCGAGCGCCGAACGCAACTCCGCTACCGGGTCGGCGACGGCCTCGGGCTCGACGAGCGGCGCATCGGCCTCGGCGGCCTCGTCGGCCTCGGCGTCGTCCGGGGCCGGGTTGAGGTCCGTTGGCGTCAGGTCCTCAGCCACCTCGGGTGTGTCGGCGGGCTGCACATGCGGTGAGTCGGGATCCTGGACGGCCTCGGACAACTCGGCGTCGGACAGCCCCGTCAGCTCCTGCCCGCCTTCGGGGGAGGTCACAATCGGTCTCGCTTCCTCTTATACGTCTGGTCATGCTGGTCATGGCCCACGGACGGCCGGTGCCGGCCGAACACGTGGCACGTCAACCGAACACATGGCACGTCAACCGAACACATAGAACACAGCCTTGCCGAACCCGAGGTCCAGCAACGCCACGTAGGTCACCATCACGCTGACGAAGACCAGCACGACCGTGGTGTAGGTCACCAACTGCTTTCGCGTCGGCCAGATGACCTTGCGGAGCTCTGCGACCACCTCTCGGAGGAAGCGAACCGCCTTGCCCGGGAGAGACACCTTGGTGTCCGTCGCACCACGCGGCCTGGTCGGATGGTCCTTGCCTTTGCCCTCGGCCCGCCCGGCCGGGTGGGTGGATCGGCCGACCGGCCGCTCGCGGCGCGCTGCGGCCGAAGCAGGCGCTGCGACGTCGGTCGACTCCTCGGGTTGCCCCTCCCAGTCCGCCAACTCGTCGGCGCGATCGTCGCTCACACTCATGTCCTCCGCTCGGCTGTGCCGCGCCGGGTCAGGTCGACACGGGTCACATCAAACGCAGGGGCGACAGGACTTGAACCTGCAACCTGCGGTTTTGGAGACCGCTGCTCTGCCAGTTGAGCTACACCCCTCCGCGGGGCGTCATGAAGACGCCGCGGTACCGGCACCAGCCACCCCCTCGGGCCTCGGCTGACGCCGGGCACGAGAAGACCAGCTGATAAACCCAGCGCTCAGAGTGTAGCCGCGCCGGCCAGCGCACTCCAACCTGCCCTGACCCGACCAGGTCACCACGTGGCCCGGGTGACCGACACCCACCCGCGATGAGACGATGCCGGGATGGCAGCGCAGCGCATCGGAACCCGCCGGATCTCCGCCCGGGTGGATGGGATCGCCGAATCGGCCACCCTGGCCGTGGACGCGAAGGCGAAGGCGCTCAAGGCGGCGGGGCGGCCGGTGATCGGGTTCGGCGCGGGTGAGCCGGATTTCCCGACGCCTCCGGAGATCGTGCAGGCGGCCGTCGCGGCGTGCACCGACCCGGCCAACCATCGCTACACGCCCGCCGCAGGCCTGCCCGTGCTGCGGGAGGCGGTCGCGGCCAAGACCGCACGGGACTCGGGCTACCAGGTCGAGCCCGGCCAGGTACTGATCACCAACGGCGGGAAGCAGGCCGTGTACCAGGCCTTCGCGACGCTGGTGGACCCCGGTGACGAGGTGCTGCTGCCCGCGCCCTACTGGACCACCTATCCGGAGGCGATCGGACTGGCGGGCGGCGTGACGGTGGTGGTCCCCGCTGACGAGTCCGCCGGCTACCTGCCCAGCGTCGAGCAACTGGAGGCCGCCCGCACCCAGCGGACCAAGGTGCTGCTGTGGTGCTCGCCGTCGAACCCCTCCGGGGCGGTCGCCCCGGTGGAGCTGGTCACCGAGGTGGGGCGCTGGGCGGCCGAGCACGGGCTGTGGGTGATCACCGATGAGATCTACGAGCACCTGGTGTACGAGGGAGCCGAGGCGCTGTCGCTGCCGGTCGCGGTGCCGGAGCTGGCGGATCGGTGCGTGGTGCTGGGCGGGGTGGCCAAGACCTACGCGATGACCGGGTGGCGGGTGGGCTGGCTGATCGGTCCGGCCGATGTGGTGCAGGCAGCCGGGAACCTGCAGTCACACCTGAGCTCCAACGTCTGCAACGTGGCGCAGCGGGCGGCGCTGGCCGCGGTATCCGGGCCGCTGGACGCGGTGGCCATGATGCGCGAGGCGTTCGACCGGAGGCGCCGGATGATGGTCGAGTTGCTCTCCGGCATCGAGGGCGTGACCTGCCCGGTGCCCTACGGGGCGTTCTACGCCTACCCGTCGGTCAAGGGGTTGCTCGGCGGGTCGATGCGCGGTACCCCGGTGCCCACCAGCGTGGACCTGGCGGCGGCCGTGCTGGAGCACGCCGAGGTGGCCGTGGTCCCCGGCGAGGCCTTCGGCACCCCGGGTTACTTCCGGCTGTCCTACGCACTGGGCGACGAGGACCTGCGCACCGGAGTGACCCGGATGGCCGAGTTGCTAGCCGAGTGTCGATGACCCGTGAGTGGCGATGCGAGTTATAGCTCGCATCGCCACTCACGGGTTATCCACAGTGAGGGCGACGGTGGCGGTGGCCTTGCCGAGCACGGTCTGGCCACCGGCGCGGGCGGTGATCGCCACCAGTACGGTTCCGTCGTCGCGGTGCTGGGACACCCTGCCGGACAGCTCCACCAATGCCCCTTCAGGGTCGTCGGGGACCACGACCGGCCGGGTGAAGCGGACGCCGCACTCCAGCACAGCCGCGGGATCGCCGGCCCAGCCCGTCACCAGCCGGGCGACCAGCCCCATGGTGAGCATTCCGTGCGCGATGACATCGGGCAGGCCGACCTCGCGAGCGATCCGGTCGCTCCAGTGGATCGGGTTGAGGTCACCGGAGGCTCCGGCATAACGGATCAGTTCGCCCCGGGTGAGCCGGACCTGCAGCGGAGGTAGCTCGTCACCCTCGACGACGTCGGCGTGGCGGCGCAGGGTCACCGGGCACCGCCTTCGCCCCGGACGACCAGCATCGACCGGGCCGTCGTCACCGGTGCCCCGGTCCGGTCGGTGATCTCGCAGCGCACCGTCAGCATGTCGTTGCCCCCCATGGTCCGGATGCCGTCCACGTGCAGCGTGGAACTCAGCTCGTCACCAGCGTGGATGGGCCGGTGGTGGGTGAACGACTGGTCGCCGTGCACCACCCGGCTGTAGTCCAGGCCGAGCTCGGGATCTTCGGCCAGCACCTCCTGTGCCCGCATCGACAGGATGATCGCGAAGGTGGGCGGGGCGATCACGTCCGGGTGCCCCGCCGCCTGCGCGGCACAGCTGTCCCGGTACACCGCGCTGTCGTCGCCAAGGGCGTCGGCGAATTCCCGGATCTTCTCCCGGCCCACCTGATAGCTGCCGGCAGCGGGATAACAACGTCCGACGAAGGCGGGGTCGAGGGCCACCTGAGCAGGCTACCGGGGCGCCGCGTGCGCCACGGCCGGGGAACCGGCCACAGATGGCAGAGCCGCCCGGCCGGGTGGCGGGGCGGCTTGCGGAGCCGATGGGCGCGTGCGACCTTCAGCGGGTTTCGCGGTGCGCCCGGTGGGTGTTGCAGTTCGGGCAGTACTTGCGAATGGTGAGCCGGTCAGGGTCGTTGCGCCGGTTCTTCTTGGTGATGTAGTTGCGGTGCTTGCACTCCTCGCACGCCAACGTGATCTTGGGGCGGACGTCGGTGGCGGCCACGGGTGCCTCTCTCTCACGAAACTCTTGCCTGCTGCGGTCGGCGCGTGGTGCGCCATGCCGATGGTAGCGGTGGCCGGACTCGAACCGGCGACACAGCGATTATGAGCCGCTTGCTCTACCGCCTGAGCTACACCGCCTCTTCGGGAGAGGATCTCCCGCACGAGCCGGCCGTGACTCCCCATCCGGGTGTGGCGACCGTCCGTGGAGCCCCAATACGGAATCGAACCGTAGACCTTCTCCTTACCATGGAGACGCTCTGCCGACTGAGCTATTGGGGCAGTGCTCGAACGTGCAGTGCTCGAGCGTGCGAGCGTCGACGACTTTACACAACGCCCGGACCGTTCGTGAAACCGGCGGGTGGCCGCCTGCGCGGCAGCGCAACAAAGGGTGACTGCGCGGTCAGCGCAACAAGGGGTGACTGCGCGGTCAGCGCAACAAGGGTGACTGCGCGGTCAGCGCACCAGGGTGAGCACCATCTCGTCGTGCACCCCGCGGGCCCGCACGGTACGGGCCTGCAGCCAGGCGTCGAAACGCTCCGCGCCGAGTGGACGGGAGATCAGGTAGCCCTGCGCGATGTCGCAGCCCATCTCGACCAGCTGGTCGCGGGTGGCGTCCTCCTCGACGCCCTCGGCGACCACGGTCAGGCCCAGCGAGTGGCCGAGGTCCACGATGGCCCGGACCACGGCGAGATCCCCGAGGTCGCTGGCCAGTCCGAGCACGAAGCTCTTGTCGATCTTGACCTCATCCACCGGGAGCCGCCGCAGGTAGGCCAGCGACGAGTACCCGGTGCCGAAGTCGTCCACCGCGATGCGCACGCCGAGACCGTGCAGCCGGCGCAGCACCGGGAGCGCACGCTCCGGATCGCTCATCACCGCGGACTCGGTGAGCTCGAAGCCCAGCAGGGCCGCGGGCACCCGGTGGCGATCAAGGGCGGCGGCTACCCGGTCCGGGAACTCGGTGTCGGCCAGGTTGCGCACCGAGAGGTTGACCGCGACGTTGAGCGACAGCCCCCGGTCCAGCCAGGTGCGGCACTGCTGCAGTGAGCGCTCCAGCACGAACCCGGTGAGAGCGTCGATCAGGCCGGTGGCCTCCACGACGGCGACAAACTCCGCCGGGTCGAGCATCCCGAACTCCGGATGCTGCCAGCGCACCAGCGCCTCCACCCCGACCACCTGACGGGTGAGCAGGGCGAGCTGGGGCTGGAAGTGGACGTCGACCTGGCCGGTGTCCAATGCCTGCCGGAAATGCGTGACCAGCTGGAACCGGCGCAGGAAGACCTGCCCCATGCTCGGTGCGTAGGTGCGAACCTGGGCATCCCCGGAGCGGGCGGCCTGCAGCGCCACGTCCGCACGTTGCAGCAGGATGTCGACATTCCGGGTGGGGTCGATCCGGGTGAGCGCGACACCGACCACCGCGGCGCACTCCACGGCCAGCTTGTCCACCGAGTACGGCGCGCTCAGTGCCGCGTGAACCTGCTCCGCGACCCGCAGTGCCGCTTTCTCCTCGACATCGGGCAGCAGCGCGGCGAAGGTGTCGCCCTCCAGTCTGGCGGTGAGCACCTGGTCCGGTAGCGCCTGGCGCAACCGGTCACCCGCGGCCTGGACGATGCGGTCACCCCATACGTGGCCCAGCGCATCGTTGACCGAGGACAGCAGGTCGAGATCGATGACGATCACCGCGCACTGTTTGCCGTCGCGGCGCAACACCTCGTTCGCGACCTCGCGGAAACCCAGGCGGTTGCGCAGATCGGTGAGGTTGTCGTGGTACGCGTCGTGCCGGAGCCGGGCGAGCAACCTGCGATTGTCCATCGCGGTGGTGAGGTGGCTGGCCAGTGTCTCCACCAACCGGACATCCGCGGACCCGAAGCCGCAGATCCGGGTTTGCCGATCGTGCACCTCGATGACGCCGAGGAACTGGTCGGCGCCGCGCAGCGGTGCCACCAGCACCTCGGAGGCGCCCCGGACGGCCAGCGCGTTGGCGATCATCGGATCGTAGGTGCCCGGGACCATATGCAGCACCTTTCCCGCCTCCGCCAGCGGATCACCCAGCAGCAGGGCGGAGATGTCGCGCCGGGACAATTGCCGAGGCAGTGGCTTACCGGCGACCACGGTCTGCAGCCCGCCCTCCGTCGGCATCCGGTGCAGCACGACGCGGGTCGCGTTGAGCTGCTCACGGGCCAGTTCCATGGCGGTGCTCCAGTCGGCCTCGTCGAGTTCCAGCTGACCGTCGAGATCCGCGCCCCGGCCCCGGCCGGCCACCGCGACCCGCAGGCTGAAGTCGTTGAGCACGCCGAGGTCACGCTGGTCGCGAAGCAGGCCGTAGTAGGCGCGGTACACCGCGGCCAGGATCAAGGCGAGCACGGCCACCAGCAGCCAGCCCCATCGCACCGCCATCACCAGTTCGGCCGCGGCGAGCCCGAGCGCGGCGTTCAGCAGGCCGGTAAGGTAGAGGTGCACGACAGGGCGGGCACTCTCACCTGGACGCCTGTTGTCGAGCAGGACGATGAAGGCCCAGGTCAGGCACGCGGTAACGGCATGCGCGACGACGAAACCGCCCAGCAGAGCGCTCCACAACGGCAACCATGGCCACACCGGCTGGAGCACCATGCGGGCCAGCAGATCGGTCAGTGCGATGGTCAACGTCGCGTAAGACGCATTGAAGATCAACTTTGACCAGCTGTCCCCACGCAACAGCCGGGCGACGACCACGACGCCGACGTAGGCGATGAGCACGACCGTGGCCGGCAGGAACAGCAGACCGACGACCAGCGGAATCTCGGTGGGAGTGATCCTGGCCGTATCGCGCCGGACCTCGACCTCTATCGCGAGACGCCGCGCGATACCGAACCCGGCAACGAGGCAGAGACCGCCCAGCAGCGTGCCGAGGTCAGCGTGCAGCGGGGTGACCCGCACCATCGCGAACCCGGCGATCCCCGCGCCGAGCGCCAGCACCGCCACGAACACACTCGGAGCAAGGGCGCGTCCTCGCGCAGGCACTGCATCCGTCGGGGTCGAACGCACACAGGCCTCCACTCGGGACGACGCCGAACGGGTGTATTTTCCCTCACTCGGGGCGTTCTCGCCAGTACGGAGCGTCTGCGATCGGGCAGGAAGCTGCCGACCCCCTCCCATCGGGGGAGATTTCAGCCGATCTCGATACCGCGGTAACCGATCTCGATACCGCGACTGCGGCCCACCTCGACACCACCGCTGTGACCCACCTCGATACCACGGAGGGCCGCGCTACCGACGGGCTCGACGATGCGAGTGGGGGTGTGGGTCATGGCTGGCTCCAAGCGATCACGGTTGAGTCGTTCGTGGGCACACTGTAACAGAGTGTTAGATTACTGTAGCTCACTCGGGTGCAGGGTAGTGACCGTCGTGTGGCAGCACCATCTGATGAACACTAACCGCGACTAACGGTCGATCAGGTGACGTGAGTGGTAGCCACATTCGTGTTGCGTGTCCGGCCTACTACTCGGCGCGCGGCCAGCGGGCCTGCACAGGCAGGGATCACCGGATCACCGCAGGCCTGCCCCTGGTCGCATACCGAGACACAGCGGCAGGCCCACAGGAGAACCCAATCTCCGGACCACACCACAGGCAGACGAAACGGAACCGATCTGGAGCCCGTGCGATCGTTGAGTGGTCCTGCGAATTGGAGGGTCAACTCGTGAGCGAATATGAATCCGGCGTGCGCTCTTGACTATTTCGGTTGATCATCATACGCGGCCCTCGAACCCGAGGTGGTCGTCGGCGACCCGGGACGGCCACTGGGTGGCGTTGATCGGAGCGCGGATCGGTTCGGCCCGGGCCTGCCGGGTCTCGGTGATCGCGGCCCAGACCGTCTTGCCGACGGGGTGCATCTCGACCCCCCAGGTGGCGGTGAGCCGCACCACCAGCTCCAGACCACGACCGGGTCGCCGAAGCTCCGGCCCGGGTGGCGCGAACCCCGCCCAGGCCGCGGTATCCCGCACCGCGACCCGCAACCCACGGGGGCCGCGCTCCAGCGTCAGCGCCGCGGCGGTTCGGGCGTGCCGGACCGCGTTGTCCACCAGTTCGCTGACCACCAACTCGGTGATCTGCTGGAATTCCGGGTCGACCTGCCAATTCGGGCAGGTGTCGCGGACCAGCCGGCGAGCGAGGTCCAGCGCCAGGTCGTCACACGGCAGCCGGATCCGCGCTCGCACGACGGTCGGGCGCCGCTCGATCGCCTCCTCGGCTTCCGACAACATCCGGCACACCGGTATCAGTGCGGACACCCCCTGCTGCGCCAGCGCCCGAGCCATTGCCTCATCGGCGCGGTACAGCACCAACCGCGCCCTCGGCCATCCGCCGCATTGGTCCAGCGCGGCAGGAAAAACCGTCACGCATGATGCTCTGCTCACTCGGAACCCGTTGAGGTCCACGACGGCACGCCCGTGATCGACCAGTACTTTGGCCAGAATCCGGCGCACCTCGGTCCCGGTGCGCTCGGTCAGCATTCCGTGCGGTTGCAACACCGGCACCTTCCCACGCGCACGCACGGTCACATTCAACCCGGCACTCATCGTTCCCCCTGCCTGCCGATCGTGCCGATTGCCCCGACCACGAGCCTACGACGGCGCCCGCCACAACCCCGCGCGGCCGATGTCGGCGAGCGAACCGGCCACATCGACTCTGACCAGGAACGATGCGCTCGGGCGCGGGGATGGACCAGCTCGACCGACCTCATCATCCGATGGGGTATTTCGTGAATCATCCGGCTGGTTTCCTATCACCTGGGGTCACGGGCAGGCCAGAAGTCGTCGGTGGTACACCCCACGCGCCACCACGATGCGCCCTCAGTCGATCACTGTCCGTCACAGCTATAGTTGAGGCTCCCGCGGCGGAACGACAAGAAGCTCGAGGACGCCGATGGCGAATAGGGAAACGTCGCGTCGGGCCGGGGAAGCGGTGGCCCGATTCGCCGATCTCGTGGAACGGGGCCGGCTGGCCGTGCCGCTGCCCGGCCGGGGTGCGACGGCGGATCGGTGGCGGGCGGGCACTGGCCGAGCTGGCGGCGGATGATCTCGACCTCGCCCCCTGGCCGAGGCCCACCTCGACGGGCCGGCGATCCTGCACGAACTGTCCGGGCCCGCAACGGCACGGGCTGAGCCGTCGGTGCTGCCTGTCGACGCGTCGCAGGCATGGTCGGGGTCACCGACGAACCGGGCCGGCCTGCCGCTCACTGCCCGCGGGCGTACTTCCCGGTGAGTTCGGCCTGGGCCAGTACCTTGCCCGAGAGAGCACGCGGCAGGTCCCGGCGAGGGCTGGCACCCTCGGCCAGCCCGCTGGGCTCCGACAGGGCGAGCAGAGTGAAGGCGAAGCGATGAAACCTGCCGAACGGGGGGCACGGTCCCGCCCAGTCCGTGCGGCCGTAGTCGTTCTTGCCACCGACCGCGCCCGAGGGCACTTTCCCCTCCTCCAGTCCGCCGCTGGCGGGGTCGAGCCCGTAGAGGGCCCAGTACACCTGGGTACCTCCGGGCCCGTCGAGGTCTTCGAAGAGCAGGACCAGCTCGGCGGTGCCCTCCGGGACATCCGACCAGGTCAGCGGTGGCGACACATTCTCGCCATCACAGGTGTACCGGGTGGGAACGTACCCGTTGTCAGCGAAGGCTGAACTGGTGAGCGTGAGCGGCATAATGGATCGATGCTATCAGCCCTGGACCCGCGTTAAGGCGCGGCTACATGCCACCGCGTCGTCATGCGGCCTGCACTGTTTTTCCCGTATTGTAAATGCTGCAGAATTGTCACCACCGAGGGCGCGGGCAGTGGGCGTTTCAAGACGGTCGGCGGGTGCTGAATTCGCGAGTTCCCAGCCCGGTACGGGCTGCTTTCGCGTCGTCGTCCGTAAGGCCGGGGTCGGCTGCCCCGGCCGGACGAGAGCACCGGGACAGACCGGGCCGGGAGGGTTGGCCATGACCCCGATCAGCCGTGCGCGTGAGGTTCGAGCGGGATGCGCGACGGCGCTGCTGCTGCTCGCATGTCTTGTCGCGGGATGCGGCGCGCCGCCATCAGCGTCCCCGATGCCGGGTCCGCCGGCATCGGGGCCCCCGGTACCCGCTCGGCCTGGTTCGGTGCCACGGCCTGATCACATCGTGGTGGTCGTGGAGGAGAACCGATCCTATTCCGACGTCATCGGCGCACCGGACGCGCCGTACATCAACGGATTGGCCGCGCACGGCGCGGTTTTCCCGAGATCCTTCGCCGTCGCGCATCCCAGCCAGCCCAATTATCTCGCGCTGTTCTCCGGGTCCACTCAGGGCGTGACCAGCGACTCGTGCCCGCAGACCTTCACCGCTGTCAGCCTGGGCCAGCAACTGGCCGTCGCCGGCGACAGTCTCGGCGGCTATTCCGAGGACCTGCCCGCCACCGGATTCACCGGCTGCACGCACGGCGGCTACGCCCGCAAACACAACCCGTGGTCCGACTTCCCGGCCGTTCCCGCGGCAGTGAACCGTGCCCTCGGGGCCTTTCCCGCTGACTACGCCACGCTGCCGACCGTGTCGTTCGTGATCCCCGATCTCGACCACGACATGCATGATGGCAGCGTGGCCGAGGGCGACGCATGGCTGCGCGAGCGGCTGAACGGGTACGCCCAGTGGGCGGGCACCCACAACAGCCTGCTCATTCTCACCTGGGACGAGGATGACGGCTCCGCAGGCAACCAGATACCGACCATCATCCTCGGCGCCGGAGTGCAGCCGGGCCGCTACAACGAACGCGTCACCCACTACCGCGTGCTGCGCACGATTGAGGAAGCCCTCGAGCTGCCGCCTCTCGGAGACGCGGCACACACCGCACCGATCTCTGACATCTGGGCGCGGTGAACTCCTGCCCTACTCGCGCTGGGCGGCTGGAGGGCATTTCGCACCTCCACCGGCGGCAGGTGAATCCGCACCCGGTGGCACCAGACGAGCCATCGGGGAGGGGCGGCCACGCGGTGTGGCGCGGATCTCGTCCCAGTCGAAGGCCGGATGCGTGAGCAAGGCGTCCAGCGCGGCCGCCCGGTACAGCGGCACGGTCTGGACGGTCGCGGCCGGGTCGGTACTGCGCCGGTAACGGTTGGACTGGACCCAGACCGCGGCCCGCAGCCACTGGGTGCGGACCAGGTGGTTGAGGTCGGATCGGCGGATCCCGAGGTGCTCAGCGGCCTGGTGAGCGGTGACCAGCCGCCCGCCTCCCGTGGCGCGCTCGATCACCTGCCGGTCGGCGTAGCGTCGCAGTGCCCGGCCCGCGTCGCGAGGGTGTCCCCGATTCCTCACACAACGCGATCTTTCACCGCCTCGCTCCCCTGAGCAAGGACACCCACCGGGCCCGGGGCCGCACTTCTCCGCACCAGCCCCGCGAAGCTGTCCGTCTCGGCGCCGGAACCGAACAGGGCGACGTCGAATCCCAGGCGACAGCCGACACGGAGTGTCGCAAAGGGGTTTCATGGGCGGCGCCGGCTTCGCCGTCCACGTGCTGTGGATCGAGGCCGTCATTGTTCTCGTGATCTGGCTGCTCGGCTTCGCCATGCGTGGGGCCAGCGGGGCCCGCTGGTAGTGCGCTGAGGTGCTGATGGCTCTGGCAAGCGATTCCCTGGTGTCCAGGGATCGCTTGTCAGTGATCAAGGAGTGTCGGTGATCAAGGAGTAGGGAAACGAACCGGTAGCGAATCTTGGATCGCCGCCCCCGTCCCGGCGAGCGGTCAGCGATGTGGGTCGTGGCCGGACACCCGCCGGTAACCCTTCGCGACCACCCGGTCCATCGCTGCTTTGACCAGACCGAAGACCGCGCCCTGCAACGCGGCGGCGATCAGCACATCGCGAAGGCCATGGTCCAACTCGGTGGGGTCGGGGGCCTCATCGGCATCGCGGACCGCGCGCCAGATTCGGGTGAACACCGCCCCGGCGACCGCGCCGGCGAGCACGCCACCGACCAGCCTCACCGCCTTGTACCCCACCGTACCCGCCACACTCATCGGGACCCGCCCCTACGCACGAGCACCGTCACGACGATCACCGCAAGCCCGCTACCCGCCACCAGTGCCCACCGCTTCTTCGGTGTCCGGCTCAACGCCGTACGGCCACGCCTCATGACCTGATCCTTCAGATCCGCGGCACGGCCCAGCATCCGATCCTTCACGTCCGCAACGCGTTCGACGGCGTCGTCTTTCAGTTCCGCACCACGTTCAAGGGCTTCGTCCTTCACGTCCGCAGCGCGCTCGAGGGCTTCGTCCTTCAGTTCCGCAGCGCGCTCGAGAGTCTCATCCTTGAATTCCGCGGCGCGTGCGGGCACGTCGACCTTGTGCACCAACGCCTCGACCGTCTCCCCCAACTCACCACGCAGCTCCTCGATCTCCCGCTGCAACTTCTCCTCCTCGCCGCTTTCACTCATCGGTGGACACTCTGCTTCACCGTCTCGATATCGAGCTTGGTGCTCTGCACAGCCTGCTCGGGCACCGGAGGGGTCGCATGACGCACCCGCCCCACCCCGGCCGCCGTCATCCCACCGGCCAGCATCAGCACCACCACCCCGACCAACAGCGCGGCCAACCAGCCGGCAACCACGAGCGCCAATCCGAGCACCGCCGCCGCGACCAGCGAACCGAGCCCGAGAAACGCCAGCACCGCGCCCCCAGCACCGAGGCCCACCCCCACCCCGGCTTGGGTACCTTTGCGTTTCATCTCCGCAGCGGCCAGCGCCATCTCATCGCGCACCAGCGCGGAGACCTGCGCCGACAATCGCTCCACCAACTGCGCGAGAGAGCTGTCAGCCGCGCCGGTCTGCTCCCCATCGGGAGTCGTCATGTGTTTCTCCTCCTCAGGATTCGACAGACAGATACCCATCACAGCACCCGTCTACACCTTTTGCCCGGACCCGGCCGGCGCAAACGCCTCCTCACACACCCCCGTCGGCAGGTCCGCTCAAGACGCGATGCAGGGAGCTGCCCGCCGCGGTGGCCGCGGGCCGCGGCGATGGGGGCCTACGTCGCGTCGTGTGCGGTGTGGTCCCGGCGTGTTTCCCAGCGCGGCGAAGGCGAGCAATCCCAGCGAGTCGGCATAACCGAGCGGCGCACCGGCATGCAACGCGGCGAAACACAGCAGGGAAGCGACGATCGCATGGTTCACCTGTCCCGCGCCGAGCAGGAAGCCCATCACGACCGCCGGGACCAGACGGACCCCGTCGGAGTCGGTCGAATGTTGCATGTGAGTCATCAGGTGATGAGGAACCCACCCATCAACGCCAGAGCACACGCGCGCCAGGTCACGCCCAGGCCGATGTAGGACGTCGCCAAGGTCACCGGCGGCGGCCATCGGCCACGCCAGGGGTAGGACGGGGACTGTGACCGGTCGTGCGGAGGCCGTACTCGGCGATTCGGCCACGGAGCGTCGAAGGGCCACGTCTCGGTGTAGCGAGCCAGGTTTCCGGGTAGAAGCCAACGTAGTGCCCACACTGGAGTGAGGAGGCAGGCTCCGCCCAGGCCAGTTGATCACAGCTTCCCGGGTCCAGCTGTCTTACGTCGATCGTGGTCAGTGCCCGTGGCTTTCGGTGTGTCGTGGGCTTCGCACGCGACGACAAGAGGAGTGAACATTGAGCAGAAAAGACATCTTCGTGGTTGGTCTTGATGAGGCGAATCTGCGTACTTTGCAGCGGGTTCCCCATGCCGAGGACTACAGATTTCATCCGTTGCTGGGCATGCCGGAGCTTCAGGAAGGTGAGATTCCGATCGCTGAGCTGCTGAGTAAGGCGCAGGCGGAGTTGGATAGCTTTGGTGGTGACATCGGCGCGATCGTTGGCTATTGGGATTTCCCGGTGACGACGATGGTACCGCTGTTGTGTGCGCGGTACGACCTGCCCAGCGCGAACCTGACCGGAGTGATCAAATGCGAGCACAAGTACTGGAGCAGATTGGAGCAGCAAAAGGTCATAGCGGAGCACCCGCGATTCGCCTTGGTCGATCTTGACGGTGCCGCGCGGCCCCCGGCGGAGCTGAGCTACCCGATATGGCTCAAGCCGGTCAAGTCGTTCTCTTCCGAGCTGGCCTTCCAGGTCACCAACGACGACGAGTTCGGTGACGCGGTACGGCAGATCCGGGAAGGCATCGCCCGGGTGGGCCGCCCCTTTCAGTATGTTCTCGACCAGGCCGAGGAGTTGGACCTGCCGCGGGAGATCGCGGAGGCCGGCGGGATGGCCTGCCTGGCGGAGGAGGCCATGAGCGGGGTACAGGCGGCGACCGAGGGGTATGTGTTCGACGGTGAGGTGATCGTGTACGGGGTCTTGGATTCAATCGACTACCCGGACAGGTCGTCTTTCCTGCGTCACCAGTATCCCTCGCAGCTTCCTGAGCCGATGGTGCGCCGGATGGCCGACGTGTCGAAGCGGGTGATCAGCCAGATCGGGTTGGACAACTCGACGTTCAGTATCGAGTTCTTCTGTGACCGTGACAGCGGCGAGGTGTGTGTGCTGGAGATCAACGCGCGCCACTCGCAGTCGCACGCCGAGTTGTTCGAGCACGTCGACGGCGTGCCCAACCATCACTGCATGGTCGAACTGGGGTTGGGCCGCCGCCCGCGGATGCCGCACCGGCAAGGCGCATGTCACATCGCCGCCAAGTGGATCCACCGGCGTTTCACCGACGCCGTGGTACGGCGGGTGCCGACCCGCCAGGAGATCGAGCGCCTGCAGCAGGAGATCCCCGGCGTTACGGTGGATGTCGTGCCCAGTGCCGGTACCCGGCTCTCCGACCTGCCGGCCCAGGACAGCTACAGCTACGAGCTCGCCGACGTCTTCGTCGGCGCCGACAGCGAGGAAGCTCTCAAGGACAAGTACGAACGCGCCGTCGCGGCGTTGCGGTTCGACTTCGACGAGGAGGCATGAACCATGCGGGCGGTGAGCTCGCTACCGTATGAGATCACCGAGGACACACACGTCTGGATCCCCGTCTCCGACGGCACCCGGCTGGCGGCACGGATCTGGCGACCGGTCTGTTCCGATGAGGAGCCGGTGCCCGGGGTACTGGAGTACATCCCTTACCGCAAGAGAGACCTCACCGCCGAGCGCGATTCCATTCACCACCCGTACCTGGCCGGGCACGGGTACGCGTGCATACGGGTTGATCTGCGCGGCACCGGCGAATCCGAGGGCGTACTCACCGACGAGTACCTCGAACAGGAACAGGTGGACGCCGAAGACGTCCTGGCCTGGATAGCATCGCAACCCTGGTGCAGCGGCCGGACCGGGATGATGGGCATTTCCTGGGGCGCCTTCAGCGCGCTTCAGGTGGCGGCGCGCAAACCGCCGAGCCTGCAGGCGATCGTCATCTCCTCGTTCACCGACGACCGTTACGGCGATGACTTCCACTACATGGGTGGCTGCCTGCTCTCGGACAACCTGGCCGAGGCGGGCACCATGTTCGCCTACAGCACCCTGCCGCCCGACCCGGCGCTGGTCGGCGAGCGCTGGCGAGACATGTGGCATGAGCGCATCGAGGCGAGCAGCCCGTGGATCGACACCTGGCTGCGCCACCAACGCCGTGACCACTACTGGCGCCACGCCTCGGTGTGCGAGAACTATCAGGACGTGCGGTGCCCGGTGCTGGCGTCCAGCGGCTGGGCCGACGGGTATTCCAACGCCGTGACCCGCCTGCTGGCCAACCTCGATGTGCCACGCAAGGGGCTGATCGGGCCGTGGTCACACAAGTACCCGCATCTGGGTGAACCTGGACCGGCCATCGGCTACCTGCAGGAGGTGGTGCGATGGTGGGATCACTGGCTCAACGACGTCGACAACGGCGTGCTGGACGGGCCGATGATGCTCAGCTGGATGCAGGACAGCGTGCCCCCGTCCACGTCCTACGAGCAACGTCCCGGCCGTTGGGTCGGAGAGCCGTGCTGGCCCTCACCGCACGTGCAGCCGCGGACCTACCCACTGGCGCGGCACCGCATCGCGCGGCAGGCTGACGACCTCGATGCTGACGACCTCGATGAGGAGGCACTCACCGTCGAGTCTCCGCTGTCGGTGGGACAGTTCGCCGGCAAGTGGGCCTCCTACAACGCGCCCCCGGATCTGCCCTATGACCAGCGCGAGGAAGATGGTGGCTCACTCGTCTTCGACACCGACGAACTGACCGAGACGTGTGAAATCCTCGGCGCCCCCACCGTCGTGCTTGACCTTGCCGCGGACAAGCCGATCGCGATGGTCGCGGCGCGACTCTCGGATGTGGCTGCGGATGGCAGCGCCACACGGGTCACCTACGGCCTGCTCAACCTCACCCACCGGGACGGTCACGACACTCCACAACCCCTGAAAGCCGGCAGACGCTACCGCGTCGAAATTGTCCTGAACGGCGTGGCGCAGTCCTTTCCACCCGGGCATCGCATCCGGTTGTCGCTGTCCACGTCCTACTGGCCGCTGGCATGGCCGCCGCCGTCGCCGACACTGCTCACCGTGTACACCGGATCGAGCACCCTCACCCTGCCCGTGCGGTCGGCAGCCGACGCGAATGAGGCGCACCGAGACGTGTTCGGCGAACCAGAGGGCGCACCGCTCCTGGCGATCACCCAGATCCATCCCGGCGACCAGCGATGGACCGTCTCGCGGGATCTCGTCGGCCACGAGTCGGTGCTGGACATCGTCAAGGACTCGGGAACCGCCCGGTTCGACGACATCAATCTCACCGTGTCCCGGCGAGCCTGCGAACGATACGGCCGCGTCGGTAATGACTTCAGCACCGTCACCGGCGAAACGGAATGGACGATGGCCTTTTCCCGGGGAGACTGGAGCGCCCGCACCGAAACGCGAACCGAACTTTCCTGTACCGCGACGGATTTCGTGGTGCACGCACAACTCGATGCCTACGAGGGCAAATACAGGCTGTTCTCCCGGAACTGGCACCACACCATCCCGCGCGACCATGTGTGATCGAAATTCGCACGATCACCGAACCGGCAACCGAGTAGGGATGATCAGAAACATGAGCCCGCGCAGCACGGCGCTGCGCGGGCTTCCCCGATTGATGCGGATGAACGCAGCGACCGGGGCCGGCCTCATCGCTGATCGGATCACGGCAGCCGAGGTCTCCGACCCCGCCGAGCGCAGCTGGGACTGCCCCGTTCACCTACCGTGCTGGCCCCAGCGGTCCAGTGCCCCGGTCTTGATTCTCGGCCTTGTTGCGCTGCACCCAGGGCAGCACGCCCCACAGGGTGGCCAAGCCGACGAACGTGCACACCCCGGCGACAATGCCGGCGGTGGGACCCGTGACCACATCGAAGATCAGCAGAGTTACTCCGGTGACCGCCAGACCCAGCAGGGCCAGGCCAGCCAGCGCGAACCGGTGACCGGCTGATACCAGCACTCTGCGGGCGTGCTGGCGAAACAGGCCCCGGTGCAGGCTGACCGGCGCGATGAGTAGCACCGTAGCGGCAACGGACAATGCGACGGTCACGAGATACACGCCGCGCTGAGAGTCCGAGAGCTGAGTGAACCGTTGCTGGAAGGGCAAGGTGAGCAGGAACCCCGTCAGCAGCTGCACGCCGGTTTGGGTCACACGCAGTTCCTGCAGCAGATCGGCCCAGTTGCGATCCAGACGTTCGGTCGGCGACTCGTTGCGCATGCGACGATCCCAGCCGGCGTCGCCTTCTGGCTGGTCGGCGTCGCTGCCCACGACATATCCTCCGTCCCCCGCCCTCCCGGCGTCGAGTATCACCCCCGACGGCCGGGTGAGCCATCGAGAGTCATCACCGCGCGGCTGCCCCGGATGGCACCCTGCTGGGGCCGCCGGGACGACGGAGACGGGGAGATCAGTCGCACCCTGAGTAATCACAGCTTGCTACAATCGAGCTGTCGTTCCTCGCTGAACCACGCGTCATGAATCCTTGACGACAGGACTTTGAGCTGCGCCGATTTCTTGCCCTCTTGATAATCGGTCCGGATATGATCTTGTGTGTGCTGGTCGGCGAGGTGGACTTGGCCACCTAGAACGCCTGCTATTAAGATCGTCCTCGAGTTGAGTGGCCGGCCGTCAGACACGTCACAACTTGCTCCCGGCTGCAAACTACCTGGCGGACCGCGACCGGGCATTGACACACCGTGGCCAGTGCCGATGTGATCGGCGGGTGACCTGGTCACACCGGCACCTTCGGAGGTATCGATGGAAGTCAGCGAGCTGCGGCGGGAGAAGCTTTCGGTACGGTTTGCGCAGCATGATGTGGACGGCGACGGGTTCCTCGAGCAGAGCGACTACGACGCTTTGGGCCGGTTGCTGTCGGACCAGCTGGGTGCCAGCTCTGAGATCCGGGAGCAGATCGCCGCCGGATTCGCCGAGCAGTGGCGGCTGTTGTGCACGCACGCAGACATCGACGCCGACGGCCGGATCGGCCTCGACGAATATGTTGCGGCGATGGGTGGTGGCATCGCAGCAGACGCGGCCGGGCTCGAGCGGGCGGTGCTGGCCACCAGCCGGGCGGCGATCCAGGCCGCTGACGCCAACGGCGACGGGTTCCTGGACCTGGCCGACTTCGCCCGGCTTGGCGCGCTGCTGCACGTGGATGACCATGTCGCCAGCTTTCAGGCTCTGGACGTCAACGGGGCCGGGCGGCTGAGCTACGACGAGATCATTGCGGCGGTGCGGGACTTCTACACCAGTGACGATCCGTCCTCGCCGGGCAATCTTGTCTTTGGCCGTAGCGCCGCCTGACCGGGCCACATGGACAGCACGACGAGCCGGAGCGACGTACCCGGTGCGTTCGTCATGAACCCTGGCCGGTGCGGGTCGACATTGTTGTCCACCACGCTGGCTGAACATCCGCAGGTGCTGTCGCTGCAGGAGTACATGATCAGTCTCGGGTCGCTGGGATTCATGTCCGAGACGCTGCTGACGGGCGCCCAGTTCTGGCAGCGGGTCAGCGGTCCGAGCAGCATCGAGAATCTGCTGCGGCGGCTGGACCGGATACCCCGCGAAATCGTCTACACCGGCGCGATCAGTGCCAGCGGCAACGGCCGCACGGCGATGCCCCGCATCCTCGGCGTCGCCCTGGCCGCGGTGGACCCGGATCCGGACAGGCTGTTCGGTGAGCTCGCCGCCACGGTGCCGGGGTTTCCCCGGCAGGATCTGGGACAGCATCACCGGCAGCTTTTCGCCCTGCTGGCGCACCGGTACAGCAACCGGTTGTGGGTGGAGCGCTCCGGCGGCAACTGCGCATATCTGGGCAGGCTGCTGGCGCTGTTCCCCGACGCGAAGGTGGTCTATCTGAGCCGCAACTGTGTGGACACTGTGCTGTCGATGCGCCGCCACCCCTATTTCCAACTGGCCACCATCGGCGAGCAGTTCGAACGGCGGTACGGGTTCAACCCCTTCGACGAAGACTGCCCTGACTACGACGACGGCATCGCGCCGACACTACGGCCGCTGCTGCCGCAGCACCTCACCGCCGGACAGCTCGACCAGCGTGGCAGCCTGCTGGAACCGTTCGTGCTGCGCTGGGTGCAGCAAGACCTGTACGCCCGAGCGGTAACCGCGGCACTGCCCGACGATCAGCTGCTGGAGCTCGACTACGACGAACTTGTCGCCGACCCGGCTGATCAGCTCACCCGCGTGGGCCGGTTCCTGGACCTCGACGACGCAGCCGGTTGGGCGTACAGCGTCGCGTACCAGGTGGTCCGCCAGCCCCATCGGGTCACGCCCTGCAGCACAGCGGAGATCACGTCCTGGCAGCAGAAGATCACCAAGGCGATCCTGACCACCGGCACCTATCAGCCATCCACAGTGGACTGAGCGGGTGACCGATGAGGCAGATTGTGGACGGGGCTAACGGTTTCGTGGCCAGCCATCTGATCGCCGAGATGCTCGCCCGCGGCCAGCAGGTGACCGCGCTGGCGCGGTCACCGGCCGAGACAGTGCGGCAGCGGGTCGGCGATGCCCTGGCCTGTCTGGGCCACAATCCGGCTCTGGCCAACGGTGTGCCGGTGCTGTCGTTGCATCTACACCAGCCCGATCTCGGTGGCCTGCCCGCCGGGCAGGTGTTCGCCGACCCGTGTGTGTACTGGCACAGCGCGGCGCTGGTGACGTTCAACCCGGGCCGTAACGCCGACATGCTGCCGGTCAACGTCGACGGCACCGCCCGCGCCCTGGCCGTCTTCGAACGGCATGCCTGGCAGGGTTCCCGGTTCGTCGCGATCAGTACCGCCTACCAGTGCGGTCTGGACACCGCCGACGTGGCCGAGGACTGGCCCCTCCCGGCCGAACCTGACCGGTTCCGCAACTTCTACGAATACACCAAGCGTCAGGCCGAACTGCTAATGCGGCCATCCCAGACCGCGAATCGGGGCAACCTCGCCGTCGTCAGGCTCGGTGTCGTGACCGGACACTCCCGCACCGGCCTGGCCCTGACCGACTCCGGGCTCTACGACTTTCTGCGCGTGATCACCTTCTACGCCCGCCGCGCTCCCGCCCAGCCGGTCCGCATCGTCTGCCACCCGCAGGCCAACCTGCACCTGATGCCCATCGATCGCACCATCGATCGGCTGCTGCCGCTCGCAACCGCCGACCTGGCTCACCCCGTCTTCCATCTTGTGGGCGGCGCCGTACCGGTCGGCGATGTCTTCGCAGCGATCAACACTCATCTGCCGATCCGGCTCGTCCCCACTACCCCCGAACAGTTGCAGCAGGCGGCGTTCACCCGGTTCGAGGCCGCGGTCAATATGCAGGTCAAATACACCGCCACCTACCTGAAACACCGCTACGGGTTTCAGGTCCGTGACCCGCAACCCGCCCAAGCGGTCACCCCGGCCGTACTCGACCGGCTGATCGGCTGGTACGTCAGCGAAGGATTCCCCTCATGAACCTCGTGCACCACCTGTGCGACCGATTCATGGAATACGGCGACACACGTGCCGCCATCTTCCTGCCCGAACCCGCCGGTGCGGCACCGATCCGGCTCACCTACGCCGAACTGGACCACCGGGCTCGCGCCACAGCCACCTGGCTGGCCGAACACCATCAGGTCGACAAGCCGGTGCTGCTGCTCTATCCACCTGGGCTGGGTTTCCTCATCGGCTTCCTGGGCTGCCTCTACGCCCGCGCCATCGCTGTCCCCGCAGCCCCGCCCACCGGTCTACCCGACACCGCCCGGATACACGCCCTCATCCGCGACACCCGCGCCACCATGATCCTTACCGACCCAGTGCTCCAGGAACCGCTGGCCGCAGCTCGGTTCGCTGCCACGGTGGCGGCCCCCGCCCCGATCGCGGACCCGAATGCCTGGACACCACCGTCCATCACCGGCGACACCCTGGCCTATCTGCAATACACTTCCGGCTCCACCACCCAGCCTCGCGGCGTACGCATCCCCCACAGCGCCATCCTGCACAACCTCGCCTGCATCCACTCCCTGGCCGACCAACCCCACCGCACTCTCGCCGGATGGCTGCCGCACTACCACGACATGGGCTTGGTCGGCCTCGACCTACACGCCCTGTCCGCCGCCGCCGACCTCATCCTCACCAGCCCCAGCACTTTCCTCGCCCGTCCCATCACCTGGCTCGAAATGATCACCCGTTATCGGGCCACCTGCGCGGTCGCACCCGACTTCGGCTACATGT
>DASXOV010000174.1:0-2517 GCA_036494005.1 Pseudonocardiaceae bacterium | reverse complement strand
CTCGCTCTCGCTCTCGCCGACATCGCCGACTCGATCACGCTGGACCGGGCACACGCGATGGATCTTCGCGTTGCCCGCAAACCCGACCGCACCCCGGTCACCGACGCCGACCTCGCCGTCGAGGACGCGGTGCGGGCAATGCTCGCGGCGCGGCGCCCGCACGACGCGGTGCTGGGTGAGGAGCGCGGCGGGTCGGCCGACGCCGCCCGGGTCTGGGTGCTGGACCCGATCGACGGGACCAAGAACTTCCTGCGCGGCCTGCCGATCTGGGCCACCCTCATCGCGCTGGTCACCGATGGCAGGCCGGTCGTCGGAGTGATCAGCGCTCCCGCGCTGCGCCGCCGGTGGTGGGCCGCCGAGGGCGCGGGCGCCTTCACCCGGGACATGGACGGTTCCACCCGGGCCATCCGGGTCTCGCAGGTCGGCGAACTGGCCGACGCCTACATCTCCACCACCCACCTGGGCAGCTGGGTCTCCCACCACAGCCGGGAGGCTTACCTGGCGCTGGTGGACGCCTGCTGGGAGAACCGGGCTTTCGGTGACTTCTGGCAGCACTGCCTGGTCGCCGAGGGCGCGATCGACCTCGCCGCCGAGCCGATCGTCAACCCCTGGGATGTCGCCGTCGCACAAGTACTGGTGGAACAGGCCGGTGGCCGCTTCACCGACCTCACCGGCACGCCCCGCCACGACCGCGGCACAGCCCTCTCCTCCAACGCCCTCCTGCACGACGCCGCCCTCGGGTGCCTTCGGCACCCGTGAGTGGCGATGCGAGCTCATCAATCACCCTGCCGTGCCGGTAGGCCGGGGCGGCTACGAGGTGCCGAGCGCGCGGACGCGGGCAAGGCGTTCGCGCCAGCTGGTGAGCTGGCTCGGGTAGACCCGCTCGTAGGTGTCCAGCTTGGCCCGGTCGGGTGCGGGCGGGATGCGCGGCACGTCCAGGTAGCCGTCCTCCGGCCACAGCGAATCGTCGTCCCGAACGACGTCGCCGCACAGCAGCGACAGGGTGCCCAGACCGCAGGCGAAGTCCAGCTCCGGCAGCGCCCCGGCCAGCGCAAGTTCCGCGGCCAACCCCACGCTGGTCTCCAGCGCCGAAGAGACCACGCATGGCAGCCCGCACGCCTCGGCCACTTGCAACGAACGCCGGACGCCGCCGAGCGGGCCGCACTTGAGCACCGCGACGTCGGCCGCCTCGGCCAGCGCGACCCGTAGCGGGTCCTCGGCGCGGCGGATCGACTCGTCAGCGGCGATCCGCACGTCGACCTGACGGCGGACGGCGGCGAGCTCGTCGAGGGTGGCGCAGGGCTGCTCGACGTATTCCAGCCCACCCGCCACCTTGTCCAGCGCCCGGATGTGCGCGACGGCGGTGTCGACGTCCCAGGCCCCGTTGGCATCCACCCGGACCGCACCCCACGGTCCCAGCGCATCCCGGACCGCCTCGACCCGAACCAGGTCCTCGGCCAGCGACCCGGGGTGATCGGCCACCTTGACCTTCGCGGTGGCGCACCCCGACGTCGCGACGATCTGGTACGCCCGGGCCGGATCGACCGCCGGAACCGTGCAGTTGATCGGGATCCGGTCCCGCACCGGCGCAGGCCAGCCCACTGTGGCGACTTCGACGGCGGTGGCCAGCCACGACGCCGATTCCTGGTCGTCGTAGTCGTCAAACGGGCAGAACTCACCCCACCCGGCCGGACCCTCGATGAGTAGCCCTTCCCGGATGAGGATGCCCCGGAACTGTGTCACCAACGGGATGGCGTAGTAGCGGGCCCGCGAGAAGTCGATCGTCACGTTCTGGGGTCCTCGTCTCGTCGGGCACTGCGGGCGTTGCGCAGCCGGTCGTGCTCGGTCAGCGCGCGCCGCGCGATCCCCTGCATCATCCGGCCCATCTGGGACAGCAGGTAGCCGGCATAGATCCGGTCGCCCGCCCGCATCGTCAGGTCGAGCGCCTGGATGCAGTAGCGCTGTGCCAGCGAGTGCCTGCCCACGTCCTCCGCCATGAAACCGGTCAGCCAGCAGGCCTGGGCGACGGCCCTCAGCAGCGCCTTGCCGGTCTTCTCCGTATAGCTGCCGCGCAGCAAGTGGTTCGCCTCACGGTTCAGTAGTTGGACGGCCTGCTCGCGCACCCGCCCCGAGCCGTACCGGTGGTCCAGCATTCGCAGCTGGGAGACCTGCGCGGTGAGGATCTCCACATCGGCCATGCCGACCCGCCTGACCCCGGCGCGTGCGGTGCTCTCCGCCGGCGGCACGGTGAGGGCCAGCAGCGCGGGCTCAGAGAAGGCCGCCGCGCCGAACGCGGAGCCCAGCAGCAACTTCCGTCGGCGCATATCCCGTCCTGACAGCTCGACGACCGTGCGGACCGTGCCATCCAGTGTCCCTGAACAGCTCAGCCCGTCATAGCGATCCTCGGCTGCGGGAGTGCGGTCGGCAAACCCGCACTCGGTGACGCTGACCTCGCGGTGCGGGAATGTACGCGACAGTGCCGATCGCGGCGGTGACGAACAGCGCGGCGGTGAGCAG
>DASXOV010000173.1:0-6049 GCA_036494005.1 Pseudonocardiaceae bacterium | reverse complement strand
CGTTCGCCGTGCTCGATCCGGTGCAGGGTCGATGCGCTCATCCCGGCCAGCTCTGCGATCACCCGCAGCGACTTGCCCCGGGAGTCGCGGATCCGCCGCAGCTTCCAGCCGATTGCGCGCGCTTCGTCAGCATCCATCGAGTACCAGCTCATTCACCGAGGTAAGGCCCCCACCGAGGAGGTGAGTCCGAGGCTACCGGCGTAGGCATGCCGGGCTCGTCAGGGGAGATCCACACAGGACATCTCAGCGGGCGCGATCCCGCCCGACGCTGTGTCGGCTGTGACGGTCGACAGGATCCCTCCCCCGTCCCACGAGGCCGACTCGGGCGAGCAGGATGGCCGGGTCGATCGCGCGGGTGAGCGCGGCGTAACACGAGATCCACGTGGGGCGACATAGTCGAGCTACACGTCGGCAGGGTGACGGAAGGACGTGCGTGATCACAGGCGAGCTCAGGAGCAAGATCGACCGGGTGTGGGATGCTTTCTGGTCCTGAGCAGGCGTCACCGGCTGGGCAGCGCGCGCAGGAAGTCCCGGGTCAGTTCGAGGTGGCCGAGGTGCTGGGCCAGTTCCTCGTACACGTGCTGCAACGCCCAGCCCTGGGTGATGCCGGGGAGGAGCCGGTAGTGCGGGGGCGGCTCGGCGCGCAGTGCGGCGGCGGGTTCGGCGGTGGTGACATCGTCGCGCAGCATCCATCTGGCCGCGGCAATCCGGGCGACGAGGCCGCCCACCGGCCCTGATGCGGTGAACTCGGCGTCCCGGTCACGCTCGACCACACGCCCGGCCACCAGGTGTCCGGCCCAGTAGTCGATCACCGCGAGGCAGTGCGTCACGATCACGTAGGGCGAGTTCGCGCCAGGGAGGTCCGGGCGGCGGTTGGCCAGTTCGTCACCGAGGTCCTGGAGGATTTCCGCCATGCCGTCCAAGGCACGGTCGACGAAGAACAGGTACACCTCATCGCTGATCACAGGGCGTCCTCCCACCAGTTGATGTGCTGGTGAGCGGCGTCGAACTCGAATCGGGCCCGCACGGACCACTGCCCGTCGAATACCACCAGCCACGCCTCACTGAGCTGCGCCGAGATCGGCAGAACCGAACCGGTCTCCCGCTCGATCCTGGCCGCGGTCTGCTCCGAGGAGCAGATCGCAACCGTCACGTGCGGTTCGACATCACCGTAAACCCCCGCATAGGGCAGCACATCCGGCCAGCCCTGCCGCACCTTCCCGATGAGCTGCGCTATCCGGTCAGCAGGCTCCGGAGGCAGGTAGACGAATCCCGCGCTGCGCCGCACTGCCGCGAATGACACAGATATCGGTGCCTGCCCGGCGAACAGGCCGGACAATACGCCGATCAACCGCTCGTCGATCTTCTCCGCCGCAATGAACGGGTACAACACCGACAGATGCGCGGACACGCCCTCGCGCACCGTCCCAGGGTATCGAGCCGCCACCGTCGCCAGAAGCTCGTCCGCCGCCGGAACCGGGATGATCACGCCCGTCTGACCGATTTTCGGCATGGCCTGTTCTACCCTGCTCGGCACGTAGATCCGTCATCGCACCGGCGTGTCGACTACCGTCTGCAGGTAAGGATGAGCCCGCCACCCCTCCTCTCCCGGCCGTCCGAGTGCAGAGCTGCTGATCTATGGCAGTTTACCGGTGCGAGGGGCTAGGGTGATGATGTTGGCCCCGGCCCGACTATGTGGGCGGTCTGCGACCAGCGCAGACAGAGGACGGGGTTTCACATGGGCGACACGAGGGATCCGGGCACAGCGGAAGCCGTGGTGGGTCTTTCGCAGTGAGATCCGCGGTGCACATTCGCCTGCCGCCTTCACTGAGCACCCTTGACCAGCCAAACCCGAATTTCCGCCCGCCGCGGGAATCACCCTCGACCCGGTCGAGGTGTGAACCGCTGCAAACAGATGAGGACACATGAGCATCGTCGGCTACAGCGCAGCAGTCCTGACAGTGATCGTCGTCGGAAGTGCACTCGTTCTCGGAGTGGGTTCGGTCCCGGATATCCGCCGCTACCTGCGACTCCGCAAAATGTGACCGGCTGTGACCTCGTGCGGACCTCGACCCGTGCTACCGGGGGAAGGCCGCACGTGGGTCGCCGCTGCGCAGAGCCTGACCAGTCAGTCCGGCCAGCCAACCCGCGGCGTCCGCTGTGTAGTACGCCCGGTATCGGAGATGTGGCTCGATCGAGCTAGGTCCTTCGTCGATCCCCAGGAACTGAAACAATCGGTACAAGCGAGTGCTGCTCTGGCACACCACATCCTTCTCCAGGCAGTACGAGTGAGATTTCGCCACCCAGGGCTGCCGGGACAGAACACTCGGCTCGCCGATCGGAGTGTCGTCCAGCGTCCAGTACACGCCTTGCTCCAGGAAGCTGTACGGCGCAGGCCCCCGAAGCGACCGATTGACCCGCTCGGGCGGATCGTACTGCGCGAACACCGGGCTCCCGAACAGCGCGATTCCGACGATCCGCTCCGCGATGGCCCGGTCAGCCTGGCTGGCGGGGTCGATGCTCTCCAGAAACCGGGTGACGGCCTGCGCGCCCTGAGAGTATCCGGCGAGCACGTACCGGGTGTTCGAACACCTGACCGCGAAGGACGACACCTGCGCCCTGATGTTCGATGCGCCCTCCGCCACGCTGTCGTCGTACCGTGCACGTGAACCCAGCAGCCAGCTGGTGCTGCCGGCCGGGCCCAGTCCGGGTAGTGGCGGCCATCGATGTTCCGGCCCTGGTCGCCACCGCCACGGCCCGGCGCCCATGAAGGCGTCCTTCAGATTCTTGACCACGTCGGCGCCGAGAATCGGGACAGCGGGATACATCACCGGACGAGTCTCGATGGTGGCCAGCGGGCCCACCTTGTTCTGATAGCGGTCCGCGGTGTCTTGCACCGTCGCGCCCAGGCCAGGCGATTCACCCGAGCCGCGGGCACCGACGAACACGATATCTGCGCAGTTGTCGGGTTGCGCCGCGACGGGGGCGGCCTGGGCGACGGTCGCTGTGGCGAGGAGCGCGCACGTCGCTGCGGCAAGAGCGATCGTGCGACGGAGCCTTGGCATCGGAAACTCTTCCGTCGTGGACCCGGCCGTTCCACACCGACGCTACAGGCCGCTACCACCTCCATCGCGGAACCGAACAGGCCGTCAGTTCTCCGGGTGAGCCATCGAGTCGACAGCGACAGTGACCGCGAGCACCAGCACGTCGTCCTGGCCGGGGGCGACCTCGACACCGTAGGTGTCGCGCACCCGGAACCACGCCTTGGACGCCTCGCCGATCTGGCGACCGTCCGCTTCGATCCGGTACTCGTGATCGACGATGTTGCCCTGGACATCCCAGTCCGGGCCGTTGCCAACATCGACCATCCACCGATCACGCAACGGCGTGATCATCGCCTTGCGAACGAGGGCCAGCCGGCCACCATCCGGACCTTCGATCTCCATCGAGTCCCGGACCCGCACGGGACGCTGCTGGATGCTGCACAGCTTCCGGCCGTCGGCGTCTTCGAAGTGCAAGGTCTCGCGGGCTCGCAGTGCCTTTCCGTCCACCCGGAAGACCCGCTCGCCGCGCTGGTCCTCGACCCAGAAGTCGTCGCCGATGGACAGCAACCGTTCCCGCATGCGGTAGCGCGTCGGGCCGCCGTCCCCGGGCCTCTGACGCTCCTCGCGATGCTCCCGCAGGCGATCTCGCAAACCCATCATGTTCTCCATTTCTGCAGGGTGCGCCCCCCGGTCCCCCGCCAGGAGCGTGGCATCGGCAGGGTGGTCGCCGCGTCACCCGCCACGGAGGATGCCAGACACCGGAGCTGGCAGACTCAGCTCATGGGCCGGGCACCGGATCGCGACGCGCCCGACCCCTGGGAAACCCAGTGAAGGAGCAACCACGCGCAATGGACCTGTCCGAGATCCTGGCCCGTCTCACCGATCGTGCTCGTCCGGTGCGGATTGTCGCCACCGGCGGCGGTACCGGGGGTCACACCTATCCCGCGGTCACCACGATCCGGGCCGTGCGTGATCTGCTGGCCGAGGCGGACGTCGAACTGGAGCTGCTCTATGTGGGCAGCGCCACCGGGCTGGAAGCGCGGGTCACGGCCCAGGAGGGGCTGACGTTCGCCGCGATCCCGACGGGCAAGCTACGCCGCTCCGCCAACCCGCTGAAGATGATCTCCGTGGCCAACCTGCGTGACGTTGGCCGGACTGCGCGAGGCATCGCCGCCGCTCGCACCATCGTGCGTGGTTTCAGGCCGGACGCCGTGCTGTCCACCGGAGGGTATGTCGCGGTACCCGTCGGGCTGACCGCACGGTCGGCGCAGGCGCCATTGCTGGTGCACGAGCAGACCACCCGGCTCGGCCTGGCCAACCGCATCCTGGCGCGCCGGGCGGATCTCATCGCGCTGTCCTCGGCGGCCTCACTGCCGCTGCTGGCGCCGTCGCTGCGGTCGCGGGCCGTGGTGACCGGTAACCCGGTCCGTTCCGAGCTGCTCGACGGCGACCCCGCCGCCGCGATCAAGGCGCTCGAGTGGACCGGACACGATCCCCAGCTGCCCACCGTCTACATCACTGGCGGAGCGCAGGGCAGCGTGCAGATCAACCAGCTCATCCAGACCGTGCTGCCGCGCCTGCTGCAGCAGGCCAACGTCATTCACCAATGCGGCGGGAACTCCCTCGCGACGACCCAGGCACTCGCCGCGCAACTCGACGACGCCCTCGCTGACCGGTACCGGGTGCTGGACTTCGTCGGCCCGGAACTAGCCGACGTACTCGCACTGGCCGACATCGTGGTGTCCCGCTCCGGCGCGGGAACCCTGGCCGAGCTCACCGCCCTCGGCAAGCCATCAGTGCTGATACCGCTCATCCCCACCGGTGGCGACGAACAGGAACACAACGCACGCCACCTCGCCGACCATGCCGCGGCCCGAGCCCTCGTCGGGCCCGGCGCCACCGCCGACGCACTCTGGAGCTACCTCGACGAGCTGATCAACGATCCATCCAGCAGAGCGAAGATGGCCGCCGCCGCCCGCGATCTCGGCCACCCACAGGCCGCCCACGAACTCGCCACCCAACTACTGACCTTGTGCACAGTCAGCCGGAAGCCGAGCGAATCAGGACGCCGAACCCGGCGTCGAAGCCCTTGACACCGCGCCGCCGGTATCCGCAGTACACCTGATCATCGTCAAGAACGCGGTACACCTACCCGCCCAACCGGGCCAGCCGTAGCGCTCGCCGGTACGCCTGGTCGAATTCCTCCCGCTCCTCCGCGATCAGCGCGGCGCGGGATCGCGCGCGGCCCCGACTGAGATAGTCCGACCGGGGGCACCTGATATTCCTTCCAGACCAAGATCATCTAATTTTTTGATGTGGTTCATCTCTTCCTGATAGATTGCGTGGCGCATATTGTGAAGATATGACGACCGGCTCATGCTCGCCAAGTTCGATTTAACATAACCGGCTAATTCCGAAGTTACTGAACTAGAATACTTCACTACATATGGTCTTGGATCCATTCCGATGATCATAGGAGTCAAAGGGCGGCATCGGTCCAGCGCCGAGACCCGGTCACCCGCACACGGCGGACGACCGTGCTCACCTCTTCGTCCCGCTCTCGGTCCGGGAGAACAGCTGCCCCTGCGCGGCACACCAAGTGCAGTCCTCACCCGGTGGTGTCCGGTGCTCGGTGCAGCCCCACCGCAACACCGGCGCCCGGCGATACACCGGCCGGACCGGCGGACGACCCCGCGTGATGGCCATCGCGACCTCCTCCTAACGGCGCGGCCCTTGACGCGCCGTTACGGCGGTAGAGATCATCGGCCGCCTCGGGCGAGGGGTGCCCCGCACTAGCGCTCTCTGCTGGCGATGCGCCGCGGACCCGATCAGGGGCGGCCAGCCCGTTGCCGCATAGCCGCTTATATGTGCGGGAACCCGTCCCCTGACAGGTGGCTTTGTGCTACCCGGCGACGCGAAGGATCAGCGACACCACGAATTGCTTCCGGGACTGCACGCCCTGGGTCACGACAAGGCCGCGCACAGGCCGTGACGCACGTCGAGGA
>DASXOV010000172.1:0-18950 GCA_036494005.1 Pseudonocardiaceae bacterium | reverse complement strand
GGCAAGGGAGTGGTGGTCACCGACGATCTCGACGCGGCGAGAGCCCATGCGTTGTCCCTGCTGGAGGACGGGCACCCCGTGCTGCTGGAGTCCTACCTGGACGGCCCGGAAGCGTCGCTGTTCTGCCTGGTCGACTCCGGTGCGGAGGGGGGCGGCACCGTGCTGCCGCTGTTGCCCGCCCAGGACTTCAAGCGGGTCGGCGAAGGGGATGCCGGCCCGAACACCGGCGGGATGGGCGCCTACGCTCCGTTGCCCTGGGCGCCGGAGGCGCTGGCGACCGACGTCGTGTCGCGGATCGTGCAGCCGGTGGTCGACGAGTTGACCACACGTGGTGCCCCGTTCTCCGGACTGCTCTACGCCGGTCTCGCGCTCACCGCGGAGGGCCCGCAGGTGATCGAGTTCAACTGTCGCTTCGGTGATCCGGAGACCCAGGCCGTACTCGCGCTGCTGCGCACGCCGCTGGCCGGCCTGCTGTACGCCACCGCGACCGGCACGCTGGCGCGGCAACCACCGCTGGAGTGGGAACCGGGTGCGGCGGTCGTCGTCGTGCTGGCCGCCGACGGCTATCCCGGCACGCCACGCACCGGAGACGTCATCACCGGTGCCGACGGCGAGGGGGTGCTGCACGCTGGCACCCGTCGCCGGGAGGACGGCGCCGTGGTGTCCGCAGGCGGGCGGGTGCTGTCGGTGGTGGGGACCGGCGCCGACGTCGCGGCGGCCCGGGAACAGGCATACCAGCGCATCGAACAGGTGCACCTGCCCGGCGCCCATCACCGCACTGACATCGGATTGCGGGCGACTCGCGGAGAGGTGCGGCTTCCCTCCGAGCCGTGACGCGATAGCCTGCCCGCGCAGTCGGGCAGGACTGGAGGCTGAAAAAGACGATGATCATGTGGGAGCGGCAGGGCGAGGAGCTGATGCTGTCGCTGTCCCCCGAAGGTGTGCGTTTCCTTCGTGAGCAGTGGTCGTGGCTGCGCGAACTGGTGCGCTGGCAGCTCGGCAACTGCACGGGCGACCCGTTGGCCGAGCTCACCGGGCTACCGGTGTCCACCGGCCCGATCGACGGGCGGCTGGCCTACGTCGTGGACTACTGGTGCGGCACCGAGGAGAACGGCCCGATCCGCCCGGTCTGGGAGGGCTGGGTGTTGCACGATCTGGAGCGGGCCCTGACCCGGGTGTTGGGCACCTTGCCCCGCCAGGGCGGGGAGGTGCAGCTGCCGGGCCGGGGACATCCGGCGGTCGCCGAATGGGGCTGGATGCTGGAGACGTTGCACGTCGTGCTGGACGTCTCAGGGTGGGTGACCAGACCGGGTGGCCCGGCACGTGCCCTGCCGCCGCGGCCCTCGGCCGCGGATGTGGAGAACTACCGCCGCAGCCTGCGCTGGCTCGAGCTGGTGCTCGACAGCCTGGCGCAGGCCGAGCGCGCCGCCCCGGCTCCGGCCACCGACTGAGACCTGGACCCGGGGCTGAGGTCCGGCCGGCTGTTGGTGCGAGCGGCATCAAGGGGCACACTGTCGGTGAGCGCGTCGTCGATGAGCGCGTCGATGAGCGCGTCGCTGGGGGGTCGCTGGGGGGTGGCCATGACGGGTGTACCGGATGATGTGGTGATCAGGCCGGAGCCCAGGGAGCCGGTGTCGGATCCCACCGTCGGGGTTCCCGTGGCGACGGCATGGCAGGGCGTCCCGCAGCATCGGCTGGTCAGCATCGGGGATTCGCTGACCCATGGCTTCTGCAGTGGCGCGATCTTCGCAACGGACCTGTCCTACTCGGCGATCATCGCCCACGAGCTCGGCTGGGACGGGCTGCGCTTCCCGACCTACGGTGGCCCCGGCGGGGGTTTCCCGCTCAACATCGAGCTGCTGCTGCGTGACATCGAGCAGTTCAGCGGGACCGACCTGGACTGGTGGGAACTGCCTGTGGCCCTGGTGCGGGCCAGGGGGTTCATGGATCAGGTCGAGGACTACTGGGAGCGCGGAGCCGGTTCCCGGTTGCCCCCGCCGTCGCCGACCAACCATGTGCTCGGGGTGTACGGCTGGGATCTGCGCGACGCGCTGGCCCGCACCGCGGACGTCTGCGCGGCCGAGATCGTCCCGCCGCGCGACGACCTGATCAGCCAGATCGTGCAGAACAACGGGGCCCGCGCGGCGTTGCGGGTGCTGCCACGGACCACACCGGCTGACTGCCGCAGTACCGCGTTCGAGGCTGCGGCGGCGCTGGGACGGGAGGCCGGGACCGATCCCGACCACGGCATCGAGACCCTCGTGGTGTTCCTGGGCGCCAACAACGCCCTCGGGGCCGTCACGTCGCTGCGGGTGGCCTGGAGCGGGCCGGGTTTCGACGACCTGGCCCACAAGGACGCGTTCACGGTGTGGCGGCCCAGCCACTTCATCGCCGAGCTCGACCGGGTGGTGACCGAGGTGACCGCGATCCGCGCCCGGCACGTGATCTGGTGCACGGTCCCGCACGTCACGATCGTGCCGCTCGCCCGGGGGGTGGGCGACAAGGTCAGCCCACGGTCGCGGTACTTCCCCTACTACACTCGCCCGTGGATCTCCGACCGTGACTTCCGTCCCGGTCGCGATCCGGCGATCACCCAGGACGATGCGCGCGCCGTGGACAGCGCGATAGATCAGTACAACGACGCGATCACCGCTGCGGTCGTCGCTGCCCGGCGAGCGGGGCGGGACTGGTACCTGCTGGACATCGCGGGAGCGCTCGACCGGCTCGCCAGCCGTCGGTACATCGAGGATCCTGCGGCTCGTCCCGGCTGGTGGCGGCCCTACCCACTGCCGCAGGAGCTGGCCGCGCAACACCCGGTCCCGGACTCCCGGTTCCTCACCAGTGACGGCAGCGGGCGGCGTACCGGCGGGCTGTTCTCCCTGGACGGCGTGCACCCGACCACGGTGGGCTACGGCATCATCGCCCAAGAGATCATCGACATCATGGTGCGCGCCGGTGTCCGGTTCACCCGGCCCGACGGGACGCCGCGCGGCGGAGCGATCCGGGTCGACTTCACCCGGCTGATCGCGCGGGACACCCTGCTGACCCACCCGCCCAGCATCGTGACCGACGGCCTCGGGGTGCTCGGCTGGGCCGATCAAGCACTCGGCCTGCTCCACCGCACCTTCTAATCCGCGTGTCAGTCCCTGGTGCCCGGTGTGTCAGTCCCTGGTGCTCGGTGTGTCAGTCCCTGGTGCCCCGCCAGTGCGACAAACCGGGCCAGCACTTCAGCGATATCGGCCTTGCTCACGTCCCGGTGTGTGACGAACCGCAGCCGATCGGCCATCGGCCTGGCCAGCACCCCGACCCCGGCCAGCGCCGCCACCATCCCGGCGATGTCGGGAACTGTCATCAGCACCATGTTGGTCTGCGGCGCTGCCACGTCCCATCCGAGCTCGGCGAGCCCGTCCGCCAGCATGCGGGCGGCGTCGTGGTCGGCGAGCAGTTCGTCCCTGCGGTCCAGCGCGATCAGCCCGGCCGCGGCGAGCACACCACCCTGACGCACCCCGCCGCCGACCATCTTGCGCAACCGGCGCGCCTCGACGACGAACGCCGCGGAGCCCGCGACCAGCGAGCCGACCGGAGCGCCGAGGCCTTTGGACAAGCACACTTGCATGGTGTCCACCCCCGAGGTCAGGTCGGCGGGTGGCACGCCGAGTGCGGCGGCGGCGTTCCAGATCCGGGCGCCGTCCAGGTGGACCGCGAGCCCCGCCTCTCGTGCCGCTGAGACGAGCTCGGCGTGCTCGGCCGGGGTTGTCACGGTCCCACCTGCGGCGTTGTGTGTGTTCTCGGTGCACAACAGCGTGGTGCGCAACGTGTAGTACGGACCTGAGCGGCCAGGGCCTGCGTAGGCCCGCACCGCCTGCGGGGTGGGGCGGCCGGGTCCCCCGTCGTGCGGCAGCGGCACCGGCATGCCACCTGCCAGCCAGGCTGGTGCACCGAGCTCTGCGCCGAGCACATGCGCGCCGTCGGGTGCGAGGAAGGCATCGCCGCGCTGCAGGTGCGCCATCAGCGCGATGACGTTGCCCATACAGCCACTGGGTACCCACAACGCCGCTTCGACGTCCAGCAGCCCGGCGACCCGTTCCTCCAGAGTGCGCATCGTGGGGTCGTGGTCGAGTACGTCGTCACCGACCTCGGCGGCGGCCATGGCGGCCCGCATCGCCGCATCGGGCTTGGTGACGGTGTCGGATCGCAAGTCGATGGTGCGCACCAGACGCATTGTCCCGGCCGCGTCCACCCCCACCCTGACGCACCGGACACCAGAGCCTGACACACCGGACACCAGAGCCTGACACGCCGGGCGGGTTGTGCAACCATTGTTGTCGCGCGTTCCGTCGATGCACGTGCACGTACGACCGACGAAAGGTCCGAGTGGACCAGCGCGAGGAGCAGGAGTTCGCGAACTATTTTGCTGCCCGGCGAGACGCGGTGCGCAGGACGGCGTATTTGATCTGCGGCGACTGGCATCGCGCGGACGACCTGGCGCAGACCGCATTCGTGGCGCTGCACCGGCGCTGGCGCAAGATCCGGGATCGGTCTGCACTGGACGCCTACGTCCGCCGAACACTGGTCCGGGCCGCGATCGACGAGTCCCGCAGGCCGTGGCGTCGGGAGCACGCCGTCGCGGCACTGCCGGAATCGTCGGGCGGGGTGGCTTACGACGCCCACGACACTGTCGGCGATGCGGTGGCCACCCGGTCGGCGTTGGTGGACGGCCTGAAGCGGGTGCCGCCCCGGCAACGAGCGGTGCTGGTTCTGCGATTCTTGGAGGGGCAGTCGGTTGCGGCCGTGGCCACCGCCCTGAAATGCACCGAGGGCACCGTGAAGAGCCAGACCGCCCGGGGGCTGGACACCTTGCGGGAGGCGCTCGGCGATGCGTTGGACGACCTGCGACCTGCGGGATGACAGCGCTGAGGAGATGGTGGCAGCGGTGAACGAGCAGCGCTTGGGCGAGCTGTTCCACGACGCGGTTGGTGAGACACCCCCGGCGTCCTTCGGCCGCGACGATGTGGTGGCCGCCTCTCGTCGAGCCACCGCCCGGCGGCGTAATGCGCTCACCGGCGGCACGCTGGTCGGCGTCGCGGTGCTGGCCGCCGGCCTGGCAGCGGGTGGCCAGGTTCTG
The DNA here is from genome assembly GCA_036494005.1 of Pseudonocardiaceae bacterium. Classification (GTDB taxonomy): domain Bacteria; phylum Actinomycetota; class Actinomycetes; order Mycobacteriales; family Pseudonocardiaceae. The sequence continues at coordinate 13,825 of DASXOV010000172.1, read as the reverse complement.
CACGGGCAGGCTCCGGACGCGGGTGGGCGGGACGCGGGACGGCAGGATGCCGCCGGGGCTGTGAATCCCGGCAATCCCGGCACGTTGCGCACCCTCATCGCACCAGCACATCCTCAGCCGCCCACCCCCCGCTCCGATTCCGCGGTGAGCGCGCAGGCAACGTGCGGACCCGTCGACAACCAACTGGTGACCGAGATGACCGCTGTGCTGGCTCAGCACGGCAACGGGGTCTCCGGTCCTGCGGGCCAGATGCCCAGCCCGTGCCCGGCCGGATCGCGGTCAGCCGCGGTTCCGGTCGCAGGCGGGACATTTTTCGTCCTGGTGTTCCCGCCGGCTTCAACCGGATCATCCGTTGCGAGGGGAACGCCGCCGCCGGCGGGCAGCCCGGTTCCGGTGGATCCGACCAAGCCGGATGACTGGAGCGAGTACGCCCTGATCCTGCACGGAGGGCGCGTGCTGGTGCTGATCTCGGTGCCCCCGGGACCGGGACAGGCGGCCCCGCTGGCCGACGAGGTACCCGAACTGGCCCAGGAGCTCACGGACCGGATCTGAGCACTCTTGGTACCCGCGCAACGGAGGCTGGGCCGCACTGCCGGACGTAGTCTGCGGGCGTGATTCCCGACGTGCTGGCGCAGCGCTACGCCTCCGATGACCTGATCCGGTTGTGGTCACCGGAGTACAAGGTGGTGCTGGAACGACAACTCTGGCTGGCCGTGCTGCGCGCTCAGGCCGATCTCGGCGTGCCGGTGGCGCCGGGTGTGCTCGAGGACTACGAGCGGGTGGTGTCCACGGTGGATCTCGCCTCGATCGCTGCGCGGGAACGAGTGACCCGCCACGATGTCAAGGCCCGCATCGAGGAGTTCAACGCACTGGCCGGTCGCCAGGAGATCCACAAGGGGCTGACGTCCCGTGATCTCACCGAGAATGTCGAGCAGTTGCAGGTGCGCCGGTCTCTGGAGCACGTGCGGGACCGCTGCGTGGCGCTGCTCGCCCGGCTGGCCGGGCGGGCCGCCGAGCACGCCGAGCTGGTGATGGCCGGGCGCAGCCACAACGTCGCGGCCCAGGCCACCACGCTGGGCAAGCGTTTCGCCAGCGCGGCCGATGAACTGATGGTGGCCTTCACCCGGCTCGAGGAGCTGCTGAAGCGCTACCCACTGCGGGGGATCAAGGGCCCGATGGGCACTGCGCAGGACGCGCTGGACCTGCTCGGTGGTGACGGGTCGGCGTTGGCGGAGCTGGAGCGACGGGTGGCCGGGCATCTGGGTTTCGGCCGGGTGCTCACCAGCGTCGGTCAGGTCTATCCCCGTTCGCTGGACCACGAGGTGCTCAGCGCACTGGTGCAACTGGCCGCCGGACCGTCCTCGTTGGCGACCACGATCCGGCTGATGGCCGGACACGAGTTGGTCACCGAGGGGTTCCAGCCCGGTCAGGTCGGCTCCAGCGCCATGCCGCACAAGATGAACACCCGGTCCTGTGAGCGGGTGAACGGCCTGGCCGTGGTGCTGCGAGGTTACGGCTCGATGGTCGCTGAACTCGCCGGGGGGCAGTGGAACGAAGGTGACGTGTCCGATTCGGTGGTGCGCCGGGTGGCGTTGCCGGATGCGTTCTTCGCCTTCGACGGTCTCGTCGAGACCATTCTCACGGTGCTGGACGAATTCGGCGCGTACCCCGCGGTGATCGAGCGTGAGCTCGACCGCTACCTGCCGTTCCTGGCCACCACCAAGGTACTGGTCGCCGCGGTGCGAGCCGGGGTGGGCCGCGAGACCGCGCACGAGGTGATCAAACAACACGCGGTCGCCGTGGCGCTGGCGATGCGGGAGAAGGGCGCGGACAACGATCTGCTCGACCGGCTGGCCGATGACGACCGGCTGCCGCTGGACCGGGCCGCGCTCGACGCACTGCTCGCCGATCGGCTGCCCTTCATCGGGGCCGCCGCCGAGCAGGTGGCCGCGGTCGTCGCCGAGGTGGAAGCTGTGATCGCCCGGCACTCGCACGCTGCCACCTATCGTCCCGGGACGATCTTGTGAGCGCGTGGCGTCTCGCCGTGCGGGCCCGCTCGGCCCGGTCGCCGCACTATGTCGGTGGGCTCCAGGCAGCAGCCGGGAGTACGGAGGGATCAAAGGCGAACGGCAATAGATCAAGGATGCGTACGTTCAGCACCCGGTTGAGCGCCAAATCTGAACACAGCACCCTGATGTTTGTCCCGGCTCCTCCCGTTGTGTCATAAATTCGCTGACGACATCCGCCACACGGAGTGATCGGAACACCTGGCTCGTCAGCCGCCGGATCACCACCCACCACGGCGACGACCGTCAATTCACGGCGTCCGGCCGAGAACGCCGCCAAGAGCGCCGCGGGCTCAGCGCAAACACCGAGCGGCAATGCGGAGGACTCCAGGAATGTTCCTATGAAAATCCGGCCTTCCGTGTCTCTCACGGCCGCGCCCACTTGGAATCCGGACACCGGGTTGAACGCCATCGGGGCTACCTCGCGAGCCGCGTGGAGTAGTGTGATGTCCTCTTGCGGGAGGTCTGCCACCCTGTGGTGGATCGCTGTACTCAATGCGCACTCCCCGCTGTCCCGTGGCAGTTCTTATTTCGCCTTGAAATCTCACACCAGATTATACCCGGGAGCGTCACGAGATATTCAAAACATCATTCCGTAAACGTTGGCACCACACCTGGAGGCCGAGCGGCGGGTGCGGCGGGCCGGACCCGATTGGGGGTACGCCGGTTGCGCACGTCATCGGGGGAGTTCCGCGGATCGGTGCTCAGCAGAAACCCGATGGTTAGCGGGCTGTCATCTGCACGAGGCCTCATGGAGGGGTGGCCACTCAACTGCTCGTTTCGCTGTCCGGGGTCCACTCGGCGACACTGGACGACTGCGCCGCGCTCGCTGCCGACCTGGATGTCCGTGGGGTGCCCTTCTCGCTGCTCGTGGTGCCCCGCAACCCCGGGTCCTGCGCCGTGGTGCGCTGGATCCGCCAGCGGCGTGACCAGGGTGACGCGGTGCTGATGCACGGCTACGACCACACCGCCGATCCGATCGGGTCGTGGGGGTCCTACACGGTGGCCAGGGTGGGACGCCGTGCCGAGTTCGCTACCCTGCCTGCCCACGAGGCAGGTCTGCGGCTGCACGCGGCCGGTTTCCTGATGGAACGGCTGAACCTGAGAACCGACGTTTTCGCGCCACCGCGCTGGCTGGCCTCGCCGGGCACCTTGCGGGCCCTGGACGACCGTGGTTATCAGGTGTGTGCCGCCGCCACCGGGGTGCACGAGATGTGCTCGAACCAGATCCACCGCGGTCGGGTGCTCGGGTTCGGCGCATTCGGCCTGGCGCACGGCGATCGGGCCGAACCCTGGCTGTGCCGGGCGATGGTGCTCGGCGCCGCCCGCGCCGCCCGTCGAGGCACTCTGGTGCGGATCGCGGTGGACGCGGCGGATCTGTCCCGCGGCGGGCGCCGCTCGGCGCTGCTGGACGCGGTGGACGTGGCGCTGCACCATCGGGCGAAGCCCAGTACCTACGCGGCACTGCCCGCGCAGCTGGCGTCCTCGCCTGCGCTGGCGGCTTGATCTGTGCTGGTCTTCAGGGTTCGAGCGGCTTCAGGGTTTGAGCGGCTTCAGAGTTCGAGCGCCTCGCCGCGCGGAGCGACCTGGACCGTGGTCGTGGCGGGTGCGAGTTCGCGGTACAGCTCGTAGAACTTCTCCGGGACGGCCAGCAGGGCCTGGTGAATCGGCACCGCTAACGGCGGGGCGACCGCGCGCAGGTAGTCCACGGCCTCCGAGACCTTCAGCCAGGGAGCAGCGGTGGGCAGCAGCAGTACGTCGACGGCACGGCCGGGCAGATCGAAGGAATCCCCGGGGTGCAGCACCGCGGTGCTGCCGTCGTTGAGCAGGTAGCCGTTGTTCGGGACCACCGGAATGTCCGGGTGTATGACGCCGTGGTCGCCGCCGATCACCTCCACCGTGGTGCCGGCAAGTTCGAGTTTGTCCCCGGGGCGTATCACCTGGTGTGTGATGCCCGCCTCGGTCAGCCGCCCCGCTGATCCGGGGTCGGCCATCAGGACGGCGTCCGGGTTCGCGGTCATCAGCGCGGGCAACCGGTCGATGTCGAGGTGATCGGGATGCTGGTGGGTCACCAGGATCGCGTCGAGTCCGGTGAGTTCCTCGAAACCGGAGGAGAGAGTGCCCGGGTCGAGCAACAACCGGGCCGATGCCGCCTCCGCCAGCACACAGGACTGTCCGAGGTGGACGATCTGCATGGTCGCTCCTCTCCGCTGTGACCGCGTCCTCTGGTGACCGCAGTCTCGGTGACGGCTCTCCAGCCTGCCACGCAGCACCCCTTCCGGCCTTCTTTACGGCGTCGCTCGCGGCCGCCCGCGGCGCCCGCGGCGGATCAGCGCGCAGGTAGCCTCGGCGACGTGGCACGAGTGATCGTCGACGTCGTTCTCAAACCCGAGATCCTTGACCCGCAGGGCCAGGCGATCGCCCGGGCACTGCCCCGGCTGGGTTTCGAGGGGGTGCACGACGTCCGGCAGGGCAAGCACTTCGAGCTCGACGTGGCTGAGCACGTCGACGACGCCGAGTTGCACCGGATGGCGGGTGAACTGCTCGCCAACCCGGTGATCGAGGAGTGGACGGTGCGCAGGATATGACCGCCGACGCACTCCTCGCCGCGGAGGCGGCAATATGACCGCACCGGGGAGTTCGCCGGGAGCGCCGGTCTCCTGCCGGATCGGCGTCATCACGTTTCCCGGCACACTCGACGACACCGACGCCGCCCGCGCGGTCCGCCGGGCGGGCGCGGAGCCGGTACCGCTCTGGCACGCCGACGAGGACCTCCGCGGGGTGGACGCCGTTGTGGTGCCCGGCGGTTTCTCCTACGGCGACTACCTGCGCGCCGGTGCGATCGCCTCGCACCAGCCAATGCTGCGCGCGGTGGCCGGCGCCGCCCGCCGGGGCACCCCGGTACTGGGTATCTGCAACGGTTTCCAGATCTTGTGCGAGGCGGGGTTGTTGCCGGGTGCGCTGGTTCGCAACGCCGGGCTGCACTTCGTCTGCCGTGATCAACGGCTCCGGGTAGAGAATGCCGGGACCGCCTGGACGGGCCGGTACTCTCGTGGCGCCGAGATCGTGGTGCCCCTGAAGTCCGGCGAGGGCCGGTACGTGGCCGATGCCGCCACGCTCGCCGAACTGGAGGACCGGGGCCGGGTCGTGTTCCGCTACGTCGGCCCCACACCGAACGGTGCGGTGAACGACATCGCCGGGATCACATCAGCGGACGGGCGGGTGGTCGGTCTCATGCCGCATCCCGAACATGCGATCGATCCGCTCACCGGACCGTCTGCCGACGGACTCGACCTGTTCCGCTCCGCGGTCAGCGCGGTGCTCGGCGTGGTGCGCGCCTAGTTCGAGCCGTGCTCGCGGTCACCGGTGATCAGGTCGTGGCCGGATCGGCCGATGTTGCGTCCACGAGGGGGGAGTGGGGCCGGTCGGCCTTCGCCCACACCAACGCTGCGATAGCCGGCATTGCCACCGGAGACCTCGACAGAGCCGTGAGCGGCATCGGTGCCGTACTCGCGCTGCCGGCGTCGCACCGCCTCGGGGCACTCTCGCAACGGCTGGACCGCGCGCAACGGTTACTGACCGCGCCGGGGTGGCAAGGCAGCAGACCGGCCCGCGAACTGCGCGCCCAGATCGCCGATTTCCGCGTCGATACGGCCACTCGCGCCCTAAGTACCTGATCCTTTCAGTCCAGAGACAGCGCACACGGCACCAGCTGAATGACACCGTGATAAATACGAAAAGTGGCAGCGGTTCAGCGTGGCCGACGAATTGGTCGGCGATTGTGTGCGTCAGGCGATAGTCAGACCGGCGGCAGCGCAGGCCCCGTGCAGGTGGCCGACCGCACACAGCGGCTGGCCGCCCAGCTGCCAGGCAGCCACTTGATGCGGCGATTCGGTGCGAGGGAACAGCACGCCGACGTACGCGCCGTCTGCCGTGTAAACTTCCGGCCACGGCCGGCCGGTCACGCCGATCACGTCGTCTTGTAGTGCGTCAGCGGCTTGTGCGCATGCTGTCTCGATGCCGGACGTCAGAGAAGACTGAATTCATGTCCACCGCAGAAGAAGATGATGACATCATCCGGACGTGGTTCGATTTCGGATGAATTGCCGTCACTCAGTCCTTCGCGTGGCCAGGTGGGATCAATCCGAAATTCGATCTGCGGCAGGCCGGTGACGGCGAAATCCGCATTCAGCCTGGCACGGATAAATGTCGCTGCCGCATCGATCCGCTGTGCATCCCACTCTATCGTGCCCAGGTCACGCGCTATAGGCATTCTGGTCACATCAGCCGGCACCTGATGAAGAAGCTCTGCATAAGAATGTCAACCCTTGCGTTTGAGTTGGCCGATCGTGACGTCGAGGTCGAGGTGTTCGGCGAGCAGGTATTTCAGCTCTCCGCCTTCGATGAGTTGGATGCGACCGTGGCGGGCCGCGAAGTCATGGGTGGTTTTGCCGAACCAGGAGGTGGTGACCACCACACCGCGGCTGGCGCGCTTGTCGTCCATGACTCCGGCGAGTGCGCGGACCGCGTCTGCCGACACGACGCCGCTGTAGCGTTTGGCCTGGATGACACAGAGACCGCCCATGATGGGGTCTTCGTTGACGGCGACCGCATCGAGGCCGTCGTCCCGAGATGCCTGCGTGACCCAGGACTTCATGCCCATGGCTTCGAACAATTGCTTGACCAGGTGCTCGAACTCCACGGGCTGCATCTGGAGCAAGACCGGTCGCGCGTCCAGGCCGGCGGCGGCGTCGTGCGCATCGACGAACCGGTACTTGGACAGGTCGGGGTCGAAGATCGGACGGACAGCTTCCAGGTCCCACGGATGGGGAGAGACCAAGGCGTTGAGGTGCCGCAGGCACTCGGTGGGATCCAGGTCGGTCAATACGAGATCTTTGAACTGCTCGCGGATCCCGGACACGCTGACCAGACAGGGGCGTTCGGGTTGACCGGTGGCCTTGTTTCGGGTGGATACGTGGCCGTTCACGGCTACCTCGTCGACGAGTGTGGTCGGCAGCACTTCGAACACGTCCCGCATGGTGCGCAGCACCAGCTGGGCGACCAGGCCGGCGTAGCGCTGCCTGATCTCCTTGGGTGGTCGTGGCTTCGTCGTGGTCTCGTCACGGGTACGGACATAGCTGTACTCGCGTATCTCCGGGATTACCTCGACTCCGGGTAGTTCGCGGATCACCAGCAGCTTGCGCGAGTCAGGCTGGTAAGCAACCTCCACATCGACCGGAAGATCCTCGGGTAGCCGCGACGCCTCGATGAGCAGTTCGAAGTATTCCTCGACCGCCTCCGGTGATCCCGCCGTGACCCCGTGTTCCAACTGGTCGACCTGCGCGTTGTGCTGCTCGACCTGTTGCCGCCGCGCTTCTTCGGTCTCGGCGTGCCGGAACTCGGCATCCGCCAGCGCCGCCATACGGTCTCGTTCCCGTGTCTGGTAGAGCGCCATTTCCTGCTCAAACCGCGCCCGTGCCTGCGCAGTCGCTCGTTCGTGGCCGCTCTTGAACAGCCGACCGATTCCCGACGCGGGCGGCGGGGCGAACCGCTCCCATCGCGGCGCCTCGCCCACGGCGGCCACGCTGCGGTCCGGTATGAACGGGTGTGGTTGATACGAATGCCGTAGCTGATCGAAGGAGAACACACCTGTCCTGGCCAGGCCATCCACGAGCACCGCATCCAGTTCGGCAACCCGAGCGTGAACCGCACTGGTCAGCTCCGCGGTATTGGTTTGTTGCTGCTGGATGTGCCGCTCCCGCTGCTCACGCGACGCTTGCGCATCTGCCCGTCGCTGCGCTTGTTCGCTACGCTCCCGCTCACGTGTGGCCTGTTTCGCCAACCGCTGCTGTTCAGCCTGAAAGCGTGCCTGTTCGCGCTCCTGCAGCAGCCGCTGATGCTGCAGCTCGGCAAAAAACCCACGCCTCCGTCGCGCCATGGTTGTCCCCCGAACTCCGTCACGATTCGCGTCCAGTTCTGATCCGAGAAGTGACAGTAGTCGAACGATCGCTCGGTGCGCATGACCAGTCCCTCGGTTCGCTGTTGACCGCGAGATCGCACAGGCTTCGGTCTACGACACGCTGATCCTGTGTTCAACGTGAAGATCGTCGAGGAGTTCGCCGAAGGCAAGCATCCCGTGCGTGCCTACGGGCAGCTCGCGGGAGATGGGGAGTCTCCACTGCGGGAAATGTGTACTGTCAAGTGTGGGAAATGTGTAGTCTGGACCCCGTGTCAGACGCCGGGTACCTCCCTCGTCTCGCTGATCGGCAGCTGGCTGCGCTGATCAGCGACGTTCCGGCAGTCATGGTGACCGGTCCTCGCGCCGCCGGGAAGACGACTTCGGCGCGCCGCTTGGCCGCCGACATCCTGCGTTTGGACGACCCTGCCGTCGCCGCGGCCGTGGCCGCGAACCCGGATGCGGCGTTGCGCCGGTCCCGCGAACCGGTGCTCCTGGACGAATGGCAGGAAGTGCCGGAGGTGCTCGGCGCGGTGAAACGGGCCGTAGACGATGACCCGCGGCCAGGCCGGTACCTGCTCACCGGCAGCGTCGAAGCCGATCTCACGCAGCGTGTCTGGCCCGGCACCGGGCGGATCGTGCGGCTGGTCCTGCATGGGCTCACCGAGCGGGAGATCGCTGGCGCGGCAGCTACGCCAGGGCTGCTGCCAGCAGTGATCGACGGTGATCTCGATAAGATACTTCTGCCTTCCGAGGTTCCGGACATCGACGGATATGTCGCGCTGGCCCTGCGCAGTGGGTTTCCCGAGCCGGCTCTCCGGTTACGGCCGGTCACCCGAGACCTGTGGCTGGATGCCTACCTCGACCACGTCGTCTACCGGGACATCCGGGCAGCCGGGCAGATTCGCGACCCCGTGCGGTTGCGGCGATACCTGGAAGTGCTCGGGTTGTGCACCGCGGGGCTGCCCACCGAGGCCACGTTGTACCAGGCTGCTGGCATCGACCGGCGCACCGCCGAGGCCTATGACCAACTACTCGAAAGCCTCTACCTGCTCGATCGGCTGCCTGCATGGTCGTCGAACCGGCTGACTCGCCTGGTGAAGCGGCCGAAGCGGTACCTGACTGATCCCGCTCTCGCCGTGAGCGCCGCCCGGATCGACGCGGCTGCTGTGCTGCGCGACGGTGACCTGCTCGGCCGTGTTCTCGACACCTTCGTCACCGCCCAGTTACGCCCCGAGGTCGCCTTGCGGCAACCTCGGGCCAGGCTGCACCACCTGCGCACGGAATCAGGCCGCCAGGAAGTGGATCTGGCCATCGACCTCGGTGGTGGGCGTGTCGTCGGCATCGAGATCAAGGCCGCTTCCGCACCGGGTCCGCGGGACGCGCAGCATCTCGCCTGGTTGCGTGAGCAGCTCGGGGAGCGATTCGTGCGGGGGATTGTGTTCCACACCGGGCCGCAGCCGTTCGAGCTCGGTGACCGGATCTGGGCATTGCCGATCTGCACCCTGTGGCCGACAACACAGTGATGCCTGCTGGGCTCGCTGGCCATCAAGAGCAGCCAGTGCGTTCTGCTCAGAACGCCTGGATTCTCCCAGGAAGCACCGGCAGCGAGGCACAAACCGCCACCAGAGATCGTGGCGATGGTGTAGAGAAGGTGACCGGGGTGTCGAGATCAGCTTGGCCCGGCCGGGTCAGCGGGGGGCATCAGCACTGGCGGCATGCCGGTCACACCCGGCGTCGACTTCTGATGAAAGGGTTCCACGCATGGGACGAGGACGATCAGGTCTGTTCCTTGCCGCCGCGGTGGCGACTTGGCTAGCGGTGTTGCCAGCGGCCACCGCCCAGGCGGCGGCGCCTGCCCGGTACGCGACCTACTACTCGATCTTCCACGTCGGTGAGCGCACGATCCCCTACACCGGCACGAACTACGTCCCGCAGGGTCTGACCTACTGGCCCGAGAAGGACGCGATGGTCGTCTCCTACTACGACGACAACCACGGCAAGGCACGGATCGCGATCCTGGACCGCAAGACGAGCACCCTCAAGAAGAGCCTGTTCCTCGACGACAACGGCCACGTCGGTGCACTCGCGACGAGCGCGCACTACATCTGGGTCTCCAACAGTGGCCGCGTCATCCGCTACGCGAAGTCGACGCTGGATGGCGCCGCGCCGAACTCGCAGGTCAAGAGCAGCAACAGCTACCCGGTGACGGCCAGTTCGTTCCTGGAGATCTACGGGAACACGATGTACGTCGGCCAGTTCAACCAGAACGCCCAGGGCAAGGCGTATCGCTACGCGCTGGACGCGGCCGAGGTCCCGACCTACGACAACCACTCGTTCGACATCCCCTCGCGGGTCCAGGGCATGGCGATCACCGACAAGGACTTCGTCTGGAGCCGTTCGTTCGGCCGCAACAACGACAGCCAGCTCGTCGTGGACTCGCGCAACGGGCCGGTCAGCCGCCGGGTGACCGCGCCCAACATGTCCGAGGACCTGGCGATCGCCGACGGCGAGCTCTACGTGGTCTACGAGTCGAGCGCGAAGAAGTACTCCGACGCCGACTACATCATCCGTTCGATCCACCACGGGAAGCTGTCCGCGCTCATCCACTGAGGTTCGGCGTGCTGCGGCAGGCTCGTGATCGCGACGGTCACGGGCCCGAGGGCCATCGAGACCACGGTGACTTCACTGTGGGTGAGGTCCCCGGCGTGCTCTGGTCGCCCGCATCCGGCTCCGATCGCGCGCCCCTGGTGCTGATGTGTCACGGTGGCGGCACACACAAGAGAGCACCGGGAATGGTCGGACGTGCACACCGCTTCGTGACCGGCTGCGGTTTCACCGTCGCCGCCATCGACGCACCCGGACACGGCGACCGGCCACGCACGACGCACGACGAGCAGGAGATCGCCGCGTTACAGCAGGCGATGGCGGCGGGCGAGCCGGTCGGCCCGATCGGCGGCTGGCGGTCGTTGATCAGGCGGGGATGAGGCGGGCAGTCACGTCGGGCAGCTCGCCGAAGCGGGCGTGTTCGTCGGTGGTGGTGACGGTGCGGCTGCTCGCGCGGGCTGTTGCGGCGATGACGAGGTCGTGGACGCCGCGTCGGTGGCCGGTGCGGCGGGTGTGGGCCAGCAGAGCGGCGTGGTGTTCAGCCACGGCTCGGTCGTAGTCGAGGATGGGAACGACCGCCAGGACGTCATCGAGGAATGCGCGTTGGGCGGCGGCGCGGCCTGGGTCGGTTTCCAGCAGCACGCCGACGGCGTACTCGGCGATGGCCACCGCGGGCAGGGCCACGTCGTCGGTATCGGCCAGCGCTGCGAGGTCCGCCTGGCCCCGCACACCCGCGATGAGCACGCCGGTGTCAAGAATCAGCCGCGCCACGGATCGGTATCCAGCTCGGCCGAGACCACCTCGCTCGCGGTGGCGACGTTGGCGGCGAAGGTGTCGTCGAACGCGGCGTTGCCCTGCCACCGGCCGAACACCTCGCGGAGCGCGGCACCGTTGGCACGCGGTGCCGGCACGATCAGCGCGATCCGTTTGCCTGCGCGCGTGACCACGATCGTCTCGCCGTGCTCAGCGGAGTCCAACACGGCGGAGAAGTTCCGGGACGCCTCGGAGGCAGACATCTCACGCATCGGCTAAGATTAACAGATTCGGATTATCTGAACAGCGCCCGAGCTTGGGCGCTACTGCGCGGCTGTGGTGAGAATGTGCTCGACGTTTTCGGCGGAGAAGAACTCGGCCGGGGACAGCACGCCGGCCTGGACCCGCATGAAGGCGTCCGTTGCCTCAGGGTTGCCGTGCGCCGCCGCCAGCAGTTGCTGAAAGTCGGGTGGCGGCGGCTCCAGCATCGCGATCTGAGCAGTGAGCTCGTACATCGGCAGGACGTGCTGGTCGCGGGTGGCTTGGTAACTCGCCATCGCGACGTCGAAGGAGCTCGGATCGGACAACGCCTCGTGCACCGCCCCGGCACACAGCTCGGCGTCCCGGAAGGCGTCGGTGATCCCCTGGGCGGTGATGAAGTCCCGGTTGTAGCCGGCATCTCCCACCAGCGCCCAGCCGGGACCGAAGGGTTTGCGGAAATAATTCGGCACGGCGGTGCCGACGAAGCGTGTCTCGCGGGTGGCGGTCCGGATCCGTTCGGCGAAGTGCGGAGCCAGTTCGAACATCTTCAGGCAATTGCCTTCGATGTCCTTTTTGTTGGCCTCGAACTCGGCGAACGGCCAGCCGCCGATGACGAGCGTCAGGTCGTCATTCGTGGGCAGCGCCGCGAAACCGCGGCCGGGGCGGACGAAGGTCTCGAAATGACCGTCCAGCGGCAGACCGCTGTAATAGGTGTAATAGCCGCACAGCAGCCGCGGTTTGTCGTGGTACTGCTCGGGTTGCACGGCCTGCGCGACGAAGGAATTCCGGCCGTCCGCCCCGATGACCAGGCGGGCGTGCTCGGTGACGGTGGGGCCGTCCTTGCTGTGCCCGCGAACACCGGCCACCCGACCGTCCTCGACGAGGATCTCGGAGACAGTGAAGCCGTCCCGCACCTCGGCTCCCGCTTCGGCTGCCGCCTCCACGAGCAGGGCGTCCAGCACTGTCCGTCGCGGGCCGTACGCCACCGGGCTGTCGTGGGTCCCGGGCGCCCCCGCGAGCGTGAACGGCCCGAAATCGAACAAGTAGGTGTGGATCGGTGGGCATCCCGTCGCGATGAGCCGGTCGAGCAGGCCCCACCTCCGCAGCGCCGCCACGCCCGGCGGGTGCACCAGATGCGTGGAGATCGTGTCGCTGGGAAATGTCGCCCGGTCGACGACAAGGACCCGGTAGCCCGCCTTGCCCAGCAGCATCGCGGTCGGCGAACCCGCGCAGCGCGCGCCGACCACGATGGCGTCATAACTGTTCACTGTCATGCCCGGCTCCTACTCATCGGCGTGAGGGCAGTATGCGCGGCTGAGTTAGGCAATATGGGGGAATTACCCCATTATCGGCCGGTGACGGACGGATCTCCGCGACCGCTGCGCAAGTGTGACCACCACCAAACTCAGCATTGCGCCGACCGGGAGCAGGTAGGCGGACCACGGTGCCGCCCCGCCGGTCAGATCCCGCCGACCACCACGGCCACCCCCGCCAGTCCGATCCACAGCGAGCAGCCCGATACCGGCGTGGAAGCGGACCTGCGGCCACGTCGGCGCGGGCCGGTGCCACAGCAGCGCAGGCACGAACACCGCGGCCAGCGCGGTCCGGGCGGCCCGGGTTCCAGGGCTCACCCGAAGATCCGGTCGCCGAGCGCCCGCGCGGTGGCGAACGCGGCGTCCGCACCGGCCACCGGAGCAGCCGCCACCGCGCCTTCGAGCACCATCACGAACTCGTCGACCTGCGCGTCGGTGGCCGGCCCCAGCGCCGCCGCGACCATCTCGCGGTAGCGCGCCTTGTGTTCCTCGACGGCGGCCGCGATACCCGACTCCGGGCTGGACCGCTCGCCCAGCGCGCGCAGGAACAGGCAGCCGCGAGCGCCGAACCGCGCCGTCCAGGCCCGCAGCGCCGACAGCACCGCGTGGTGGCGCGGTTCGCTCACCGCATGGGAGTCCAGCCAGGCCGCGAAGCGGGCGTCCCGCTCCCTCAGCACCGCGACGACCAGCGCCTCCTTGGACGGGAAGTGGTGGTACAGCGTCCGAGGGGTGACACCTGCCGCGGCTGTCACCCCGTCGATCGACGTGGCGTGGAACCCGTCGGCGTAGAACAGCTGCTCAGCGGCTGCAAGGACATCGTCGCGCTTGCTCACGCCAGTGAGTATAGCGAACGTTATACATACTCGGAG
>DASXOV010000171.1:0-7300 GCA_036494005.1 Pseudonocardiaceae bacterium | reverse complement strand
CCTGGACTCGTTCTCGTGATCCGCCGGACCGTGGGGTCCTTGGTATGGCGGCATGCTGTCAGGGCCGTCTCATGCGGACCGCCAGAGGGAACCCCGGTGCCCGCTGCCGCGGCTCAACCGCGGCTGGAGCTTGTCACTCCCCCATCGCCTTACTCGCCCGTCGCCTTCGCGCTATCCGTGACTCGGTTCCGGGCTCGCTCCGCTCCTCGCTGCGCTGCGCTGCTCACTCGCCCGTCGCCTTCGCGATGATCTCCTTGGACACGCTGGCCGGGACCTCGGCGTAGGAGTCGAACTGCATCGTGTAGTTCGCCCGGCCCTGGGTCCGCGACCGCAGGTCGCCGACATAGCCGAACATCTCCGACAGCGGCACCAGCGCCTTGATGGCGCGGGAGCCACTGCGTTCCTCCATGTGCTGGATGTGGCCGCGACGGGAGTTGAGGTCGCCGATGACATCACCCATGTAGTCCTCGGGTGTGGTGACCTCAACGGCCATCATCGGCTCCAGCAGCACGGGGCTCGCCTTGCGGGCCGCCTCCTTGAGCGCCATCGATCCGGCGATCTTGAAGGCCATCTCGGAGGAGTCCACCTCGTGGTAGGCACCGTCCAGCAGGGTGACCCTGAGCCCGACCAGCGGGTATCCGGCGAGCACGCCGTACTGCATGGCGTCCTGCGCCCCGGAGTCCACCGACGGGATGTACTCCCTGGGGATCCGTCCACCGGTGACCTTGTTGTCGAACTCGTAGAGGGCGCCGTCGGTGTTCTCCAACGGCTCCAGCTTGATGATCACGCGGGCGAACTGGCCCGAGCCGCCGGTCTGCTTCTTGTGGGTGTACTCGATCTTCTCGACCGTCTTACGAACCGTCTCGCGGTAGGCCACCTGCGGCTTGCCGATGTTCGCCTCGACCTTGTAGTCGCTGCGCATCCGGTTCACCAGCACCTCGAGGTGCAGCTCGCCCATCCCGGCGATGATCGTCTGGCCGGTCTCGTCATCCAGCTTGACCTGGAAGGTGGGGTCCTCCTCGGCCAGCTTCTGGATCGCGATACCCAGCTTCTCCTGGTCACTCTTGGTCTTCGGCTCGATGGCGACCTGGATGACCGGCTCCGGGAAGGTCATCGACTCCAGGATGATCGGCGCCTGCGGATCGCACAGGGTGTCACCGGTCGTCGTCTCCTTGAGGCCGATCATCGCGTAGATGTGACCCGCCCTGGCCTCGTCGACCGGGTTCTCCTTGTTGGAGTGCATCTGGAAGAGCTTGCCGATGCGCTCCTTGCGGTCCTTGGTGGAGTTGATCACCTGGGAACCCGCGGCGATCCGGCCCGAGTACACCCGGACGTAGGTCAGCTTACCGAAGAAGGGGTGCGCGGCGATCTTGAACGCCAGCGCGGAGAACGGCTCGTCGGTCGAGGGCAAGCGGGCCGCGGGCGTCATACCGTCCGGCAACACTCCCTGCACCGGAGGCACGTCCAGTGGAGAGGGCAGGTAGTCGATCACCGCGTCCAGCATCGGCTGCACGCCCTTGTTCTTGAACGCCGACCCGCACAGCACCGGGTAGGCCTCGCTGTTCACGGTGAGCTTGCGGATGCCGCCCCTGATCTGCTCGACGGTGAGTTCCTCACCACCGAGGTAGGCCTCCATGAGGTCGTCGTCGGTATCGGCGACGGCCTCCAGCAGCTTCTCCCGGTACTCGCCCGCGAGTTCGATCAGATCGGCCGGAATCTCCTCGACGGTGTAGTCCTCGCCCTTCTGGACCTCCCCGCGCCAGGTCAGCGCACGCATCTGCACCAGGTCGACGACGCCCTGAAAATCGGATTCGGAGCCGATCGGTAGCTGGATGACCAGGGGCGTCGCACCGAGCCGCTCGCGGATGGTGCGCACGGTGAAGTAGAAGTCCGCGCCCAGCTTGTCCATCTTGTTGACGAAACAGATCCGCGGCACGTCGTACTTGTCGGCCTGCCGCCACACCGTCTCCGACTGGGGCTCGACGCCCTCCTTGCCGTCGAACACCGCGACGGCACCGTCGAGTACCCGCAGGTTCCGCTCCACCTCGACGGTGAAATCGACGTGGCCAGGGGTGTCGATGATATTGAGCTGGTTGTCGTTCCAGAAGACCGTCGTCGCGGCGGAGGTGATGGTGATGCCGCGCTTCTGCTCCTCCTCCATCCAGTCCATCGTGGCCGCGCCATCGTGGACCTCACCGATCTTGTAATTGATACCGGTGTAGAACAGGACCCGCTCGGTCGTGGTGGTCTTGCCCGCGTCGATATGCGCCATGATCCCGATGTTGCGGACCTTGGCGAGGTCGGTCAGCACGTCACGTGCCACGAGAATTCATCCCTAGCTGTCTCATGCGAGCGGGTGGCTCGACGATTGTCGGTGACCGTGGTTGATCACCAGCGGTAGTGCGCGAAGGCCTTGTTGGACTCGGCCATCTTGTGGGTGTCCTCGCGACGCTTCACACTCGCCCCGAGGCCGTTACTGGCGTCCAGTAGTTCGTTCATCAGACGCTCGACCATGGTCTTCTCCCGCCGCTGGCGCGAGAAGGTGACCAGCCAGCGCAGCGCCAGTGTGGTGGACCGCACCGGGCGCACCTCGACCGGAACCTGGTAGGTGGCGCCACCGACCCGGCGGCTCTTCACCTCGATCGCGGGCTTGACGTTGTCCAGCGCACGCTTGAGGGTGACCACGGGGTCGGTGCCGGTCTTGTCCTTGCAGCCCTCCAGCGCCTGGTAGACGATCTTCTCCGCCACCGAGCGCTTGCCTTCGACGAGGACCTTGTTGACCAGCTGGGTGACCAGCGGCGACCCGTAGACCGGATCGGAGATGAGGGGGCGCTTCGGCGGCGGACCCTTGCGAGGCATCAGCCCTTCTCCTTCTTCGCGCCGTAGCGGCTTCGGGCCTGCTTCCGGCCCTTGACGCCCTGGGTGTCCAGCGATCCCCGGATGATCTTGTAGCGGACACCGGGGAGATCCTTCACCCGGCCACCGCGAACCAGCACGATCGAGTGCTCCTGGAGGTTGTGACCTTCACCCGGGATGTAAGCCGTCACCTCGACCTGACTGGTGAGCCGAACACGAGCCACCTTGCGCAGCGCCGAGTTCGGCTTCTTCGGGGTTGTCGTGTACACGCGGGTACACACCCCGCGCCGCTGCGGGCTCCCCTTGAGCGCCGCAGTCTTGGTCTTCGCGACCTTGTCCTCGCGGCCCTTACGGACCAGCTGCTGGATGGTAGGCATGGACCAGCTTTCTCGTCTTCCCGGTAGTGCTCTGTCAGCTGCGCGGACGTCGGTGGTGCCCGAGTCCGCTCGTGTGCGGTGCTGTGCTGGTCGGGCAGTGGGTGCTGCGCGGCCGGTCGCTCCGTATCCCGAGGTCGGGCGTGTCGCCATTGGCCCACCCCTCCGCCGGAAGTTACTGTCCGGCAGGAGTTGGGCGGCACCGACGCGACCCGGAGGTGAAGGCCCCGGAGAACCCACCCACCGATGGTGCGTCGCCAACAGGCACGCGGAGCGGCCCGACCGGAGTCGGGCACAGCCTCTAGGATAGCCGGGGCGCTCGCCAAGGGTCAAAACGCCCCCCTTCGAACACGGTATTCCGCGAGCCGTCGCCACGCCAGAGAACTCGACCACGCGTCGGGCTCGACCTGGAGCGCCAGCTTATCTACTCTCCAGTAGCTATGGATCTCGCGGGCAAGCACGTGCTCATCACCGGCGCCGCACGTGGTATCGGTGCGGCCACCGCACGCGATCTGGCGGCACGCGGTGCACGGCTGGCACTCGTCGGGCTGGAACCCGACCTGCTCGCCACGCTTGCCGCCGAACTCGGTCCCGGGCACGTGTGGGCCGAGGCCGATGTGACGGACTCGGCCGCGCTGAGCGCCGCGGTGGCCAAGTCCGTCGCGACGCTGGGCGGGCTGGACGTCGTGGTGGCGAGCGCGGGCATCGCCAGCTTCGGCACGGTTCGCACCATCGATCCGGAGGCGTTCGCCAGGACCGTGGAGGTCAACCTCACCGGCGTCTTCCGTACCGCGCAGGCCACCATCCCGCACCTGGTCGACTCAGCCGGCTACCTGCTGGTGGTCAGTTCGCTGGCCGCGCTGACGCCCGCGATGGGCTTCTCCGCCTACGGGGCGAGCAAGGCGGGGGTGGAAGCGTTCGCGGACTCGTTGCGCATCGAAATTGCTCCGCTGGGCGTTTCAGTCGGATGCGCTCACATGTGCTGGATCGACACCGACATGGTCCGGGACGCCGAGCGGGAACTACCGTCCTTCCGTGAGATGAGAGAACGCTTGCCATGGCCGATGAACGCGGTCACGCCGGTAGCGGCCTGCTCAGCGGCCTTCGTGCGGGCGATAGAGCGGCGCAGCAGGCGGGTGAACGTGCCGCGCACGATCGGCTTCTACCACTGGATCCGGCCTCTGGTGCACTCCCGGCTCGCGGATGCCCTGCTCACCCGGGCATCGGCGGCGGGGATGGCCAGGCTGGAGGCCGAGATCAGTACGCTGGGTCGCTCGGTGAGTGCGAAGGTCGCACGGCTGCAGGCAGGCCTGCGTCGCTGACCGAGGAGGTGCAGGTGCGATGCCGGGACCGCTGGCGGGGCTGCGGGTGATCGAACTGGCGGGACTCGGTCCGGCTCCCCATGCGGCGATGCTGCTGGCCGACCTCGGGGCGGACGTGGTCCGGGTGGAACGACCGTCCGGTGGCCCGCAACTCGCCCCCCGTGCCAGTGACCAGCTGCTGCGCGGCAGACGTTCGGTGGCTGCCGACCTCAAGGATCCCGTGGGCCGGGAGACCGCGCTGCGGCTGGTCGAGCGGGCCGACGTGCTGCTGGAGGGGATGCGGCCGGGGGTGGCCGAACGTCTCGGCGTCGGGCCGGTCGAGTGCCGGGACCGCAACCCGCGATTGGTGTACGCCCGGATGACCGGATGGGGCCAGCACGGCCCGCTGGCCGCCCGCGCCGGGCACGACATCAACTACGTCGCGCTGTCCGGGGTGCTGCACGCCGTCGGGACCGCGGAAGGCAAACCGGTGCCACCGCTGAATCTGGTCGGGGACTTCGGCGGGGGCTCGATGTTCCTGGTCGTCGGAGTGCTCGCGGCGCTGTGGGAGCGGGAGCGCTCCGGCGTCGGCCAGGTTGTCGACGCCGCGATGGTGGACGGAGTGAGCGTGCTGGCTCAGATGGTCTGGTCGATGCGGGCCTGCGGGCTGTGGCGCGACCAGCGGGGAAGCAACCTGCTCGACTCGGGCGCCCCGTTCTACGACACCTATGCCTGCGCCGACGGGCGTTTCGTCGCGGTCGGCGCGCTGGAACCGCAGTTCTACGCGGCGCTGCTGGACGGACTCGGGCTGGCCGGGGAGGAACTGCCCGCCCAACTGGATGCAGCCGGCTGGCCGGTGCTGCGGGAGCGCTTCAGCACGGTGTTCGCCACCCGCACGCGGGACGAGTGGGAAGCGGTCTTCGCGGGCACCGACGCGTGCGTGGCACCGGTGCTGTCCTTCGGCGAGGTGGCGGCGCACCCGCACATCGCCGCCCGCGGCACGTTGATCGACATCGAGGGAGTGCTACAGGCGGCTCCTGCTCCACGCTTCTCGCGCACCCCTCCCGGCCGCCCGACGCCGCCACCCGCACCAGGTGACGACACCGCCACGGTGCTCGCCGAGTGGGACGTGACACCGCCCGCCACGCACTCAGCCCATTGACACGGATTCACTTCGCGACTTACCGTCGCAAACACGCGCCAGCGTGAGAGGGGTGATGTTCCGATGGCTCTTATCGACGGACATCGCGCCTGGCTCTACTGGGCGCGCATTTATTCCCTGTGGCTTCGACATCTCTGAAGTCCCCTCGTCAGTGTCGACGAGCCTCAGGATTCTGCAGGTCACCCGCTGACGGCGGCACGTGCTCACTGCAGGTAACCCTGACAGCAGTTAAGGCGATGCCCTCTACACCGGCATCGTCTTAGTTCATGGTGCGTATGGGAGGAGGTTCGGCTGATGGCAATGTGGGAGCGCGATCCGCTGATGCGGATCACCTGGACAGACCCTGTGACCGGGAGAGCAGGGTATCTGGTGGTGCACAGCCTGGTGTCGGGCCTGGCCACCGGAGGCACCCGGATGCGCGCCGGCTGCACGCTGACCGAGGTCGAAGACCTCGCCCGCGGCATGGCACTCAAGGCCGCGGTGTTCGACCTGCCGGTGGGTGGAGCGAAGGGCGGCATCGACTGCAGCCCGAAGGACCCCGAGGCGCGTGGCATGCTGCGCCGCTTCGTTCAGGCGATGCGGCCATGGCTGGACGCGCACTGGGTGACCGCCGAGGACCTCGGAGTGCCCCAGCATCTGATCGACGACGTCTTCGACGAGCTCGGGATGGACCAGTCCTACCACGCGGCGATCACCCGCTCCGCCGATCCAGCGTCAACACTGAGCCGGGTCAAAGCGGGGTTGTTCTCCCCGGTACCCGGCGGTTACCGGCTCGGTGATGTCGTCGGTGGCTACGGTGTGGCGCAGAGTTGCCTCGGTGTGACGCACGCCCGATCGTGGGTGCCCGGCGACACGACGGTAGCCATCCAAGGGGTCGGCACCATGGGTGGCGCCGCTGCCTGGTACCTGCACGAAGCCGGTCTCAAGGTGGTCGCTCTGGCTGATGCCGCAGGCGCGCTCTACCACCCGGATGGGCTCGACGTGCCTGCTCTGCTCGAGGCTCGTGACAAGTTCGGCGAGATCGACCGCAGCCAGGTCCCTGCGCACGTGAGACGGCTGCCCCGCGACGCGGTGCTCGGTATCGAGGTCGACCTGCTGGTACCGGCCGCCGTGTCCTACGCGATCACCCCGGACAACGCGAACACCATCAAGACCGGTCTGATCGTGGAGGCCGCGAACGCCGCCACCACCCCAGCGGCCGAAGCCATGCTCGCCGCCAGGGGGATCCCGGTGATCCCGGACTTCGTCGCCAATGCCGGGGCAGTGGCCTGGGCATGGTGGCTGTTGCTCGGGCGGGTCGACGCGGATCCGGCGCTGACCTTCACGGCCCTGCGCCAGGAGATGCTCGCCAAGATGGCGCCGTTGATCTCGGCCTGGGACACCGAGCGGATCACGCCGCGCGACACCGCAATGCACATGGCCGACCGGCAGACCACCGTCTACGCAACGGCCGAACAGAACGGGCAGGTGCTGGTCAGCATCCCCTGAGCACCCCAGGTTGGGGGCTCTTCAAGAACCACCAACCCCCGGCAGCGATGCTCATAACGACAGCCAACCCCCGCCGGCGGACCGGCGGGGGTTGGCTGTCGTTGAAGGCGGCCCCGGAG
>DASXOV010000170.1:0-12498 GCA_036494005.1 Pseudonocardiaceae bacterium | reverse complement strand
GCGGACGTGCCAGGATCTGCGGCGTGATCGGTCCGCTGGCCACCGCCGTCATCTCCGCTGCGCTGGTGATGGCGGCCGGTACCGGGCTGCTGGTTCTGCTGAACCGTCGCCCTGGGCGGATCGTGCTCGGCGTGCTGGGGGCCGTCGAGGCCCTGGTGCTGGCGCAGGTCGTCACCGCGGTGGTGCTGCTGTTCGGGGGACACCGCCCGGCCAGCAGTGTGCTGGAGTTCCTCGGCTACCACCTGGCCACGGTGCTGGTACTGCCCGCGGGGGTGGTCTGGTCGCTGGGTGACCGGACGCGGTGGTCGGCGGGCGTGCTGGTCGTCGCCTGCCTGGCGGTGGCGGTGATGACGGTGCGGATGAATCAGCTCTGGGCAGGCGTCGGTGCGGTCCATGCCTGAAACGCGGGTCGATATCGCAACGGGACCGGGACGGGTGATCGTGGCCGTGTACGCGATCTTCGCCGTGTCCGCGGGCGCCCGGTCGGCGGTGCAGATCGCGACGAAGTTCGGTGCGGCCCCGCTGGCCTACTTGCTCTCCGCGCTGGCCGCGGTGGTGTATCTGGTGGCCGCGGTCGCCCTGGCCCGCTCCCGCTGGGCAGTGGCACTGGCCGCCTGCTCGGTGGAACTGGCCGGGGTACTGACCGTCGGCACGGCGAGCGTGCTGGCACCCGGCGCGTTCCCGGACGCGACGGTGTGGTCGGACTACGGGATCGGCTACGGGTTCGTCCCGTTCGTGCTGCCGTTGCTGGGCCTGTGGTGGTTATATCGAGCCGGTCCCGACGGACGTACGTAGGCTTATGACATGGATGTGAAGGACCTGACCTCGCGGCTGCCCATACCCAGTACGCTGCGGGACCGCCCGGTGGTGGCGACGGTGAAGCTGCACGGTGTCATCACGCCGGCACCTTCCCCACTCGGGCGTGGTGTCATCAGCCTGGCCGCGGTGGAATCGGCGCTGAACCGCGCGTTCTCCCACGACCGGCTGCGCGCTGTGGCGCTGTCGATCAACTCTCCGGGTGGCTCGCCGACCCAGTCGGCTCTGGTGGCCGACCGGATCCGGGGGCTGGCCGACGAGAAGCGGGTGCCGGTGCTGGCGTTCTGCGAGGACGTCGCGGCTTCCGGTGGCTACTGGCTGGCCTGCGCCGCCGACGAGATCGTCGCCCATCCGACGTCGTTGGTCGGCTCGATCGGGGTGGTCAGCCGGGGTTTCGGATTGCACGGCCTGCTGGAGCGTTTCGGGGTGGAGCGGCGGCTCTACACCGCCGGGTCGAACAAGGCCCGGCTGGACCCGTTCCTGCCTGAGCGGGAAGACGACGTGCTGTGGCTCAAGAGCATGCAGACCGAGTTGCACGAGATGTTCCGGGAATGGGTGTGCGCGCGGCGTGGCACCGCGTTGACCACCGCCCAGGACGTGTTCACCGGAGAGGTGTGGACCGGTCGCAGGGCACTGGAGCTGGGCCTGGTCGACCGGCTGGGCACGTTGCGCTCCGTGCTCTCCCGTCGCTACCCGGACGCCGAGATCATCACGGTGGAGGGGCGCAGGCCGATACTGGCCCGGCTGGGGCTGGCGCCCGCGGCGGCCACACTCACCGGCAGCGCTGGCCCGGATACCGTGCAGGCACTGTTCGACGCGCTGGAGCACCGAGCCGCCTGGGCCCGCTTCGGCCTCTGAGGGGCGGATACGCCCGAACGGAGCCATGGTCCGGCCGGTCAGCCGCTGCGGTTGGTCGATTCGGTGGGTGACTGTCGCGCATATGGAGGACCTAGATTACTGGCGGGAACTCGCCGTCTGGCCCAACCGTGGACAGCGGTGCGTACTGATGTGCAGGATTGTTCCATCCAGTGGGGGCCTGAGTGCGGAGGCGACCGATGAGCGGCAACGAGGGCGGCGCTGGCCTCACCGTACTCGCGGTGGACGACGAGAAAGGCGCGCTGTCCATGCTGTGCGAGGTGCTCGACGCCGAGCCGCGAGTCGGCATCGTGCTCACGGCGTCGAACGCCACGGAGGCGTTGTCGGCGTTGCGCGGGGAGAACCGGGTGCCTGCCGGAGTGTCACCTGAGCGGGTCGACGTCGTGTTCCTCGACATCCGCATGCCCGGGCTGGATGGGCTGGAACTCGCCCGGGTGCTGGGCATGATCCCCGATCCGCCCGCGGTCGTGTTCGTCACCGCGCACGACGACAAGGCCGTCGACGCCTTCGACATCGGCGCAACGGACTACCTGATGAAGCCGGTGCGGAGTGAGCGGCTGGCCAACACGATCCGGCGCATCGTGCAGTCACGTCGTGACATGTTCGCTCCGGTCGAGGATCAGGGCGGCGACGACGAGGTCATCCCGGTCGAACTCGCAGGCACCACGAAGCTGGTGCCGCGCTCGTCGGTGCGCTGGGTGGAGGCGCAGGGCGACTATGCGCGCCTGCACACCAATGAGGGCAGCCACCTGGTCCGGATCCCGCTGTCCCAGCTCGAGGACCGCTGGTCCGATGCCGGATTCGTGCGCATCCACCGCTCCTTTCTGGTAGCCCTGCCGCTGGTCACCGAGCTGCGGATGTCGGCGTCCGGCTACGTGGTGCGGGTGGGTAGCGGTGAGGACGCCGCCGAACTGCCGGTGAGCCGCAGGCACACCCGGGAACTCAAGGACCGCCTGGTGCGGGCAGCCAAACAGGGCTGGACCTCGCGATGAGCGGTGAGCTGGACCAGCAGGGCGATGGGTGGCAGGAGGTCGAGGCCGCCCTGCAGCAGGCCATGGCCCCGGAGCCGGTCAAGGGCAGGCCGGGCAAGCGGGAACGGGTGGTGCTCGCCGAGCGGCGCAGCAGCCGCCGGGTGGTGCGCACGCTGGCCGAGGTGGAGGAACAGACCGGTGTCGGTGAGATGCTGGTCCGCCAATTGGTGCGCGACCAGCTTTCCCTGGCGGTACGCCTGATGCTGCTCACCATGATGGTGCTCGGGGGTATTCTCCTGACGTTCGTGCTGGCGCCGTCACTGGGCGGTGTCAGTATCTTCGGGTTGCGGTTGCCGTGGCTGGTGCTCGGGTTCGCGGTGTATCCGTTCTTCATCGCATTGGCCTGGTTCTACAATCGCAGTGCTGATCGCAACGAGCAGGACTTCACCGAGATGGTTGAGAACTGAATCCCCTTGGATGAGCAGCGGCTCCTCTTCGCTGTCGGTGCAATGGCCGCGGTTGCCGCGCTGACCGGCCTGGTGGGGCTGTACGGGGCGAGGATGAATCGGCCCCCCTCCGATTTTCTGGCGGCCTCTCAAACGGTGCGGCCGCCGTTGAACGCGGCAGCGATATCCGGGGAGTACATCTGCGCGGCCTCCTTCCTCGGGATCGCCGGACTGGTGCTCAAGGGCGGGCTGGACGCGCTGTGGTACCCGGTCGGCTTCACGGCCGGATATGTCGCGCTGCTGTTGTTCGTGGCGGCGCCACTGCGCCGGTCCGGGGCGTACTCGTTGCCCGACTTCGCCGAGGCACGGCTGGGCTCGGTGCTGCTCCGCCGGGTCTCGACGGCATTCGTGTTGATCATTGGCTGGCTGTACCTGGTGCCCCAGTTGCAGGGCGCCGGACTCACCGTCGCCGTCGTGGCGCACTGGCCCGCCTGGGTCGGAGCTGCCGTCGTCATGGTGCTCGTGACGTTCAATATCTTCACCGGATGGATGCACTCCATCACCTTCGTGCAGGCCTTCCAGTACTGGATCAAGCTCACCGCGCTCGGCGTGCCGGTCTTCGTGCTGCTGATCTACCTGGCGGGTGAGGAGCCCGCTTTCCAGCGGTCGCTGGGCGCATCGGCACCGCCGTTCTTCTCCCAGACCACGACCGTCCAGGTCGACACCGACGTCGTGCTGCAGGTTCCCGCGCCGATGCTGCTGGACGGCGCCGGAACGGTGGACGGGCGCTTCCAGGTGCCCGGGCCGGTGTACTGGGGTCAGGGGCAGCACCGGGTGGGCGGGGGAACCTCGCTGACGTTCCAGGCGGGCACCCCCACGCCGGTGATCGAGGGCGCCCCGATCAACAACGACGACTGGTTGCGCCCCCTGGGTAGCGGCGCGTCGGTACTGAGCATCGCCTCGCTCATCGTGGCGCTGCTGCTGGGCACGATGGGCCTGCCGCACGTGCTGGGTCGCTACTACCCCAATCCTGACGGCCGGGCGGCTCGGACGACCACGCTGGTGGTACTGGGGCTGCTCGGGGTCTTCTACCTGTTTCCGATGCTGTCCGGGGTGCTCGCCCGGCTCTACGTTCCGAAACTGCTCGTCACCGGGCAGACCGATGCGGCCGTGCTGCTGCTGCCCGGTGGCGCACTGTCCGGCTGGCCGGCCGACCTGCTCGGCGGGGTGATCGCGGCCGGGGCCTTCGCCGCTTTCATGTCCGCCGCTTCGGGACTGGTGGTGAGCGTCGCCGGGGTGCTGTCCACCGACGTGTTGCCCGGCAGGCTCCGGGACTACCGTCCGGCCACCCTGGTGGCGTGGTCCATCCCGCTGGCGTTCGCGCTGTCGGTCTCCAAACTCGATCTCGCCCAGAGTGTGGGGCTGGCCTTCGCGGTGGCCGCCTCGTCGTTCTGCCCGCTGCTGATGCTGGGCATCTGGTGGCGCGGGCTGACCGACGTCGGCGCGGCCGCCGGGATGCTGACCGGCGGCGGGCTGGCGGTGATCTCGGTGCTACCAGCCGCGTTCGGGGTGCTGTCCCCGGGATGGGAGGCGGTGCTCGCCCAGCCCGCCTGGTTCACCGTGCCGCTGGCGTTCCTGATCATGGTTGTGGTGAGCCGGTACACCCAGGACCGGGTGCCCGGCGACGTGTCGCGCATCCTGCTGCGAATGCATGCACCAGACCGGCTCGGACTCTCGAAGGACCGGGATACCGCCCGGTACGGGATCGCCGGTGCCCCGCCCCGGCAGCGCACCGGCGGCAAGCACCGCCGGCCGTGAGCGACGCCGAGCCGGGTGCGGCACCCCTCATGTTCCGGGGCGGATCTGCCGCTCACCCGAGTGGGGGGTTTACCGTGGGGCGCATGGACGCATCCGAACTCGAGCCGTCGAGGCGGCCGCTGCGGACGCTCTGCCCGCACTGCATGGGGATGGGTGTGATCAACCAACCACGTCTGGCCCTGCAGGGTTCGTCCGGATCCACCGTGGGAGTGCCGGAGCCCTGCCCGCACTGTGCGGGCAATCGGTGGTTGCCCGGACTTCAGCCACCGGTCTGACGGGACGGCTCACCGAGGAGACACCGTGAGCGACTCCGACGAGCCCGACGATGAGCCCGACGACGAGCCCGACATCGAGCCAGGGCCCCCTCGGGCGTTGTGCCGCAGTTGCGCAGGCATGGGCGTCGTCCGGGCCGCGAAGTTCGCCGTGCTCGGTGGAGTCCCGGGCACGGTGCACACTCACGAGACCTGCCCCGAGTGCCACGGAGAGCGATTCCTCCGTGGCCTCGAACCACCGGCCTGACCCACCGCTCACGGGTGCGCAGACCGCGGTTCGGCTCCCATCGCCGGTCTACCGAGTCGGGAAATGCGATTCGGCTCCGGCCGGCGATTGCCTGGTGGGGCCGGTCAGCACGATGTCGTGCTGCGTGGGCACGCCGTCGACCGAGACCCAGACCGCGTGGGGATCCCGGTCGCCGCTGGGCGCCCGGCAGATGAGCAGATAGCTTCCGCCTGATGGCGCGAGCATCTGATAGCTGCCGTCCCCCGCCGACGTGGTGTACGCCACCTGCTGGCCCTCGGCTCCCACCAGGGTGACCACCGCGCCGGGCAGCGGCGTTCCGTCCCGGGTGGTGACCTGGCCGGTCACCCTCGGCCCGGGCGAAGCGAACCGGGGTGCAGGCCGGGCAGGCGCCGGCGGGGACGGGGGCCCGGTGTCCGGAACCGGCGTGGACGCGGGTCCGGAGGGCGGCGCAGCCGGGCCGGTGCTGTCGGGTGCCGGGCGGCGGGACAGTCGCATCCGCGCCCGTTCCACCAGTGAGTAGAGCACCGGCACCAGCACCAGCGTGAGCAGCGTGGAACTGATCAGCCCGCCGATCACGACCACCGCCAGCGGTTGCGAGATGAACAGCCCGCCACCACTGAGCCCCAGCGACATCGGCAGCAGCGCGCAGATCGTCGCCACCGCGGTCATCAGGATCGGGCGCAGTCGCCGCCTCGCCCCGTCGATCACCGCGTCCTTCACACCCGATCCGGCGGTGCGGTACTGGTTCACCAGGTCGATCAGCACGATCGCGTTGGTGACCACGATGCCGATCAGCATCAGCATGCCGATCAGCGCGGGCACCCCGAGCGGGGTGTCGGTGATCAGCAGCAGGCCCAATGCGCCGGTTGCCGCGAACGGGATCGACACCAGCAACAGCAACGGCTGGACCAGGCTGCGGAAGGTGGCCACCATGACGAGGTAGACGATGGCGATGGCGAGCAGGAGCGCCAGGCCGAGCTGTGCGAAGGCATCGCTCTGGTCGGCGCTCGCCCCGCCGATCTCGGCGGTCGCGCCGGTCGGCAGCCGCAGGCCGTCCAGCCGCTTCTGCAGGTCGCTCGTCACCGTGCCGAGGTCGTCGGCATGTGACGTCGCGGTGATCGAAGCACTTCGGGTGCCGTCGATCCGGGTGATGCTGGCCGCCTGAGGCACCTCTCTGACAGCGGCCACATCGCTCAGCCGGACCGCGCCCAGCGGCAGATTGCGCAGCGCATCGAGATCGGCCGGCCCGGTCCCGGTGCGCACCACCACGCTCTGCTGGACCCCGTCGAGGGTGACGGCGCCGACCGTGGCGCCGCGCAGCGCGGTGGCCACCGCCTGCCCGACCTGCTGGTCGGAGAGGCCCGCGGCCGCCGCGGCCCGCCGGTCCACGGTCACGTCCACCGCGGGCTGCTGGGTGGCCAGGTTGTTCGTCACGTTGATCGCGCCCGGGACCGCTCGCATGGCCTGCTCCACCTGGCCCGCGGCCTGGGTGAGGACCTGCTCGTTCTCGGACCGGACGACCACCTCCAGCTGGTCGCCGCCCGGGCCTCCTCCGCCCGCCTGGACGGCGATCGTGCCTGCGCCGGGCAACGCGTCCAGCCGGTTTCGCAGCCCGTCCTGCAGTGCGGTCTGGTCCGCGTCCACATCGGTGGTCACCGAGAACGAGGCCGTGTTGCTCGAGATGCCCACTCCACCGAGCGCGGCGGCTGAGGATCCGCCCTGCGATCCGATGATGGCCGCGTAACTGCGCACGCCGGGTGTGTCGGCCAGGACCTGCTCCACCCGGCGGGCGGCGGCATCGGTCGTCGCCAGACCGCTGCCCGGTGGCAGCTCCTGGGTGATCCGGAAGGTGTTCTGGCCGCTGTTGGACAGGAAGTTGGTCTTCAGCTGGGGGACCAGGGCGAACGTGCCGACCAGCACGAGCAGCGCGACGCCGCAGGTGATCCAGGGATGGGCCAGCGTGGTGCGCAACACCGGCAGGTACCCGCGCTGCAGCGGGCTGCGTCGTTCCCTCGCGCGGATCTGCTCGGGGTCGGCCGGGGAGTCGCCGCCGGCCGGCCGGGCCCTGCGAAGCCGGCCCCCGAGGAACCGGCCCCCGAGGAACCAGGTGGCGAGTACCGGGACGATCGTCAACGAGACGATCAGGGAGCCCAGCAGGGCGGCGGCGATGGTGACCGCGAACGGCCGGAACAGCTCCCCGACCTGGCCACCCACCAGGCCGATCGGCAGGAACACCGCGACCGTGGTGATCGTCGAGGCGGTGATCGCGCTGGCCACCTCGCGTACCGCGGTCACCACGGCGTGGCGTATCGGCTCGCCGTAGCTCAGGTGCCGCTTGATGTTCTCGATCACCACGATGGAGTCGTCGACGACCCGGCCGACCGCGATGGTGAGTGCGCCGAGGGTGAGGATGTTCAACGAGTATCCGTTGAGATACAGGCAGATCAGCGCGATCAGCAGCGAGAGCGGGATCGACATCGCGGTGACCAGGGTGGAGCGCACCGAGAGCAGGAAGAGCAGGATCACCAGCACCGCGAAGGCCAGCCCGAGCAGCCCCTCGGTGGTGAGGTCATTGATGGACTGCTCGATGAACGGGGCCTGGTCGAACACGACCGTGACCGCGCCGTCCTGGCCCAGTGAGTCCTTGATCTGCGGAATCAGATCCCGGACCGCATGCGACACCGAGACGGTGTTGCCGTCCGTGGTCTTGGTGATCCCGATCCCGATGCTGGGCCTGCCGTCGGTGCGGGAGTAGCCGGTGGCGGGTTCGAACTGGCTGCTGATCTGCGCGATGTCGCCGAGCCGGACGGGGCCGCCGGGTCGTGCCGATGGCAGGTAGAGGTTGCGCAGGTCGTCCAGGGAGGTGATCGGGGCACCCACCTGAACGGAGAGCTCGCGTTCTCCTGAGCCCACCGTTCCGGCTGGCACCCGGACCCCGTTGGCCTGCAGGGCACCCGCCACTGCCAGCGGCGACACGCCACGGGCCGCGAGAGCGGCCGGGTCCAGGTCGATGCTGACCATGCGCTGCCCGACACCGGACAAGGTGACCTCGTTGACGCCGTTCAACGCCTTGAGCTGAGGAACCACCTGCTCCTGCAGGGTGCGGGCCAGGGTGGCTTCGGGCACGGATGAGGAGACCGCGAGCTGGACCACGGGGAAGTCGTCGGTGCTGCCGGTCACCACGGTGGGCTTCACACCCTCGGGCAGCCCGCGCAGGGCGCCCACCGCCTGCTGCAGGTCCCGCTGCACCTGGATGAGGTCGGTGCCGTAGGCCATCTCGACGTTGACCGCCGACACTCCGCCGCTGCTGGTGGACTTAGTGCCGGTGACCCCCCGCACGCCCTTGACCGCGTCCTCCACCGGGGCGGTCACCTGTTGCTCGACCACGGCGGGTGACGCGCCGGGCAGGGGCCCGATCACGGTGGCGACCGGGATCTGCAGCGACGGGATCAGCTCCTGCTTCAGCGAGGTCATCGAGATCACCCCGAAGATCCCGACCAGTACCGCCGCGAGGCCGACCATAGTGCGATTACGCAGGCTGATCCGGGTGAGCCAGGTCATGCACGCCTCCCAGCGTCGCCCAGGTCATCAACGTTCGCAGGCTAGCCATCGGGGCCTGAGAAACCGTTGAGAGCGGTGGTTGCACGAGCCGGATGAGCAAGTGCATGCTTGGTCACTACAATAACTTGTATCCAGCAATCAAATGGGGGTGGGGTGTCGTCTGTGTCGCCTTCGGGAGCGGTGTCCCGTGGGCCGTCCCTCGGTCCATTGCCCCCTTGTGCTGAATGCCCGTGGCCCGAGGGTGGTCTCGGAGCTGCGCGGCTGGCTGACGCCGACGCGCTGGCCGACGAACTGGTGCGGCTGATGCGATTATTCGAGCGCGCCAGGGCGGATTTTGCGACACAGTGCAGGGATGGAGTCGAGCGAGCTGCCTACGTGCTGTTGGCGCATCTGGTGGCCGGAGGACCGCATCGGCTGAGTGCCCTGGCCGAGGCCGTGCACTCCGACCCCTCGACGGTGAGCAGGCAGGTGGCGCATCTGGTCCAGGCGGGCCTGGTGGAGCGCCGTCCGGATCCGCTGGACGGCCGGGCGGCCCGGCTCAGCGCCACCGAGGACGGACGACGCGCCTTCGCCGAGCACCGCAGGCTGCGCAACCAGCACACTGCCGCCCTGCTGACCGGTTGGCCTGCCCGGGACGCGCACCGACTGGTTCACCTGCTCGCCCGGCTGAGCACCGACTTCGAGAACTACCGCACCCAGCTGGCCGCCACGGGAGAGCACACCGAGATGAAGGGACCTCGTTCATGACGACCACCGTGGCGGAACCGCCCGGGCCGCCCGCGCTCAGCTCGGCGGCACCCGGACCGGTGGCGTTCACGCACCGGCAGATCCTGGCCATTCTGTCCGGGCTGATGCTGGGGATCCTGCTGGCGGCGCTGGACCAGACGATCGTGTCCACCGCGAGCCGCACGATCGCCGACGACCTGCACGGGCTGGATCTGCAGGCCTGGGCGACCACGGCCTACCTGATCACCGCGACGATCTCCACCCCGTTGTACGGCAAGCTGTCCGACCTCTACGGGCGCAAACCGCTCTTCCTCATCGCCATCTCGACGTTCATCGTCGGCTCGGTGCTGTGCACGATCTCCACCTCGATGTACGAACTGGCCGTCTTCCGTGCCGTGCAGGGGCTGGGCGCGGGCGGGTTGATGTCGCTGGCGTTCGCGATCATCGGTGACGTCGTTCCGCCGCGCGAGCGGGCCCGTTACCAGGGCTATTTCCTGGCGGTGTTCGGCAGCGCGAGCGTGATCGGCCCCCTGGTCGGCGGTGCGTTCGCCGGGACGCACTCCATCCTGGGCATCGCCGGGTGGCGCTGGGTGTTCCTGGTCAACGTGCCGGTGGCGGCCGCGGCGCTGATCGTGGTGGCCAACGCGCTCAACATTCCGCACACCCGTCGCGAGCACCGCATCGACTGGCCGGGCGCACTGACCCTGACCGTCGGGGTCGTGCCCGTGCTGCTGGTGGCCGAACAGGGACGCGAATGGGGGTGGGCCTCGGGCCGATCGGTCGCCTGCTTCGTGGTCGCCGTGATCGGCCTGGTGGCGTTCGTCCTCGCCGAGCGGAGGATCGGTGACGACGCCTTGCTGCCGTTGCGGCTGTTCCGCGGCAGCGTATTCAGTATCACCTCGGCCGCGGGCCTGGTCATCGGCATGGGGATGTTCGGCGGTTTCATCCTCATCCCGCTGTATCTGCAGATCGTCAAGGGATCCACTCCCACCGAGGCGGGGTTGCTGCTGTTGCCACTGATGGCGGGGATCATGGTCGGCTCGGTCATCTCCGGGCAGATCACCGGCCGCACCGGCCGATACAAGATCTTCCCCGTCATCGGCACCGCGCTGATGACCGTCGCACTGCTGATGCTGCACTTGCGCCTCGGTGTTGACACCCAGTTGGGCGAGGCCGACTTCTACATGGCGGTGTTCGGGCTCGGGCTGGGATTCTGCATGCAGACGCTGATCATCGCGGTGCAGAACGCGGTACCGGCGCGTGATATGGGGGTGGCCACCGCCTCGTCGACGTTCTTCCGGCAGATGGGCGGAACGCTGGGCGTCGCGGTGTTCCTGTCGGTCCTGTTCAGCACGGTCGGGGACAAGATCGCCGAGGCGTTCCGCACCGTCGCCGCAAGCCCCGAATTCCGGACCGCGCTCGCCGACCCGGCGGTCCGCGCCAATCCGGCCAACCGGGTCGTGCTCCAGGCCGCCCAGACCGGCGGGGTCAGCGGCAACTCCGGCGGTGTCCTGCAGGATTCCTCGTTTCTGCAGCAGATGGATCCTCGGCTGGCCCGGCCGTTCCTGCTCGGCTTCTCCAACGCGATGGATCAGGTGTTCCTCATCGCGGCTGGGATCATGTCCCTGGCATTCGTGTTGATGCTCTTCATGAAGGAGATTCCCCTGCGCACTCAGTCCGGAATCGAAGCCCGCGCCGCCGAACTCGCCGCCGAGGCCGGCGTCGCGGCCACCCCCATTCCTGAGACCATCGGGTCGGTGCCGTCCGGCCGTCCGGCCCAGAGCACCCAGCCCCCGCCGGGGTCACTGCCGCTCGGGTCACTACCGCCCGGGTTACTACCGCCCGGCGCCCCGCCGGCCCCGCCGTCCTTCGTCCCGCCCGCCAGAGCGCCGATCGGCCCGCCCGCCACACCGGCGTTCGTCCGGGACAGCCGGGGATCGGCTTCCGGGCCGCCCGCAGCCGAGTCCCCCGCCAGGTCGGTGAGCGAACCCGTCCCCTCGTCGGCGGCGACCAGCCTGGCCGGAGCGGGCTCCGAGCACCGGCCGCTGATCTACGGGCGGGTCACCGAGGGTGGGCACGACCCGCTGGCGGGCGCCACGCTGACCCTGACCGATCTGTCCGGCAGGCAACTGGACCGTGGCTCGTCCGATCCCGACGGGCACTACCGCCTCGGCCCCCCGACCGGGGGTAGCTATCTGGTGATCTGTGCCTCGGCCGCCCACCAGCCCACCGCCGCCCTGGTGGCGGTGGCCGACGGCCCGGTGCGCCACGACATCACACTCTTCGGGGTCGGCGGGAGCCTGTCCGGGCGGGTGTGCCGGGCGGGGACCGGGCAGCCGGTGGCGGGCGCGGTGGTGACGATCGTGGATCTGCGTGGCGATGTGGTGGGGGCGGCGAGCACGGAGGACGACGGCCGGTTCGCCTTCTTCGCGCTGGCCCAGGGGCAGTACACGCTGACGGTGGCGGCCCGGTCGCTGCATCCGGTGGCCAGCAGTGTCGAGGTGCCCGCGACCGGGCATGTCACCCATGACGTGGAGGTGGCCGACCGGGTGCAGCTGATCGGTGTGGTGCGCACCGCGACCGCTGGTTCGCCGGTGCCGGAGGCGCTGGCCACCCTGATCGCGGCGGATGGTCACGTGGTCGCGTCGGCCATCACCGATCAGGAGGGTGGGTTCGTCTTTGACGACCTGAATGCGGGGGTGTACACCGTCATCGCGACCGGTTATCCGCCAGTGGCCGCCGAGGTGCACCTCGGTGTCGGAGCG
>DASXOV010000169.1:0-1972 GCA_036494005.1 Pseudonocardiaceae bacterium | reverse complement strand
ACGGCTCGGCCTACATCTCCCACCTATGGCGCGACAGCTGCGCAGACCTCGGCATCGAGCACAAGCGGACACGTCCGAGGCGACCGCAGACGAACGGGAAGATAGAACGACTCCACCGCACCCTCTCCGACGGCTGGGCCTACAAGAAGCTCTATACCTCCGAGGACGTCCGCCGAGCCGCGCTGGCAGGATGGCTCCACCAGTACAACCACCACCGGCCCCACTCAGCGCTCGCAGGCCTCCCGCCCATCACCCGCTTGACCAACCTGGCCGGACATCACAACTGATATGTAGGGGCTTCCTGTCAAGTGGCAGGGTGAGGCGCCCGTCCCGGTTGCTCGGGGCGGGCGCCTCGTGCTTCGTCGTTGAGCCGGTGGTGAGCGTGTCGTTGGCGACGCGCGGTCAGACTGATATGCGCGGGTTGGTTACCGCAGGACGGGATGTTCGGCAGGAGCGGATCGCGGGTCTAGGGTCGAGCGTCGCCCGGTCGGGCTTGGGCCTGGCTGGACTGCTCATAGTTGAATCGCGGGTCGCTCCACGCGCTGCTGCCACCGTTGTCGTTCGACGAAGCAGATCGGGTGGGCCTATTCCTCGAGCACGGCCAGGGACCAGCACCAGCCGGCCAGCTCGCGGGCGATGGCGACGTTGGCGATCACCGAGCGCTTGTGGCGTGCCCGGAAGGTGTCCCAACGGGCGTGCAGGCGTCGGTTGCCCTCATCGCCGCGAGCCCGTGCCGCGGGGGTGGCCAGGTCCCAGCGCTCACGCATGGTTTTGCCGATGACGTAGCGGGCACGGTGGTGCCAGGCGGCCTCGATGAGCAGCCTGCGGATGTGGGTGTTGCCGGTCTTGGTGATCGATCCCTGAACTCTGCTGGCCCCTGAGGAGTACTCGCTGGGCACCAGACCAACGAACGAGCCGATGGTGTTGCCGGTGAACCGGTGCCAGTCACCGAGCTCTACTGCCAACGCGAAACCGGTCAGCGTGCTGATCCCGCGAAGACAGCCCAGTCGATGGACCATCGCGGTGAACTCGCTGTCCGCGGCCATGGTCGCGATCGCGGCGTCGAGACGGTCCCGGCGCGCCTTGACGGTGAGCACGGCGTCGTAGTCGGACTCGAACGTCATCTGCAGAGCTGGTGCGTCGAACCGCTGCCGGCGCAGCCACCCGTCGTGGGCACCGGTCCAGGCCTTGCCGCCGCAGTAGACGATCCCTTGGCGCAAGAGCAGCTTGGACAGTCGGTGCCGGGCTCGCATCAGGTCACCACGACAGTCCTCACGAGCACGGACCAGATCCCGGGCGTTCTCCTGGTCCACGGTCGGGATCGAGACGGGCGTGAACTCATCAAGGCGGAGCAGGCGAGCCAGATGGATGGCGTCCTTGGCATCGGTCTTGACCCGATCGCCCGAAGGGCGCTGCAGCTTCGAGGGCGCCACGACCTCACAGCGGATCCCCACCGCGCTCAACGCACGGGACAGACCGAAACCAGTCGGGCCGGCCTCATAGGCCACCGCCACCGGCCCCGGCAGGGCACCGAGCCAAGACCGGATGTGCTCGTGTGACGGAGTCAGCTTCGTCTGGAACAACTCGCCCGTGACGCCATCGATCGCCGCAGCAGCGACAGATCGTGCGTGCACGTCGAGCCCAACGCTCGTACGCTCGGTGAACACCGGGGCCTCCCACAAATGTCGGATAGGCCGAGCAGGCAGCCCCTGCTCGGTAACCCACGAATTTTGTGAGTGAGGCCCCGGCCCGCAACCCCGTCACAGCGACCGGGTCACGTCATACCGTCTAGTTCCTCTGGCACCCTGGGCAGATAGACCCCGACTTGGAGGTCCTGCAATGTCCATCCACGACGTCGACGATCTGATGACCGAGGGGCACCGCGCGCCGCCTGTCGCTCCGATCGTCCACCAAGCCACCGGCATCCTGATGGTGCGTCGAGGAATCACCATCGACGAAGCGAGCGCCGCTC
>DASXOV010000168.1:0-13689 GCA_036494005.1 Pseudonocardiaceae bacterium | reverse complement strand
CCATCCGCCGCGCAGCGGGAGCCGGATCACCGGGCGGTCGGACTCCGGGATCGCCACGAAGACCGGTTCCACGTCGAGGTCGGCGAAGGGGACGGCGAAGACCTCGGCGACCTCGGCCTCGTGCGGGCGTATCGGCTGCTCGGGTGCTCCGGCCCAGATCACCACCGGTGTGATCACGAATCCGGAGCGGGTGACGTAGTCGTCGAGCAGGCCGAGCACTGACTCCGAGGGCAGCCGGAGCCCCAGTTCCTCGGCCAGTTCGCGCAGCGCGGCGTCGGCGGCCGACTCACCGGGGTCGATCCGGCCACCCGGCAGCGCGTACTGGCCCGGGTGGGCCCGCAACGAATCGGCACGCCGGGTGATCAGCACGGCGGGATCATTGCCTCCGGTGACGACGGCGAGCGCCACCGCGGCCGGTCGAGCCCCGCGGACCCGAGGGGCTCCGCTCCGCGCACCGCGCCGGGCAGCGCGGCGCGCACTGCGCCGGGGGAAGCGCCGCAGCGCCTCCTGGATGTCCCCACGCAGACTCATCCGGCGCCTCCCAGGCGGTCCCGCCCGGCCAGATCGATCCCGACGATGTCACCGGGTACTCCTCGGGTGGAGTAGGCCTGGTCACCGGGATGGGCGTACCCGAGCCGCGACCGACGGTGGACCATCACCCCACGCATCCTCTCCCGCACCTCGGTGCTCCACGTGCGCACCGGGTAGACCCGATACGGATGATTGTGCACCCGAAAGGGCCACGTACCGGAGAGACCACCCCAGCGTTGCGTCACCCATTGTGGGGGGCCATCATTGCCCGGTCGTTGGAAACCCGAGGGAGGTCTAACTCGTGGCCATGGCACACGTCATGTCCGGGATGCCGGATGTATGGCGGAAGGTCCTCGCCGAGCATGTCCCTGACCAGGGCGGGCGTTGCCAAGCCTGCCGAGACGAGGGCGGTTTCTCCGCCTCGTGGCCGTGTCTCACCCGCCAGATCGCCGAGCAGGCGAAGCGGATTCACGACGATCCGCAACCCGAATTCCCTCCGCTACGCTCGGCGGACTGGGCAGCCGAGCCCTCGCCGTTGCGCTCCGTCGAGCCCGATCCGCACTCCGTCGAACCACATCCGCTGCAGCCCACCGAGCCGTCTCCGGTGCGCCACACCGGCCCCGTTCCGCTGCGCCCCACCGAGCGGACTCCGCGCCCCACCGGGTCGCGCTCCTCACACTCCGCCAGACCCACCCCCGCGCGCTCCACCGGCCCCGTTCCACTGCGCCCCGCGGACTGGTCACCCGAACCCTCCCCGATCCGCTCCACCGGACGGCACGCAGCTCCCTGATCCACGGCCGGTCCCGGCGCCGTACCGCCTGGAGGATCCGATGACCTCGTCCACCCCGCGCACCGCGATCGTCACCGGCGCCGCCCGTGGGATCGGCGCGGCGACAGCCCGGCGACTCGGCCGGGACGGCTTCGCCGTCGCAGTACTCGATCTGGACGAGGGGGCCTGCAAGAAGACCGTCGCCGAGATCGAGGCCGCTGGTGGCCGGGCGCTGGCCACCGGCGTGGATGTCAGCGACGCCGAGCAGGTGCAGGCCGCCGTGGCCAGGGTGGCCGCCGAACTCGGCGCCCCGACCGTGCTGGTGAACAACGCCGGCATCACCCGGGACAACCTGCTGTTTCGCATGACCGAGCAGGACTGGGACTCCGTGATAGGCGTGCATCTGTGCGGGTCGTTCCTGATGAGTCGCGCCGTGCAGCGGTTCATGACCGAAGAGAAATGGGGCCGGATCGTCAATTTGTCCAGTACGTCGGCGCTGGGGAATCGCGGCCAGGCCAATTACGCGACCGCCAAGGCCGGCCTGCAGGGCTTCACCAAGACGCTGGCCATCGAACTGGGTAAATTCGGCGTGACGGTCAATGCGATCGCCCCCGGCTTCATCGTCACCGACATGACCAGGGCGACCGCCGAACGAATCGGCGTGAGCTTCGAAGACTTCCAGCAGGCCGCGGTGACTCAGATCCCGGTCGGCCGGGCCGGCCGACCCGAGGACATCGCCGCCACCGTGTCGTTCCTCGTCAGTGACGAAGCCGGCTTCGTATCCGGACAGGTGATCTACGTCGCGGGTGGCCCCAAGGCGTGACCCACGTGGGCGTTGTGCGCAGTCCGGCCGTGGTCAGGCCTGCACCACGTCGAAGACCCGGAACTGCCCCGGGCCGGTTGCTGCGCAGCTCAACGGCTCCTCGGTGAGCTGCATCCGGGCCCGGACGACGACGGTCAACGGCTGCGCCCCGGGCATGGCCAGCCGCACCTCCCACTCGTCGGGTCCGGTCTGCTCACAGTGCACCGGCGGATGGGAGTCCACGCCGGTCTCGCCGGTCGCGGTCCGGGCGAAGTGCTGGGCGGCCTGCAGAACGGCGGGCAGCGACGAGCGGCCCCGCAGCCACTGCAGGCACAGCCTGCCGTGGTCGTAGCGGCAGACGACCTCGCGGGCCCGTTCGGGTGGTACCTGGCCGTAGTAGAGCCCGTGCGGCAGCAGCACCAGGTTGGCAGCGAACCGATGTCCGCCGAGGTGGCTGCACTCCCAGGTGCGCTGTGGGTGATCGGCGGCCAGCGCGGCGGCCAGCGGCCTGCCCCGCAGCGCGCAGCACACGTCATGCGTGCCGTGCGCACAAACCAGGTAGACCGGCTCGTCCGACGATTCCCCGGAGGCGAGCGGGTCGCGCAGCACAGCGAGAACGTCGGACTCATCGGTGAAGGTGCCCCATCGCAGCCGCTCGTCGCCGGGCCGGGAGTCGGCCCAGCACCATCGGTGGAGCCGCGCGGTCTGGCGGTCCGGGCCGGGGCGGCGGATCAGCAGCACCCGGCCTGCGGTCTGTTCGGCCCACCGGCCCAGTTCGCGGGCCACGCCGGGGTCGAGGCCGGCCCCGGACAGGATGTCGCACCCCCACCCGCCCCGATGCTCTATCAGCAACCACTGCTGCACCGATGGTGCGGTGGCGAACGTCGGGTCACCACGCCCCCGCGCCGCATCCGAACAACGAACGGGCCGGTTCACCTCGGGCAGCGTCAGGCTGCGCTCCGGCAGTTCCAGCACCAGGTAATCCTGCCCGGTGCGCCGGGGCCCACGTGATCGGGGCACCGCGATCAGCCGGGGAGCGTCTCGCCACCGATCGGGGCGAGCACCTCCCCCGTGTAGTACGACGAGAGCTGGTCAGCAGCGAAGAACACGTAGGACGGCGCGATCTCGTCCGGATGCGCCGCGCGCTTCATCGGCGCCTGGGCGCCGAACGACTCCACCTTGTCCTTGTTCATCGTGGCCGGGATCAGCGGGGTCCACACCGGGCCCGGAGCGACGCAGTTGACCCGGATGCCACGGTCGACCTGGGCCTGGGCCATCGAGTAGGTCCAGGCGATCACCGCCCTTTTGCTCGCGGAATAGTCGATCAGGTTCTTGTTTCCGCGCAGCCCGTTCACGAGCCGGTGTTGATGATCGCGTCGTGGCGTTTCATGTGCGGCAGCGCCGCCTTGGTGACAGAGAAGTAGGAGTGGATGTTGACGTCGAAGGTGCGGCGCCAGTGTTCGTCGCTGATCTCCTCCGGATGCTCGACCACGTCGCGGCAGTGTCTGGGGTCGGCCAGATCGCCGGGGAGCAGCACACAACGGCGCCCGGCCTTGCGGACCAGATCAGCGGTGTGCTCGGCATCGTCGTGCTCGCTGAGGTACGCGATCGCGATGTCGGCGCCCTCTTTGGCGAACGCCACCGCAACCGCTCGCCCGATGCCCGAATCGCCGCCGGTGATGATCGCCTTGCGGTGTGCGAGCAGGTCACGGCCGTTGTATTCAGCCATCTCGTCCTGAGGTTTCGGCTGCATCGCACCGGTGTGACCTGGCGGTTCCTGCTGCTGTGGCGGCAAAGTCGGCGGTTTTCCTCCACTCGAGTGTCCGGCGCGCGCCGGTGGACTTCCGGGCGGCGCGGCGGCAGCATCGAACCAGGAGGGGATCGACCGAGCGAAAGGGCGCCGGGTGGCTGAGCAGGTGGGTACGGTCGCCTCCGCGACCGCACTGGCTGACTTCGCGCTCACGCTGCACCGCGCTGCCGCGCCCGCCTCGGATCGTGCCGCGTGCTGGTCGCCGTATTCGGTGGCGGTGGCCCTCGGACTGGGTGCGACCGCGGCCAGCGGACCGACCCGCGACGAACTGCTCGCCGCGCTCACCGGCGCCCCCGACGGCTCAGTCGACGCGCTTGCCCGGTTGCTGGGCCAGGCTGCCGAGCTCAACCCCGACGACGCCGAGCTGCACCTCGCCAGCACCGCGTGGGTACGCGAGGACGTCGAGGTGGCGGGCGACTTCGCCGCCGCACTGGCGCGCTGGCCCTCCGGTGCGGTCCGCGCATTCGGCGCCGACCTGGCACAGGCCCGGCGCAGGATCAACACCGACGTCGCCGAGCTCACCCGCGGGCTGATCCCCGAACTGATCG
The DNA here is from genome assembly GCA_036494005.1 of Pseudonocardiaceae bacterium. Classification (GTDB taxonomy): domain Bacteria; phylum Actinomycetota; class Actinomycetes; order Mycobacteriales; family Pseudonocardiaceae. Next base: position 9,229 of record DASXOV010000168.1, on the reverse strand, counting down.
GCGACGGCACTCTGGGTCCTCGGACCATCGCGGTGCTGGTCTCCGCGCTGTATCTCAAGGCGGCCTGGTCGCACCCGTTCGACCAGCGCTCCACCCGGCCGCGCCGGTTCGACGCGCCCTCCGGGCCGGTCCAGGTCCCCACCATGGAGCTGGTCACCGACCTGGCCTACACCCGCACCGACCACTGGCAGGTGGTCACACTGCCCGCCCGCGGTGGTGTCGAAGCCGTGATCCTGCTGCCACACGGGCCGCTGGACACCGCCGAGGCAGCGCTGTCGGCCACTGAACTGATGGACAACCCGGGGCGGTCGCGCCCGGTGCGGCTGCGGTTGCCCCGGCTACGGCTGGAATGGAGCGCGGGCTTGAGCATGCCGCTCGCCGCGCTCGGCGTTCGGAGGCTGTTCGACCCGAAGCGCGCCGACTTGAGCGGGCTGACCGCGCTGCGGCCCGCATGGGTGGACGACGTGGTGCACCGCGCCGTGTTGCGCATCGACGAGCAGGGTTTGGAGGGTGCGGCGGCCACCGCGGTGATCGTCGCCATGCGGGCGCTGCTGATGACGCCCCCTGAACCGCTGCTGGTCGAGGTGGACCGGCCGTTCCTGCTGCTCGTCCGGCACCGCCGCACCGGCGCGATCTACTTCATGGCCCGGGTCACCGACCCGTCCTAGCACAGGCAGGCCCGTCAGTCACGCCACCCGACCGGCCGTGTGGGGCGGGGATGCGGGCGCGGATCGGCGGATAGGCTGCGCGGGCCAGGCGGCGCACCACTGCACCCTCGCGCGCCATCGGGGCGGGGCGCTGCGTAACGCGGACGCGCCGTCGGAAGGAGTTCGGCAATGCCCTACGAGGCGGTGAGCGCCTACACGGTGCTGGTGGGAGAAACCGACGGCACCACGACCGTCACCGTGCACGGCTCGGCGGACCAGGCATGGCGGGCACTGGCCGAAGCGGTCCGCGGCCGCAGCACCCGCTGGATGCCGCGTAACGACGACGCCGCCGCGCTGGCCGACCGTTGGCGGCAGGCGGACCCGCAGCGGCGGTTCTGGCAGGTCAGCTCTCATCAGTTGCAGGTGATGGTGCCCGCCAGCATGTCGGCACCCACCCGCCCGGCCGGTGCCTGCGCCGTGGACACCGACGCCACCCGCCCGCGGCGGCACTGGCGGCACGGCTGGCGCAACCGAGCCAGCAACTCCGCGATGTGAACCGGATTCAGCGACCGACAGCGATCCTGGCCACCGGGCAGGCGCGCGCTGACAGTGCGTGCACCCTCGCCCGGGGCGTGCGGGCGCGGATCCGCATCACACAGCGACCGCTTGGGCTAGGGGCCTGACCCGTTTCCGCCGTATCATGGTCGGTCAGCGGTGCCCGCGCGAGTACCCGTCGTCGCAGGCACAATGCATGTCGAGAGCGTCAACGTCGATGTTCTCATGATCACGAAGCCGGGTCCGGTACGGGCTTACCTCGGGTGCGCGGGACCACGCGTGTCACATGTGACATTACGGTTCGGTAACTCACTGGGGTAACCTGTGGGTAACCGCAGATGGGTGCACGTCGTCCCGATGCGTGTACCGGGTGCAAATTCGAGACGACGGGAGGTGCACGTGGCTGCCAACCGCCATCAGCCGACGCGCAACCCATTAGCCGGGTCAAGCCTTCGGCACGCCCATCGCCCGCCGGCGGGTCTCTACGACCCCGCCTACGAGCACGACGCCTGTGGCGTCGCTTTCGTGGCCGACCTCGCGGGGCATCGCGATCACGACATCGTGCGGAAGGCGCTCACCGCGTTACGCAATCTCGAACACCGGGGTGCCCGAGGCGGCGAACCGGATACCGGAGACGGCGCGGGAATTCTGATTCAGGTGCCCGACGGCTTCCTGCGGAAGGTCGTCGACTTCGAACTCCCCGAACCCGGCGGCTACGCGGTCGGCACCGCGTTCCTGCCTGACGAGGACGCCGCCGAAGCGGCGGCGATGGCGGCCATCGAGGCAATCGCCGCCGACGAGGGAATGCGCGTGCTGGGCTGGCGGGCACTGCCCGTCGATCCGGAGGGAGTCGGGCCGACCGCCCGTTCCGTGATGCCCCGTTTCCGGCAGTTGTTCCTCGCCTCGGCCGGGCAACCGGAGACCGGTCTGGAGCTGGAACGCCGGGCGTACTGCGTGCGCAAGCGCGCCGAGCGCGACGCCGACGTCTACTTCCCCAGCCTGTCCGCCCGGACGCTGGTCTACAAGGGGATGCTCACCGAGGAGCAGTTGGTGAGTTTCTATCCGGACCTGTCCGACGAGCGGGTCACCAGCTCGCTGGGCCTGGTGCACTCGCGGTTCTCCACCAACACGTTCCCGTCCTGGCCATTGGCGCACCCCTACCGCTTCGTGGCACACAACGGCGAGATCAACACGCTGCGCGGCAACCGGAACTGGATGCGTGCCAGGGAGAGCCGGCTCGCCACCGATCTCATCCCCGGTGACCTGAACCGGATCTACCCGATCGTCACGCCGGAGGCCAGCGACTCGGCGTCCTTCGACGAGGTGCTGGAGCTGCTGCACCTCGGCGGGCGCTCGATGCCGCACGCGGTGCTGATGATGATCCCGGAGGCCTGGGAGAACCATCAGGAGATGGACCCGGCGCGCCGGGCGTTCTACGAGTTCCATTCCACTCTCATGGAGCCATGGGACGGCCCTGCGCTGATCGCCTTCACCGACGGTACCGTGATCGGCGCGGTGCTGGACCGCAACGGCCTGCGCCCGGCCAGGTACTGGGTCACCGAGGACGGCTTGGTCGTGCTGGCCAGCGAGGTCGGCGTGCTCGACATCGACCCGGCGACGGTGGTGCGCAAGGGACGGCTGGAGCCGGGCCGGATGTTCCTGGCCGACACCGCGGCCGGGCGCATCGTCGGTGACGAGGAGATCAAGGGCCGGCTCGCCGCCGAGCATCCCTACGACGAGTGGGTGGGCGCAGGCCTGACCCGGCTGGAGGACCTGCCCGAGCGCGAGCGGGAGGTACTCACGCACGCCTCGCTGGTGCACCGTCAGCAGGCCATGGGCTACACCCAGGAAGAGCTGGGGGTGCTGCTGCAGCCGATGGCCATCGCCGGCGCCGAGCCGATCGGCTCGATGGGCAACGACGCGCCGCTGGCCCCGTTCTCCCGGCACTCGCGGCAGCTGTTCGACTACTTCACTCAGCTGTTCGCCCAGGTCACGAACCCGCCGCTGGACGCGATCCGGGAAGAGCTGGTGACCTCGCTGCAGGCCCAGCTCGGCCTTGAGCCCAACCTGCTCATCGGTGATGCGAACTCCTGCCGCCGGATCGTGCTGCCGTTCCCCGTGCTGGACAACGACGAGCTGGCCAAGATCGTCCACATCGACGACGACAACGACCAGCCCGAGTACGCGGCCGTCACGGTCCGGGGCGTCTACAAGGTGCACGGCGGCGGCGAGGCGCTGGTGCGCCGGCTCAACGAGATCTGCGTCGAGGTCGCGGAGGCTGTCGAGGACGGGGCCCGGCTGATCGTGCTGTCCGACCGCGGGGTCGACGCCGATCACGCACCGATCCCGTCGCTGCTGCTCACCGGAGCGGTGCACCACCACCTGGTCCGGGAGAAGACCCGCACCCAGGTCGGCCTGATCGTCGAGGCCGGGGACGCCCGCGAGGTGCACCACATCGCGCTGCTCATCGGGTACGGGGCCGCGGCGGTCAACCCGTACCTGGCGATGGCCACCGTGGAGGACCTCGCCGACCGCGGGATCCTGAACGGCGTCGACGCCAAGCAGGCCACCCGCAACCTGATCAAGGCGCTGGGCAAGGGTGTTCGCAAGACGATGTCGAAGATGGGCGTGTCCACGGTGGCCTCCTACACCGGAGCGCAGATCTTCGAGGCGATCGGTCTCGGTTCGGAGGTCATCGACACCTGCTTCACCGGTACTACGTCGCGCCTGGGCGGGGTCGGGTTCGAGACGCTGGCCGCCGAGGTCGCGATGCGCCATCACCGCGCCTTCCCCGCCGACGGGGTGCACGCCCCGCACCGGGAACTCGCGGTGGGCGGGGACTACCAGTGGCGCCGTGAGGGCGAGGCGCACGTCTTCTCCCCGCAGACCGTGTTCAAGCTGCAGCACTCCACCCGAGCAGGCCGCTACGACATCTTCAAGGAGTACACCCGGCTGGTCGACGACCAGTCCGCCCGGCTGATGACCCTGCGCGGGCTGTTCGGCTTCCGCGAAGGGGCGCGGCCGCCGGTGCCGATCGACGAGGTCGAGCCGGTCGAGTCGATCGTCACACGGTTCGCCACCGGTGCCATCTCCTACGGTTCCATCTCCAAGGAGATGCACGAGGTGCTGGCCATCGCGATGAACCGGCTGGGCGGCAAGTCCAACACCGGGGAGGGCGGTGAGGACGCCGACCGCTACTCCCGCGACGAGAACGGTGACCTGCGCCGCTCAGCGATCAAGCAGGTGGCTTCCGGGCGGTTCGGGGTGACCAGCGAGTACCTGGTCAACGCCGACGACCTGCAGATCAAGATCTCGCAGGGGGCCAAGCCCGGCGAGGGCGGGCAGCTGCCCGGCACCAAGGTGTACCCGTGGATCGCCAAGACCCGGTACTCCACCCCGGGGGTCGGGCTGATCTCACCACCGCCGCACCACGACATCTATTCCATCGAGGACATCAAGCAGCTGATCCACGACCTGAAGAACGCCAACCCGCGGGCCCGGGTGCATGTGAAGCTGGTGAGTGAGGTCGGGGTCGGCACGGTGGCCGCCGGAGTGGCCAAGGCGCACTCCGACGTGGTGCTGATCTCCGGGCACGACGGCGGCACCGGGGCGTCCCCGCTGTCGTCGATCAAGCACGCGGGCACGCCGTGGGAACTGGGCCTGGCCGAGACCCAGCAGACGCTGATCGCCAACAAGCTGCGGGACCGGATCGTCGTGCAGACCGACGGTCAGCTCAAGACCGGCCGCGACGTCGTCATCGCGGCGCTGCTGGGTGCCGAGGAGTACGGCTTCGCCACCGCTCCGCTGGTGGTCTCCGGCTGCATCATGATGCGGGTCTGCCACCTGGACACCTGCCCGGTCGGGGTGGCCACCCAGAACCCCGCGCTGCGGGCCAAGTTCAGCGGCAAGGCCGAGTATGTGGTCAACTTCTTCGAGTACATCGCCCAGGAGGTCCGCGAGTACCTGGCCGCTCTCGGGTTCCGCAGCCTGGAGGAGGCCATCGGGCACACCGAGGTGCTGGACACCCGCCCGGCGATCGACCACTGGAAGGCGGCCGGGCTGGATCTGTCCCCGATCCTGCACGTGCCCGAGCACACCGACCCCGACGCTCCGCGGCACCGGACCACCGAGCAGGACCACGGGCTGGACAAGGCGCTGGACAATACCCTGATCCAGCTGGCCGAGGGCGCGCTGTCCGACGGCACGCCGGTGCACCTGGACCTGCCGGTGCGCAACGTCAACCGCACCGTCGGCACCATGCTCGGCTACGAGCTGACCTGCCGCTGGGGCGGTGAGGGGCTGCCCGACAACACCATCGACATCACCCTCACCGGATCGGCCGGGCAGTCCTTCGGGGCGTTCGTGCCCCGCGGGATCACCCTGCGCCTGGTCGGCGACGCCAACGACTACGTCGGTAAGGGCCTGTCCGGTGGACGGATCACCGTCCGCCCGCACCCTGATGCGCAGTTCACCGCCGAGCACCACATCATCGCGGGCAACGTGATCCTCTACGGGGCCACCTCGGGTGAGATGTTCCTGCGTGGGGTGGTCGGCGAGCGCTTCTGCGTGCGCAATTCCGGCGCGCTGGCCGTCGTCGAGGGGGTCGGCGATCACGGCTGCGAGTACATGACCGGTGGGCGGGTCGTCGTGCTCGGTCCGATCGGGCGCAACTTCGCGGCCGGGATGTCCGGCGGGATCGGCTACGTGCTCGACCTGGCCACCGATCCGCTGCCCATCAGCCGGGTCAACCCAGAGATGGTCGACCTGGACCCGCTGGACGACGACGATCGGGCTTTCCTGGCCGACGCGGTGGCCCGGCACCACGCCGAGACCGGCTCGGCCGTTGCGCACGCGCTACTGGCCGATTGGGACCAGGCGGTGGAGCGGTTCGGCAAAGTCATGCCGAAGGACTACAAGCGGGTACTGGCCGCCCAGGCTGCCGCCGAGCGCGATGGCCGCGACATCGACGAAGCGATCATGGAGGCCGCCCATGGCTAGGCCGATCATCACAATGGAGGCCGCTCATGGCTGATCCCAAGGGCTTCCTCACCACCGGACGGCAGAATCCGCCGCGCAGGCCGGTCGACCTGCGGTTGCGGGACTGGCGCGAGGTGTACGAAGACTTCGACCGCAGCGAACTGGAGCAGCAGGCCGGCCGCTGCATGAACTGCGGCATCCCGTTCTGCCACTTGGGCTGCCCGCTGGGCAACTTCATCCCGGAATGGAACGACCTGGTCTGGCGGCACGACTGGGAAGACGCCATCGAGCGGCTGCACGCCACCAACAACTTCCCGGAGTTCACCGGGACGCTGTGCCCGGCACCGTGCGAGGCGGCCTGCGTACTGGCCATCAACGATGACGCGGTGACCATCAAGCAGGTGGAGATCGAGATCATCGACCGGGCTTGGGACGAGGGCTGGGTGCGCCCGCTTCCGCCGCAGGTGCGCACCGGCAAGAAGGTCGCCGTGATCGGGTCCGGTCCGGCCGGGCTGGCCGCCGCCCAGCAGCTCACCCGGGTCGGGCATGACGTGGTGGTCTTCGAACGCGCAGACCGGATCGGCGGGCTGCTGCGCTACGGCATCCCCGAGTTCAAAATGGAGAAGAGCCGACTGGACCGCAGGCTGGACCAGATGCGCGCGGAGGGCACCGAGTTCCGGCCCGGCGTCGACGTCGGGGTGGACATCACGTCCGACGAACTGCGCGACGGGTTCGACGCGGTGGTACTCGCCGGTGGCGCCACCGCATGGCGGGACCTCCCGGTGCCCGGACGTGAGCTGGAGGGCATCTACCAGGCGATGGAGTACCTGCCCCCGTCCAACAGGGTGCAGCAGGGTGACCTGGAACGCTCCCCCATCCATGCCGAGGGCAAGCACGTGGTGATCATCGGCGGTGGTGACACCGGGGCCGACTGCCTGGGTACTGCGCACCGCCAGCTCGCCGCATCGGTGACCCAGCTGGAGATCATGCCCACCCCGCCGGACCACCGACCGGAGACGCAGCCCTGGCCGACCTACCCGATGATCTACCGGGTCTCCTCGGCGCACGAGGAGGGCGGGGACCGGCTGTTCGCGGTGAGCACCCAGCAGTTCCTCGGCGACGGTGAAGGCCGGCTGCGCGCGCTGCAATTGGTCGAGGTCCGCTCCGAGAACGGCCGATTCGTTCCGGTCGAGGGCAGCGAACTGGAGCTGCCCGCCGACCTGGTGCTGCTGGCGATGGGTTTCGTCGGCCCGGAGAAAGGCAAGCTGCTCGAAGGCCTCGGTATGGACTACGACCCACGGGGCAACGTCGCCCGCGACGCGTCCTTCATGACGACCGTGCCCGGCGTTTTCGTGGCCGGTGACATGGGCCGCGGCCAGTCCCTGATCGTCTGGGCCATCGCCGAAGGCCGCTCGGCCGCCGCCGGTGCGGACCGTTACCTCACCGGCCGCGACGTCCTACCCGCCCCCATCGCCCCCACCGACAGACCCCTGGCCTAGCGACCCCGTGTCCACAGGTGGGCGCGCTCAGACGACGATCACCGACAGGTGGGGATCGAGTAGCGCGAAGTCCTTCGGGTCGGAGGTCACGACATGGTGGTCACGCTCCCGGGCGCACAGCGCCACTGACGCGTTCACGACGTTCGCGGTGGCTGTCCTCCCGCACAGCACTCCAGCGGCGCGCGCCGTCGCCACATCCCACTCGATGATGCCAACCTGGTCGGTGGCAGTGAGGAATCTAGCGAGCGCGACCTGCCCAGCGCCGTCGCGCCATACCTGGGCCAGCGGACCGACCGGTACCACGATCGCCCAACCGGCGCGCTCCGCCGGGTCGTCAGCCCACCACCGGTCGAGCAACTCGCGAAGAGTGGTAGACCGCCCGTAGTGCCGCAGCGCGTCGGCGACATACGCGCTCACCTGACGCTCCTCGTTGCCATTGAAGTTCGGGAAATTCAAGTGTTCCGCTGCAGCGGAAAAGGTCCATTACATGTATTGCACTACCTGGGGACGAGCCGCGTTGCTCCGCGAGGACGTACGAAGCGAGACTGGTCATGACGGCGTGGCCACGGGGAATCCGAGGTCGGCAGCCGCCTGTGTCAACTCGTGGTCGTAGGTGACGAACTCCGTCAGCTCGGTCCGAAACTGGTCCGCGCTGGCCAGATGGATAGCATCGAGGAACCGAGCCGGGGCACGCGGTAGGCCATGGCCCGGGTCAGGACGGTACTGGTCACGCCAGGCGCGGAGCGCCTCGGTCTCCTGCTCCGAGCTTGATGAACTTCAGCTCAGCCAACCGCCACTGCAGGCGGTACTGCTCAAGCGTGATCGAGGCGGCTGCCTGGAGTGCTGACCTGACTGATCACGACGTGCCCAGCTCCAATTCGGCCAGCAGCAGTGGGTGGTCACTGCCCGCCGCGGCGGCTTCGTCGGCCAGGCACTGCACGTCGAGCACCTCGAAGTCCCTGGTGGCCCACAGATGGTCGTCGGCTGCGCAGAGCACGCGGTTCAGCTCGTGCACCGGCCGCGGACCGAGCAGCGGATCTGCGGGATCGGTCAGGGCGGCGGCGTCGATGCCGAAGAGGACCGCACCGGGAGCCTGGGTCAGCCACTCGGCGATTCCAGTGTGAAACGCGCTGCGCAGGGCGGCGGCGGGCGGATCGGTTCCCGGCCTGCCGTGGAAGCTGCCGACGGTCACCAGGTCGCCGGTGGCCAGGGCTACCCGAGACGTCACGGTGCGCCACAGGAACCCGGTCCGGGCCGGGTCGGTGACGCCGAAGGGGGCCTTGTCCAGCACGTGGGCGTCCAGCATGACGGTGCCCGGACCACCGAGGACGGCGCAACCGAGGCGGAACTCGCTACCGCGCGGGTCACCCAGGTCGGTGGACAGCGCGCCCCAGGAGAACACCCTGGACTGTCGATGCATCCGCTCGTGCGCCGACGGGTTCGGCAACAGCGCGCGGTAGACCGACCGGCTGGTCTCCTGGAGCAGGGCGACGTCGGGCCGGAGCCGGCGAAGCAGGTCGACCTTGGCGTCCAGCAGTCCGGTGGGCCGGG
>DASXOV010000167.1:0-10700 GCA_036494005.1 Pseudonocardiaceae bacterium | reverse complement strand
TCCGCAGGCGACGCGATGACGGGCGAGTCCAGCCCCTGGAAGTGCGCCGCGGTGTCCAGGTGGTCCGCGTCCACCAACGCCGAGAAGACCAATCGGATCCCCATCTCCCGCAGCAGCGGATCACGCCGCCAGTCCTCGGGTATGAGAACGGGACCATCAATGACGTCCTGCGCCTCCGGTACGTGCCCGAGCAGCCGCGCCGTCGTCTCGGCCTCATCCGGCACCGGCTCATCACGCGCATCGCGAAGCTTCCCGATGTCCGTCAGCCCACCGTGATGACCCAAGATCGTCATCGCGGCTTCCCTACCGGCGGCGACGAGTAACCGGGTACCCAGTGTCTTGTGATCACACCCCACCGCGCGGCCGGTGTTCTCCACGGCGAGCAACTTGTCCTGCCAGACGCACGCGGCCTTGCCGGCGTCGTGCAGCAGACCCGCCGCCGCTGCAAGCTCACCAGCCCTGAACGGCTCGGCGAACTGCCTGGCCAGCGCCGAGGTCGACCTCAGGTGCTCAGCCAAACCGTGCCGCCTGCCGCTGATCTCCGACCGGCTATGCGCCCACACAGGCAATCCCCTCCTCAGACAGATCCTGGCGACTGGGTCCGCAGCTCAGGTGCCGCTCCGGCGTCTCACAACGCGGTAGCCACGATCGCGTGGCGACACTCTGGCGCGAGAGGCCGACAATTCTTGGTTCAGGTTGCGCTCCTCGCCCGATGACCCAGCCACCGAAGTGGGATGTGAGCGGCGCACGTCAGGTTGATCCTCATCTGGGCGATGGGGAACTGTCGGGCAGCTCAGCTAATATCGAACGTATGTTCGACCACTTGTCTTCCATGCTGATGACGCGGCTCGGCTGCACTGCTAGCATGTGGGTATTGATCCCCGCCGTCCTCCGGGACTGGCGGGGCTTTTTTGCGCAGGCAGCCTGAGATGGACCGGGCGATGGTGTTCATCGACTACCAGAACACCCATCTCGGCGCTCACGCGAGGTTTCTGCCACCGGGTACGTCGGTCGCAGCCGGTCACGTGAACCCACGTCGTCTTGCCGATCTCCTGGTCGCACGACGACGCCGGTCTTCAGAACTGGCAGCGGTCCATGTCTACCGTGGCCGACCGTCCCCAGATCGCCAGCGGGGCTCTGCCGCAGCCAATGATCGACAGGCTGCCGTGTGGAGCCGGAACGACCTCGTGCACGTTCACCGAAGACCACTGCGGTACCCGAAGGACTGGCCGAACGCACCGGCTGTCGAGAAGGGTATCGACGTTCAGCTGGCAATCGACATTGTCCGGCTCGCGATCCAGGGCGAGTACGACGCTGCGATCATCGTTTCGCACGACAGCGATCTCCTGCCCGCTGTCGAGGCAATCCAGGCGCTGAAAGTAGCGCATATCGAGGTAGCCACCTGGTCCGGCCTGCGGCAGCCAATCAGGAAGCCCGGCAGTCGGTCTGGTAACTGGGTGCCGTGGTGCCACTGGCTCACAGAGAAGGACTTTGATGCGGTGCGTGACTGGACTGACTACACGGCGATATGACAGGCCTTGGCGCCACGTGACAGCACTCTGAACTACTTCCGCGCTGTGATTCGGCTTTCTCCGGTTCCTCGACACGCTCGACATCGGACACCGCGAACACTCGGTATTTGTGTGCGCTGATGCCAGACATCGGCTGGTATGTCGTCAGCTCCACAATCGACGCGCGGTAGCCGGTTTCCTCGTCCACTTCCCGCAGTACCGCCTCTGCGGGATCTTCCCCCTCCTCAGACCGACCGGCCGGGACCTCCCAGCCCCAACGGTCCGTCGTGAATCGGTGCCGCCATAGCAGGAGGACTTGATCACCGCTCACGACAACGGCGCCTATCGGTCCCAACGCCGAGGCCACCGCCACAGGTGCGCGGATCGATGATGGTGGGCTGATCACGGTGTCGATGGTGGAGTCTGACGTCAGCTGCCGCGCGACGGGTGGCGCTGCACGTCGTCGAACTGCTCCACATCGTCGACAGCCCGGCGTGCCGATGCCAGCTGTCGTGAGGGTGGGTGTCACGGCGAGGGGGCAGGGTCTGGAGAGATGGGGTTGACCCAGGTCAGCTCGGTGAACCGGGCGAAGTCGGTGTCCGCTGAGTAGACGGCCAGCCCGTGCTCGACGGCGAGGGCCGCCAGTTGGGCGTCGGTCACCAGGTTGCCCCGGATCTGGTACTTGCTGCACATGCCGAGCAGGATCTCCGCGTACCCCGGCCCGGGTTCGGGTGTCCACACCGGGTCGGTGCCGAGCCAGTCCGCGACCAGGTCGGCTGCCGTGTGCGGGTCGAGCGGATGCTCCCACGCGCGGGGGTTCGTGCTGATCCGCAGGAACGCGGTGAGCGACTGCCATGGCAGCGCCACCCGCCGCGCGCCATTGAGCGCTGATTCCAGCCAGGTCAACGCGGGCCGATGGAACGGACTGGACGAGTCCACCGCGTAGAGCAGCAGATTGGCATCGACGAGCATCAGCGGTGGCTCGGTCCCTCGAGAAATTCGAGCGCATCACCGATATTCGCCACATCGATCCGCGCACCCATGGAAAACGTGCGTTGGTCGAATTTCTTTCGCTGCGTGGGTACGGTGAGCCCGGCGCGCGCCAGTTCGTTCACCGCTTCGCTCAGGCCGATGTTCCGTTCCTCCCTCAGCCGTTGTACTGCGGTGGCGACATCATCATCCAGCGAGACCGTGGTTCTCATGCATCAAGTTTAGCGCATCGTGATGCGGTCACGAGCGAACCTCGATGCGAACCACGTCTGCTACGTCTGGGATCTGCTGTTGCTGACCGCGTGGGCCGCCGGGCAGTAGCCTTCACGTCCATGGTGCAGCGAGTGGCGTACGTCGCCGATCCTGACGGCAACCCCGTCGCGCTCGCCGCCCCCGCACCCGGACCGGTGTGACCACCGCCCGCAATCACCTGGCGCAGGCCAACCTGTCCCGGCTGCGCTACCCGCCCGACTCCCCGCAAGTCGGGGAGTTCATCGCCGCGCTGGACCGGATCAACCGGCTTGCCGAACGCTCGCCCGGCTTCGTCTGGCGTTACGCCACTGACGATGGGCACGTCAGCCTGGCCGACACCACCGGCGACCCGCTGCTGATCATCAACCTGTCGGTCTGGAAGTCCTACCAGCCGCTGCACCACTACATCTACCGCAGCGCGCACGGCCACTATGTGCGCAGGCGCGGCGAATGGTTCGACCGGATCACCCAGCCCAGCACGGTGCTGTGGTGGGTCCCCGCCGGTACTCGCCCCACCCCGGCCGACGCGCTCGCCCGCTTGCGGCAGCTCCGGCGCCACGGCCCGAGGCCCGGCGCGTTCACCCTGCGCACCCGCTTCGACCCCGCCGGACACCGCGAAACCCACGGGAACAAGTAGCGCCAGCCAGGGTTCCGCGCCGTGACTCAATCTCGCACTTACGGATTCTATGTAGAAAGATAACCGCATATGCGGAACAAAATGTCTTGACTATCCGCTTGTGCTGGACGCACCATACAGTCTGAGTGATCACTGTCGCCGGACGGGTGGCTGCCGATGCGGTTCAACGGGAACTCTTCGCCCGGTCGGACTGCTCGCTGTCCCGGCCGGCTGAACGCTCCGGGCGCGACGCCCGTCCCGGCTGGCTCGCTGGCGGCATGGCCGTGTCCACCGCGAGACCGACGCCGAGGGGGCACAGCAGCGACGGGCGGCTTGGTGGCCCGCCCGCGTGGCGCTGACCCGAGGCCTGGAGTCCGGACCCTGATTGGAAAGGAACAGAAATGAGTCTCGTCGTCTTGTCGGTACTCGTCATCGCATTGATGACCGCGGTTCTGGCGATCTACCTGTTCGCCACCGGTGCGTTACTCAGCCGCATTGCGTCCCATCTCGACGATTGCTTGCAGGGCCTGAAGACAATCGGCATGCAGGCCAGTGTGGTCGGACCTGGTGTGCTGCGCCTCAACCGGATCGGCAGGGATGTGGTGGGCGCCTTGCCGCTGTTGTACGGGGGCGCTGAGCGTCTCGCCGGCAAATCCCCCGATACCGCGTCCCCCGATACCGCGGCGGTGGTGCCGACCGTCGGTTACCTGGACGTGTGAGGGCAGCAGCCTGGTCTCCAGGCATGTACCTGCTCCTCTCCCTTGAACAACAAATCCCGCTACCCGTATCGGGCTACCCATCACATGGAATCAGTAACCATCGACGACGGGGGTTATCCGTAACGCTTACGCATTCTCCCGGACGCGAGTCGACACTGTCGGGTTGCTCCGCCGCGGTATATGCGACACCGGCCGTCGCTGGGTGTGGTCGGCGGCCGTAGTCTTCCGCCGTGCCGAGCGCCGCTACCTCCGACCCTCGCCGGGAACCCGCTGGGCGCCGTGATCACTGGACCGGGTGGACCGTGGCGGCGTTGGCGCTGCTCACCGGCGTGCTCGGGGTGCTCGCTGTGCTGGCCCCGGTGACCGTCGACGACCCGGTGGTGAGCTGGCCCCGGGCCGGGGAACAGCCGGTGTCCACGGTGCTCCCGCTTTCGCCCTACCGTCCGTTGCAGCTGCGGGCCACCGTTGCGTGCACCACCCTCCGGGCGCTGGCCGCCCGCCCCGGGGGTGGGGAAGCGCTGCGCACCCTGCCGCCCTGGGCGGACAGCCCGCCGGGTGCGGGCCTGGTGGTGGCCGTCGCCCAGAAGGCCGCTACCCAGAACACCGTGACGGTCAGCGCGTCGGGTGCCGTCGTGGCCAGCGAGCCGTTGCCGTCCGGGGACTGTTCCTACCACGTGCTCGCCGACGCGGGCGGGGTCCGGGTGTCGCGCGACGGTGCGGCGATCGCCACCCGGCCCGGCCTGCTGGTTCCCCAGGTCGCCGAGTTGCAGACCGACGCCGAAGGGCAGGCGCGCGGGCTTTCCGTGCAACTGCACACCGACGCGCGCTACCAGTCCAGCCCCACCCCGCTGAAGACCGGACTACTGGTGGGGCACGGTCTCGCGCTGCTCGCCCTGCTCCTGCTGGCCTGGCGGCGCTGGCGCGGGACCGGGCCCGGGCTGGTCCGGCCGCGACTGTCCTGGGCGGACGGGGTGGTGCTGGTCGCGTCGGCGGTCTGGGTGGTGCTCGCCCCGATCAACATCGACGACTCGTGGTACCTGCTGATGGCCCGCAACGCGATGGACTCGGGCTACATCGGCAACGCCATCTACCAGTTCAACGTCACCGAGAACCCGTTCTCCACCAGCCAGTACGTGATGCAGGCCTGGGGCGCGTTCGGGCAGAGCTTCGGCAACGGATGGAGCCTGGGCTGGCTGCGGCTGGTGCCACTGGCCTACGGACTGGCCGGCTACGCGCTGCTGCGGGTACTGGTCGCGACCGTGCTGGGACAGGTGGCCCAGCGACCGGCAGGCGGCCGGGCAGCGGTGCCCTGGGCGGTAGCCGCCGCGTTCCTGCTGTGGTGGCTGGCCTACGGCATGACGCTGCGGCCCGAGCCACTGATCGCGCTGGGCACCGCGGTGGTGCTGGTGCTGGCCGAACTGGCCCGGCGGCGGCGCTCGATGGGGGTGTTCGCGGCGGCGACCGCGGCTGCCGCGCTGACCATCACTGTCGCGCCCACCGGCCTGATCGCCGTCGCGCCGCTGACGCTGTGCCTGCCGTGGCTGTGGCAGTGGTGGCGAGCCGCGGACCTGGCGAACCGGGTGGGCGCGGTGCTGCTGACCGGGGCGGCCGCCTCGATCGTGGTACCGCTCGGTTTCGCCGACGCCACCCTCGGCGACGTGCTCGAATCCACAACAGTGCACCGGTGGTACTACCGCCAGCACCCCTGGTACGAGGAGTACTTGCACTACGCGAACCTGCTCGGATCCGACGACCGGGGATCGTGGGACAAGCGGCTGCCGGTGCTGCTCACCCTGGCCGTGCTGCTGGCCGCCGCGGTGGCGGCCGGTCGGCGCGGCGCCACCGGGACGAGCAGGGCCGCCGGGACCGGTGGGCGCAGCGGCCGGCTGCTCAGCGACGCCGGGCTGATCACCACACTGGGCCTGGCCGCCATGGCGCTGACCCCGACGAAATGGGTGAACCACTTCGGCGCGGTCGCCGCACCCGCCACCCTGCTGCTGGCCGCCGCGCTGATCCGCTCACCACTGCCGCGCCGAGCGGGCCCGGCCGCGGTCGCGATCGGCACCGCCGGCCTGGTGGCCGCCGCGGCGATCAGCTTCGCGGGCCCGAATCTGTGGCGTCCGCTGTCGGACTGGGGCCAGCCGTTCGGGGACCACACCCAGCTCGGTACCCCGTACCTGCTGAGCCTGCTGACCCCGTCGATCGGGCCGCTGGCGTTGCGCAACCCGCTGCTCTGGGTCGCCATCGCCGGACTGGGCTGGTGGTGGGCCCGGCGCAGGCGAGGGCCGGGGCCGGATCGGGCGGTGCTGGTGACCGCGACCAGTCTCGGGGTGGTGCTGATGCTCGCGGTGTTCGTCGTGGCACCGGTGCGTCAGTTCCCCGGCACGTCGGTGGCGCTGATGAACCTGCGCGCCCTCCTCGGCCGACCGTGCGGGCTGGCTCCCGCCGTGCAGGTCGTCGCCGATACCCGGCCCGGTCTCGGCGCGCCCGTGGGCGCCGGGGCGCTGACCGGGGACATGCGCCAGGCGGCGGCGCCGGACGTCGGCCCGCCACCGAGCAGTGTCCCGGACAGCGGAGTACTGCTCGCCGGCGCCGCGGCACCCGAGGTGTGGCAGGACCACGTCGCCGATGGTGCGGGCACCGGCACCGTGACCACCCCGTGGTACCCGCTGCCCGGCCCGGTCGGTGACGACCGGCTGGTCGTGCCCCTGGCCGGCGACCTCGGCGCGGAGCAGCGGATCACCGTGCAGGTGGCGACCGGAAGTCCGGCCCACCCGGAGCGGATCCGTAGCCTGCGGCTGCCCCCGGCCGGGACCACGGCCGACTGGACCCAGCTCACCGTCGCGCTGGCCGACACCGGCCTGGATTCGCCTGCCGCCGTGCGGGTGGTCGCCGAGGACCGGACTCCCGGGCCGGGCAGCTGGCTGGCCATGGCGGCACCCCGGTTGACCGCACCGCGCGCGGCCGCCGCGATGATCGCCGGCCGGCCGGTGTTCGCCGACCAGGTCTCCGCCGGGCTGTGGCCCTGCGCCGACCAGATCGCGCTGCGCGACGGCATCGCCCAGGCACCGGCCTTCCGGCTGCGAGCGGGCGACGGCATCGAGGGCGCCATCAAGGACAACGCGACCTTCGCGCCCAACGGTGGCACCCTCGTACAGGTGGATCGCACCGCCCGCTTCGTCGAGCTGCCGTCCGAGCTCGTACCGTCCGGTGCACCGACACTGGGGTGGGGCCACGTCGAGCAGGTGGTGTACCTGCACCCGGTGGGCCTGGTCGACCTGCACGTCGAGCAGGTGCGCCGCTCCGGGTGGACCCGTCTGCCCACGCTGGCCGGTGAGCCGTACACCGGACGTATCTATATCGGTTGAAGTCGTGTCCACTCAGGGGCGGCTCGACCGGGAACCTTGATATTTTGGAACGTCGATACTGTGGAACGTCGGCATCGTTGAGCGTCGGCATCGTTGAACGTCAGCGTCTGTTGAACGTCAGCGTCTGTTGAACGTCGGCGTTGTTGAACGTCGGCGGCCACCCACCGGTCCGCCCGAATATCCCTCGGCGCGCAGCGCGCCGTCCCGTCGCAGAAGGTGGATGCCTCGCGTGTCGGTTTCCCCAACACCGCCATCCAGCGTCGACAGCCTGGCCGCGGAGCAGGACTACGTCTCCATGCTCTACGGCCGGCTCGACGAACGTCGCCGCTACACCGCGCGCCGGCTCGCGGAGGTGCTCCGCGGTGCCACCACCGGCACCCCGCAGGGCCGCAGCGAGCGGGACGTCGCCGCCGCCATGTACAGCGATCAGCTCGCCGCGCTGGACGGCGTCGAGCAGGGCCTGTGCTTCGGACGGCTGGACATCGCAGGCGACCCGGACGTCGCAGGCGACCCGGACGGCGAGGAGCGGCGCTACATCGGCCGCCTCGGCCTGCTCGACGAGGACCGGGACTACGAGCCGCTGCTGATCGACTGGCGCGCGCCCGCGGCCCGGCCGTTCTACACCGCGACGGCCGCCGCCCCGGAAGGGGTGCGGCGGCGCAGGCACATCAGAACCCGCAGCCGCACGGTGCTCGCCATCGACGACGAGGTGCTCGATCTCGATTCGGCCGGGGCCGATCCCACGAAACAGAGCGCGGGAATCGCGCTGACCAGCGAGGCGGCCCTGATGGCCGCGCTGACCGCGGGCCGCACCGGCCGGATGTCCGACATCGTCGCGACCATCCAGGCCGAGCAGGACCGGATCATCCGAGCGAAGCCCCAGGGCGTGCTGGTGGTGCAGGGCGGACCGGGTACCGGCAAGACCGCCGTCGCGCTGCACCGGGCGGCTTATCTGCTCTACACGCATCGCAGGCAGCTGGCCAAGCGGGGGGTGCTGGTGGTCGGGCCCAACGCCACGTTCCTGCGCTACATCGGGCAGGTGCTGCCGTCCCTGGGCGAGACCAGCGTGCTGCTGTCCACGGTCGCCGAACTGCACCCGGGGACGCATGCCCGTGGTGTGGAGCCGGTCGAGGCCGCCGCGGTCAAGGGTCGTGCCGAGATGGTGAAGGTGATCGCCGCCGCGGTACGGGACCGGCAGATGGTTCCCGCCACGCCCATCGCGCTGCCGATCGAGGGGCAGCAGATCGTCCTGGACCGGGAGGTGACCACGCAGGCCCGCACCCGCGCCCGGCGCGCCCGCCGCCCGCACAACGAGGCGAAACCGATCTTCCACCGTGAAGTGGTGGCGGGGCTGGCCGACCAGGTGGCCCGGGGGCTGGGCCGGGAGCTGCTCGACTCCGGGGACATCGCCGACATCCGGGCCGAGTTGCGCGACAGCGCCGAGCTCACCGCCGCCCTGGACGAGCTGTGGCCGATGCTGAGCGCTGAGCAACTGCTCACCGATCTCTACGGTTCGCCGCATCGGCTGGCCGCCGCCACCCAGCGGCTGCTGCGCCCCGAGCAGCGCGACCTGCTGGGCCGCCCCGCTCCCGCCCCGGGCACCGACCCGGACCAGGTGTGGACCCCGGCCGACGTGCCACTGCTGGACGAGGCCGCCGAGCTGCTCGGCTCCGACGGCAGCGAGCAGGCCGCCCGGGAGGCCGCCGCGTTGCGGGAGGAGCTGCAGTACGCCCAGGGCGTGCTGGACATCCTCGACCTGGAGGAGGACCTGGACCCCGAGCTGCTGCGCGCCACCGACCTGATCGACGCCGACCGGCTGGCCGACCGGCAGCGGTCCCGCCGCTACGACAGCACCGCCGAACGCGCCGCCGCCGACCGGACCTGGACCTACGGCCACATCATCGTCGACGAGGCGCAGGAACTGTCGCCGATGGCCTGGCGGGTGCTCATGCGGCGCTGCCCCAGCCGGTCGATGACCGTGGTGGGCGACATCGCGCAGACCGGCGACCGTTCCGGTGCGAACTCCTGGCACGAGGTGCTCAGCCCCTACGTCGCGGACCGGTGGCGGCTGGAGCAGCTGACCATCAACTACCGCAACCCCGCCGAGATCGCGGAGCTGGCCGATCGGGTGCTCGCGGCGCTCGACGTCGGCATCACCCCGCCGCAGTCGGTGCGCAGCACCGGCATCGCGCCCCGTTTCGTCGCCGTGTCGGCGCTGGCCGCGGAGCTGCCCGACGTGGTCGTCGCCGAGGTCGCCGCGGTGCCCGATGGCCGGGTGGCGGTGCTGGCGCCCGCCGCGCAGGTGGCCGAGCTGGGCAAACTGGTCGAGGCGGGGGTACCCGGCGCGGGCGGTGCGGCCGACGGCGACCTCGACGCCACGGTCACGGTGCTGAGCGTGGCCGCCGTCAAGGGCCTGGAGTTCGACGCCGTGGTGCTGGTCGACCCGGCGGCGATCCTGGCCGAGTCACCCCGCGGGCTCAACGATCTCTACGTCGCCCTGACCCGAGCCACCCAACGCCTGACCATCGTCCACCCCGGCGAGCTGCCCGCGGTGCTCACTCCCTGAGCACGCGGCGCAGGGTTCTCGGCGTCACACACCGCGCTCTGTCCGGTGCCGAGAAAAACCAGGTCAAGCCCGCAGCTCTGCGGCAATGCGTTGGATGAGGGCAACGGCGTCGGCGTCGGCCGCGGCACCTTGACGAGCAAGCTCGAACGCCTTTGCGTGCGCAGTGACTTCCTCGGGATCGGTGTACCGCACCTCCCGCGTCACTGTCTCCAGCCATAACGTCGTGTCATCATGGATGCTGAATCCGGCGAGCGGCAGGATGGGTGAGGGCGCAACGCTGGGCAGTACCCGGAGGTCGACCGAGGCGAGGCCGGCGAGGGTCACGAGTCGGTCGAGCTGGCCGATCAGTGTGTCCACCGAACCGAAATGCACCGTCAACGCGGCCTGTCCGAGCACGATCTGCACCTGCCGCCCTGGCTCGTACAGCAGCGCCTGACGCTTGATCCGTTCAGCGATCAGCTCCTCGATGGCGTCCGGAGTCGCGCCGACGAGAACCGGGCCACCTGGTGCCGTGAGCATCTCTCGGGCGTAGGCGACGGTTTGCACAATGCTCGGCAGCATTGATGGCTGATATTCACGGATGACGGTCGCTTCGGCTTCCAGCGTCCCGATGTGGGCCTGGCTCGCGGCTATGTGGCCTGAGCGGTACGCGTCGCCCCATACCCTATGTTCGATGCG
>DASXOV010000166.1:0-3294 GCA_036494005.1 Pseudonocardiaceae bacterium | reverse complement strand
AACGCGATGCCTGGCCAGTTCGCCGAAACCATCGGCGACATATCGCCGTCGTCCTCCGGCGCGGCAGAAGGTTCGCCGTCGTCGTCTGGACCGGGGGAAGAATCCGCGAGGGAAGTATCCTCGTCCTCAGCGGAGGAATCGGCGACGGGCTCCGAGGGCTCGGCCTCTTCCATGGCGAGCAGCCCGGCCGCCAGCAACAGCTCGTGCAGCGTGCCGAGGGATGCCTCCGTCCTTGCCAGCCGGGCTTGGAGCTTGTCCAGAGCGGCCTGGGCGAAGTGGCTTCCCCGGACGAGTTGGCGCTCGAGCTGGGTAACGGCGTCGTCATGGGGCGCTGCCCAGTCGACCTGCGGCAGCGACGGCGAGGGGGTCGCCTGGCCGTTGGCGGTTGACATGCGCATACCGTCCCGCGTAGCGGCGCGCGAGCGGAGGCTGTGGTCGCGCACCCTGTCGGGCAGGTTCGGTTGCCTGGAAGGGCAGTGATAATGGACTGCCTCATCGTGAAGGTAAGGCTTCCCGTTGGGGGGTCCGAGCAGCCGTTATCTGCGGCGCCCGATAGAGCCACGCTGACCTTCAAGACCGATCCGGGTCGATGAGGAGGTCAGGTATGCCCACGTATCTCTCGCCGGGCGTGTACGTCGAGGAAGTCGAGGCCGGTTCCCGGCCGATCGAGGGTGTGGGCACGGCGGTGGCCGCCTTCGTCGGACTCGCCGCACAAGGCCCGTACAACACCCCCACGCTGGTCACCAACTGGAACCAGTTCACCCAGACCTTCGGGGAGTTCGTCGAGGGTTCCTACCTCGCGCACTCCGTCTATGGCTACTTCCTCAACGGCGGCGGTGCCTGCTACATCGTGCGCATCGGGGGTAACGGGGCCGCCGACGGCAGGGGAGCCGGCGCGAAGAAGAAGGAACTGACCGAGGGGTCGCAGGCCACGCTCGGCGGCTACCGGGTGAGCGCGCTCGACAGTGGTGCGGGCAACACCGCCAACATCACCGTGCAGGTCTCCGACTCGGCGGCCGAGAATGCGCCCGAGGGCAGTTTCAAGCTGGTGGTCAAGCGCGGCAGCAAGATTGAGGAGACCTTCGACCCGGTGACCACCACGAAGGGCAAGGACAACGTGGTCACCGCGGTGACCGAGCGCTCCAAGCTCATCAAGATCGAAGAGATCGGCACCGGTGCCGCGCTCGCCAAGCCGGACAAGGCCAGCGTCACGTTGCAGCCAGCCGCACCTCCGCCGCCGGTCCCGGCCCATCTCAATGCCGGCGACTACGTGGGTGACGTGGCCCAGCGCACCGGTTTCGGCGGTCTGGAAGCCGTCGACGAGGTCACCATGCTGGCTGTGCCCGATCTCATGAGCGCCTACCAGCAGGGCGTCATCGACGCCGAGGGCGTGCAGGCCGTTCAGATCGCCATGATCGCGCACTGCGAGCTGATGGGCGACCGGATGGCCATCCTCGATCCGCCACCAAGCCTCAATGCGCAGCAGATCAAGGAATGGCGGGTCGACACCACCGGTTACGACTCCAAGTACGCCACCCTGTACTACCCGTGGCCCAAGGTGTTCGACCCCTTGAGCGGTACGAACATCTTCGTACCTCCCAGTGGGCATATGGCCGGCATCTGGGCCCGCAACGACGACACCCGGGGCGTGCACAAGGCTCCGGCGAACGAGGTGATCCGCGGGGCGATCGCGCTGGAAACCCAGATCACCAAGGCCGAGCACGATCAGCTCAATCCGGTCGGGATCAACTGCATTCGGGCCTTCTCTGGCCGCGGCCTGCGCGTCTGGGGTGCCCGCACTCTGTCATCGGATCCCGCGTGGCGCTATCTCAACGTACGACGGCTGTTCAACTACCTTGAGGAATCGATTCTCGACGGGACCCAGTGGGTCGTTTTCGAGCCGAACGACGATGCGCTGTGGGCGCGGATCCGCCGCACCATCGCCGCCTTCCTGGTCATGGAGTGGCGTAAGGGCGCACTGTTCGGGTTGACTCCGGACGAGGCCTACTACGTCAAGTGTGACCGGGAGACCAACCCGGCCGAGGCTATCGACGCGGGCCAAGTTCTCTGCGAGATCGGTGTCGCACCGGTCAAGCCTGCCGAATTCGTCATCTTCCGGCTGGCGCAGTTCTCCGGTGGCACCAGCATCGTCAGCGAATAATCAGCGAAAGGCGGGTAGGGAACCATGCCACTCCCAGATCTCGACACCTCGGTCGGCCACTCCTTCGGTCTCGACTTCGGCGGTGTGATGATCAAGCAGATCACTGAGGTCAGCGGGCTCAAGATGGAGCAGGACGTCATCGAGTTGAAGCAGAACAGCCACGACGGCAAGTACATGGTGAAGAAGCTCCCCGGCAGGCCGAAGGCCGGTGAAGTCACGTTGACTCGTGGCCTCACCGAGGACAAGGCTTTCGAGACGTGGATCAAAGATTCGCGCTTCGGAAAGATGCCTTCCGCCCGCAAGGGTGGTGCGATCATCGTCTTCGATTATGAGGGAAAACCAATCAAGCGCTACACGCTGACCAATGCATGGCCCAAGAGCCTGGAGATCGGCAGCCTCAAGGCCGGTGACACGGCCGTGCTCACCGAGAAACTCGTGATCACCTATGAGGAGATGAACGTCGAGTGATGCGACGAGGTCTGAGCGCGGTGGACCTCGGAGAGGCGCAACGCACCACAGCGGCCGCCGAAACCGAGCACCGCGAGACGCTGTGCACGGAGTTCCCTTTCGAGCTTCCTCGTGGTTACGTGGACGACTCGGGTACGGTGCATCGTTCCGGAGTGATGCGGTTGGCCACCGCGCGGGATGAGCTGATCCCGCTGCGCGACGATCGGGTCCGGGAAAATCCCGCATTCCTCACCGTGGTGCTGCTGGGCCGGGTGATCCCCCGGCTCGGCACGATCACCGACGTGCACGCCGGAATCATCGAGGATCTGTTCGCTTCGGATCTCGCATTCCTGCAGGACTTCTACCGGCGGATCAACACCGAAGGCCACACCAAGGCCGCAGTGACCTGCCCGGAGTGCAAGCACCGGTTCACCGTCGACGTCGCCGGTGGGCGCCTGGGGGAATCGTGACGTACGCACCCGATCGGCTCTACGAGGAGGTCGCGTACATGGCGTACCACTTCCACTGGCGGCTGGACGACATCCTCGATCTGGAGCACGGCGAGCGCAGGCGGTACGTGACCGAGATCGGCAAGATCAACACGCGGATCAACCAGGGCCGGTGATCACCTCATGTGGCCATGGCACCGGATGCGGCAGGCGGACCGTCCCGCCGAGAGCGCGGGC
>DASXOV010000165.1:0-4941 GCA_036494005.1 Pseudonocardiaceae bacterium | reverse complement strand
ACGGCACCGCGCGGATCTGGTATGCTGTCAGCGGGGAGGAACTGCTCAAGTTCTCCCACGACGGCCAGGTGTGGGGGGCGGCGTTCAGCCCGGACGGTGACCGGTTGGCCACGGCCGGCGACGACGGCACCGCGCGGATCTGGGATACCGGTAGCGGGGAGGAACTGCTCAACGTTCCGCACGACAACTGGGTGCGTGGCCTGGTGTTCAGCCCGGACGGGTGCTGGCTGGCCACGGCAGGCGTCGACCGGACCGCACGGGTGCTGGATGCCACCGACGGGCGGGAATTCGCCAAGGTCAGGCATGACAGCGTGGTGTGGGGAGTGGTGTTCAGCCCGGACGGGCGCCGGCTGGCCACCGCCAGCGACGACGGCACCGCGCGGATCTGGGATGCCGCACTCGGTGAGCAGCTGCTGGAGGTCGGGCACGACGGCGGGGTCCTGAAGGTGGCTTTCAGCCCGGACGGGTGCTGGCTGGCCACCGCCAGCCAGGACCGCACCGCACGGGTCTGGGACGTCGCCAGTGGAGCGGAACTCGCCACCGTCACCCACCCGGACCAGGTATGGGGGGTGGCGTTCAGCCCGGACGGGAACCGGCTGGCCACCGTCAGCAGTGACCGGACCGCGCGGATCTGGGTGCTGATGGATTCATGAGTGGTGCCCCGTTGACTGTTCCCCGCCACTCTCGTCACTGCGCGCCCTCGCCGGGTATTGGATACCCTTTCGGCTGCGCCACCTGCCCGCTGATGTCGCCAGGGCGAAGCTTTGCGCGATGGTCCAGGGGACCGCCGCGGTCCGCAGAAATCCGACCCCGCACTGATTCCGTTTGACCGTCCCGGAAACGAGCGTTGAGCAAGGAGCGCGATGATGACCCAGATGGACACCAACGAGTACCTGTTCACCTCGGAGTCGGTGACGGAGGGACACCCGGACAAGATCGCCGATCAGATCTCCGACGCCGTGCTGGACGAGGCGCTGGCGATGGACGCGAACTCTCGCGTTGCGTGTGAGACGTTGATCACCACGGGGATGGTCGTGCTGGCCGGTGAGATCACCACCCCTGGCCTGCTGGACTACACCCAGATCGTGCGCGACACGATCTGTGACATCGGTTATGACGACGGCGTCTACGGTTTCGACGGGCACAGCTGCGCGGTGATGACCGCGTTGGACAAGCAGTCGCCCGACATCGCACAGGGCGTCGATATGGCGGCCGAGCGCCGGGGGAGGCTGTCCGAGGACGAGCTGGACAGCGCGGGTGCGGGTGACCAGGGGATGATGTTCGGTTACGCCACGAACGAGACTCCCGAGCTGATGCCGATGCCGATCGCGCTGGCCCACCGGCTCTCCAAGCGGCTGGCTCAGGTGCGCAAGGACGGGTCGCTGCCCTACCTGCGGCCGGACGGCAAGACGCAGGTGA
This sequence comes from Pseudonocardiaceae bacterium, assembly GCA_036494005.1. Classification (GTDB taxonomy): domain Bacteria; phylum Actinomycetota; class Actinomycetes; order Mycobacteriales; family Pseudonocardiaceae. Next base: position 3,522 of record DASXOV010000165.1, on the reverse strand, counting down.
CTGTCCGTTACCGAGATGGCGTGCCGGTGGGTGTCGAGAAGGTGCTGATCTCCACCCAGCATGCCGAGGATGCCGGCTCCGACCAGATCCGAGCGGACCTGTGGGAGCAGGTCGTGCTGGCGGAGTTGCCCGCCGACTTCTACGACGAGGCGGAACTCGCGCGCAACCTCTACGTCAACCCCACCGGCCGGTTCGTCATCGGCGGGCCGGTGGGTGACGCCGGGCTGACCGGCCGCAAGATCATCGTCGACACCTACGGTGGTTTCGCCCGGCACGGGGGCGGGGCGTTCTCGGGCAAGGATCCGTCCAAGGTGGACCGTTCCGCGGCATACGCGGCCCGCTACGTGGCCAAGAACGTGGTGGCGGCCGGTCTCGCCGACCGGGCGGAGGTGCAGGTGGCCTACGCGATCGGTGTCGCCCGGCCGCTGTCGTTGCTCGTGGAGACGTTCGGTACCGAGCAGGTACCCCGCACGACCATCGAGAAGCTGGTCGGCGAGCACTTCGACCTGCGTCCGGCGGCCTTCCGGAGCTACCTGCGGCTGCACCGGCCGATCTACGGTAAGACCGCCGCCTACGGCCATTTCGGCCGCAACGATCCCGACTTCACCTGGGAACGCACCGACCTGGCCGACACACTGCGCGAGGCTGCCGGACTGCCCGCCGTGACCGGTGGTACGCGGTCGGCCGCTGTCTGAGTCACCTGTCCGAGGAGGCCGTCGTGAGCATCTGCCTGAGGAGGCCGTCGTGAGCATCGTCGTCACCGGTTCCATCGCCACCGACTACCTGATGGTCTTTCCAGGGAGGTTCACCGAACAGCTGGTCTCCGACAAGCTGGACAGTCTCTCGTTGTCCTTCCTGGTCGACGACCTGGAGATCCGCCGTGGCGGGGCGGCTGCCAACATCGCGTTCAACCTCGGCTGCCTCGGACAGCGGCCGGTGCTGGCGGGCGCGGTCGGCGCCGACTTCGCCGAGTACGGCGAATGGCTCTCCGCGCACGGAGTGGACACCAGCGCCGTGCACGTCTCGGCGGCCAAACACACCGCGCGGTTCCTGTGCACGACCGACTCCGACCAGAACCAGATCGCCTCGTTCTACGCGGGCGCGATGAGCGAGTCGGGCGACATCGAGCTCAAGGCGATCGTCGACCGGCTCGGTGGTGCCGATCTCGTGGTCATCGGACCGTGTGACCCGGCCGCGATGCTCCAGCACACCCAGGAGTGCCGCGATCACGGCTACCCGTTCGCCGCCGATCCCTCCCAGCAGCTGGCCCGTCTCCAGGGCGACGAGATCAGGCAGCTCGTGGAAGGGGCGGCCTATCTGTTCACCAATGAGTACGAACGAGGTCTGCTGGAACGCAAGACCGGCTGGTCGACCGAGGATATCGTGGCGCGAGTGGACGTCGCGGTGATGACCAGAGGCGCCAAGGGCGTGAGTGTGCAACGGCCGGGGGAGCCGGCCGTCTCGGTGACGCCGCCGCAGGAACACGCCAAGGCGGACCCGACCGGTGTCGGTGACGCGTTCCGGGCCGGGTTCCTGGCCGGAGTCAAGTGGGGTGTCGGCGACGAGCGAGCCGCCCAGGTGGGCTGCATGCTGGCCACGCTGGTGATCGAATCGGTCGGAACCCAGGAACACCAGCTCGAACGTGAATCGTTCCTCGAACGGTTCACCGAAGCCTACGGCCGCGCCTGCGCCGACGAGGTGGCAGGCCACCTGCCGGCTTGATTTCCAACGTCCTGAACTCGATTTTCAACGTTTTTCTTGAAGGAGAGCATTTCCATGACGACAGTCGCGTCCGGTGCGGAGAGCAGGCTGCACAGTGCCGGTGATCTTGATTTTGCGGTAGCTGATCTGGGTCTGGCTGACTTCGGCAGGCGGGAGATCCGGCTCGCGGAACACGAGATGCCGGGTTTGATGACGTTGCGGCGTGAGTATGCAGAGGTGTTTCCGCTGCGGGGGGCCCGGATTTCCGGGTCGTTGCACATGACGGTGCAGACGGCGGTGCTGATCGAGACGCTGGTGAGTCTGGGCGCCGAGGTCCGATGGGCGTCGTGCAACATCTTCTCCACCCAGGACCACGCGGCGGCGGCAGTGGTGGTGGGCCCCCACGGCAGCCAGGATGAACCGAAGGGGGTGCCGTGCTTCGCGTGGAAGGGGGAGTCGCTCGCGGAGTACTGGTGGTGCACGGAGCGGATGCTGACCTGGCCGGACGGCCAGTGCCCGAACATGATTCTGGACGACGGGGGGGATGCGACGCTGCTGGTGCACAAGGGCGTCGCGTGGGAGAAGACGGGAGTGGTGCCGACTCCGGAGGAGGACGACTCCGAGGAGTGGAAGGTCTTCCTGGAGGTGTTGCGGGCCTCGCTGGCCGCCCAGGCGGGCAAGTGGACCGCGATCGGGGACGAGATCCGGGGGGTGACCGAGGAGACCACCACCGGGGTGCATCGCCTGTATCAGCTGGCGGCGGCGGGTGAATTGTTGTTCCCCGCGATCAATGTGAATGACTCGGTGACGAAGAGCAAGTTCGACAACAAGTATGGATGCCGGCACTCGCTGGTGGACGGCATCAACCGGGCAGTGGATGTGCTGCTGGCCGGAAAGCTTGCTGTGGTGTGCGGGTACGGGGACGTGGGTAAGGGTTGCTCGGAGTCATTGCGGGCACAGGGGGCGCGGGTCGTGGTGGCCGAAGCGGATCCGATCTGTGCACTGCAGGCGATGATGGACGGGTACTCGCTGGACACCCTGAACAATGTGGTCGGCAAGGCCGACGTGGTGATCACCGCGACAGGCAACAAGGACATTGTGACCGTCGAGCACATGGCGGCGATGAAGCATCAGGCGATCCTGGGCAACATCGGGCATTTCGACAATGAGATCGATATGGCGGGGTTGGAACGGCGGTCCGGGGCGCGGCGCCTGGTCATCAAGCCGCAGGTGGATGAGTGGACGTTCCCGGACGGGCATACGGTCATCGTATTGTCGGAGGGACGGTTGCTGAATCTGGGTAACGCGACCGGGCATCCGAGTTTCGTGATGTCGAACTCATTCTCGAATCAGGTGATCGCGCAGATCGAGTTGTTCACCAAGCGCGACGAGTACGACAACGAGGTTTACACCCTGCCCAAGGTACTCGATGAGAAGGTCGCCCGGATCCATGTCGAGGCGCTGGGCGGGCAGTTGACCAAGCTGTCCAAGGACCAGGCCGAGTACATCGGGGTGGATGTCGAGGGGCCCTACAAGCCACCTCACTACCGATACTGAGCCCCGCCCCGCGCCCGCGACACCCCCGCCCCACCCCCGCCGGACCGCTGAGCGGACCACCCGCGGTGTGGCGGCACTCTGCTGCCGGGACTGGTTACGCAGGGTCACGCCTGCCGGGCCAGGCCAGAAAAGCGGTGATGGAATGTTCCGCTATCTGGCCTAGAGTGCAATGATCGGAGCCCGGTGTGTCCGCCGAGAGGGGGAACCGTGTCCGTTGCTCAGCCCGATCGTGGGTCGTCGTGTGGTGGTGTGCGGGTGGGTGGT
>DASXOV010000164.1:0-23625 GCA_036494005.1 Pseudonocardiaceae bacterium | reverse complement strand
GGTGGTGGTGCGACCGGGAGGTCGTCCCGCTTCAGGCAGCCACCGACCAGATGAACCCCGCCGGGTGCGACCACGTAGTTTCCTGGTTCGGGGCACGCCGCCTCGTTGGCGGTCAACACCGCCGCGCAGGCCAGCAGGGCGGCCACTGCCGAGGTCACCGCGATCGGCATCCACTGGGCGCTGCGGCCCATTCCCACCTCCTAGACACCCTGCCGGACTCGACCCTACTCCCCGCTCGGCACGCTCCGCCGGGATCGCGCCGGGGTCGCACTGCTGTGGACCTGGCAGGATCACCGGCTATGGAGTTGGTCGGCCTCGATGAGATCAGGGCCGCGCAGGAGATGCTTCGGGGGGTGGTTCGGCGAACTCCGTTGGCCGACTTCCGGGTACTCGAACAGCGCTGCGGCGTCCCGGTCCACCTCAAGTGCGAGAACCTTCAGCGTACCGGTTCTTTCAAGATCCGAGGCGCCTATGTGCGGATACAGCGGCTTTCCGCGACCGAGCGGGCGCGTGGGGTGGTGGCGGCCAGCGCTGGCAACCATGCGCAGGGCGTGGCGCTGGCGGCCGCCAGGCTGGGCACGACGGCGACGGTCTTCATGCCGGTGGCCGCGGCGCTGCCCAAGCTCGCCGCGACCCGCGGTTACGGTGCGGTCGTGCACCAGGTCGGTGAGGTGTTCGAGGAGTCCCTCGCCGCGGCGCGCGAGTTCGCCGAGCAGACCGGGGCGGTGTTCATCCACCCGTTCGACCATCCCGACGTCGTCGCGGGTCAGGGCACCGTCGGTCTGGAGATACTCGAACAACTCCCCGATGTCGGCACCGTGGTGGTGCCCACCGGAGGCGGCGGTTTGCTCGCCGGAGTCGCCGCGGCGGTGAAGGGCGTCAAACCGGACGTGCGGGTGATCGGCGTGCAGGCCGAGGGGGCGGCCGCCTGGCCGGCTTCGCTCGCCGCCGGTCTGCCGGTGCGGATGCGCACACCGCGCACCCTGGCCGACGGCATCGCCGTCGCCGAACCCGGTGCGGTGACCTTCGCCCACGTCTCAGAACTGGTCGACGAGGTGCTGACGGTGGGGGAGGAGGCGTTGTCCCAGGCCCTGCTGTTGTGCCTGGAACGCGCCAAGCTGGTGGTGGAGCCCGCCGGTGCGGTCGCCGTCGCCGCGCTGCTGCAGCCTCCGGTGCACCACCCCGGTCCGATCTGCGCGGTGCTCTCCGGTGGCAACGTCGACCCGCTGCTGCTGATGCACCTCATCCAGCACGGCCTGGGCGCCGGTGGCCGGTTCCTGGCGTTGCGGGTGATCATGCCGGACCGGCCGGGTGAGCTGGCCGCTCTGCTGGCGCGGGTCGGCGGCCTGGGCGCCAACGTGGTCGACGTGTCACACTCCCGGGTTTCGGGCAGCCTGGCGCTCGGCGACGTGGTGATCGCTCTGAGCCTGGAGACCCGGGGCACTGAACACTGTCAGGAACTCGTCGCCGATCTCGGTTCTGCCGGCTACCGCGTCGGCTAGTCCGGGGCGCGCGTGGTCAGTCGGGCGCGTGGGTCAGTCGGGCGCGTGGTCAGTCGGGCGCGTGGGTCAGGAGAGCACCGTGCCGCTGGAACTTGACGCGCTGGACGCGCGGCTGTTGTTGCTGCTGTCCGACGAGCCGCGGCTGGGGGTGCTGGAGTGCTCCCGGCGCCTGGGAGTGGCCCGGGGCACCGTGCAGGCCCGGCTGGATCGGATGGTGGCTCGCGGGGTGTTGCGCGGCTTTCCCCCACAGCTGGACCTGGCCGCGATGGGCTACGGACTCACCGCATTCGCCGTGCTGGAGATCGCGCAGGGCCACCGGGCCGAGGTCACCGACCGGCTGACCACGATCGACGAGGTCTGCGAGGTGCACGCCACCACCGGGCAGGGCGATCTACTGGTCCGGATGGTGGCCTGCTCCAATGATGACCTGCAACGGGTGATCGACGCGGTGGTCGCGGTCCCCGGTGTGGTGCGCACCTCCACGTCGATCGCGCTGTCCACTCCCGTGCCGTCCCGGTTCCGCCCGCTGCTCGAGCGGCTGACCGGCGACCCGCTCAGCCGTGACAGGGATCAGCCGCTGTAAGGATCGGCCTTGACCACCGTGACGGTCATCGAACCTCCGTTGGGCAACTCGTACTTGCGGTCGTCGCCCTCGTGCGCCCCGATGATCGCCTTGCCCAGCGGGGAGTTCGGCGAGTAGACCTCAAGATCGCCGTGTGTGCCCTCTTCACGGGAACCGAGCAGGAAGGTCTCGGTCTCGTTCTCGCCCTCATAACGAACGGTCACGATCATGCCAGGTTGGGCGACGCCTGATTCAGTGGGGGCTTCGCCGACCTTGGCGACTCGGAGTAGCTCCTGCAACTGGCGGATCCGCAGCTCGAGTTGCCCCTGCTCCTCGCGGGCGGCGTGATACCCGCCGTTCTCCTTGAGGTCGCCCTCCTCGCGGGCGTCGTTGATCTTCGCGGCAATGACCGGGCGGTTCGCGACCAGCTCGTCGAGTTCGTGCTTGAGCCGGTCATGGGCTTCCTGGGTCAGCCAGGTCACCAGGGTTTCGCTCACGGTCACCACTCCTCGTCTTATCCGAACATCCGCGGTTGCGGGGACGGAGCCGCGCCGGTCACCGGCATGGCGCGTCGGTGTACGGAACGGAAAAACACGGCCCGCCCCGGGGCCGTGCGTGGTTTCCACCGTAACACGATGTGTGATTCCGGGCCTCAGTCTTATGGGTGAACGAGACGGAATCGTGCCTGCTCAGCAAGGCCCTTCGGGATCAGGAAGTCGCGTGCGGCACCAGGTAGGCGGGTACCTGCAGCGAGCATCCGTAGACATCGGCGTTGACGGACGGGCGGGATGTCCTGATCACCGTGGTCAGTTCGACCGGACCGGCGGAGGGCGGCACGTAGATCTCTTTGCGCCCTGTCTCCTCGCCATCGAGGGACCGGGCCCTCACGATACACACCGCAGGACGGGATGGATCTTCCCTCGTCACCGAGAAGCGCAGCGACACGGCGTTCGCGTCCGGGTCCGTGGTCCGCACGGCGAAGCCCAGCATCTGCCCGTCCACGGGGGTCTCGGCGAGGTTGCGATAACCCACCACGGCCACCCCGAGGCCGGCGAGGGTGCCGAGGACCAGCATCAACGGCACGGCCCACCGGGAACGGAGACCGGAGCGCCGAGTTCCGTAACGCCCTTCGGGAAGCTGACCCGCAGTCACGGTGTTCCACCTCCCGGAGAGTTTGTCACCCATGCCGGGAACAATAGGTCCGGCCCGCACCGGGCGAGGGCCCGGTACGGGTCCGATATGCGATCGAACAGGAGAATTCCCACCGCACAGTGCAGGCCCGGCGAGCGGGGGAGAAGGGATGAACAGGCGCCGATGGCCGAACAACTACGCATGATGACGGTGCACGCACACCCGGACGACGAGTCCAGTAAGGGTGCCGCGACGATGGCGCGCTATGTCGCTGATGGTCACGAGGTGATGGTCGTGACCTGCACAGGGGGGGAACGAGGCAGCATACTCAACCCGTCGTTCGAGCCGGCGGACCTGGCCGAGCGGCCGCAGGAGATGGCCGAGGTGCGCAGGCAGGAGATGGCCCGCGCGGCGCAGATCCTCGGTGTCCAGCACCGCTGGCTCGGTTACGTCGACTCCGGTCTTCCCGAGGGAGATCCGGTGCCACCGCTGCCGGAGGGGTGCTTCGCTCTGGTGCCGATCGAGGCTCCCACGGCGGATCTGGTCCGGGTGATCCGCGAGTTCCGGCCGCACGTGGTGGTGACCTACGACGAGAACGGCGGATATCCGCACCCGGACCACATCCGGTGCCACGAGGTCTCGGTCGCCGCATTCGACGGGGCGGGCGACCCGGACAGCTTCCCGGACGCCGGTGAGCCGTGGCAGCCGTTGAAGCTCTACTACTCGCACGGTTTCTCCCGTAAGCGAATGCAGTTGCTCCATGATGCGCTGCTGGCCGCTGGTGAGGAGTCGCCGTTCGGCGAGTGGCTGGAGAGGTGGGACGCGTCCCGGCCGGACGTGCTGGATCGCGTCACGACCCGGGTGGAGTGCGGTGACTACTTCGAGGTGCGCGACGAGGCGCTGCGCGCTCATGCCACCCAGATCGACCCGGACAGCCGGTGGTTCGTGGTGCCGCACGCGGTACAAAAGGAGTTGTGGCCGACCGAGGAATACGAGTTGGCGCGTTCGCTGGTGGATACGACCGTGCCTGAGGACGATCTGTTCTCCGGCGTTCACGAACGGGTGCACGCATGACGCTGCTACTGCCCGCAGATTTCTCCGCACCCGCCGTGACCGGCGCCGTGCTGGCCCAGCAACCCGCTCCGCCGCCGAAGGATCCCGGCGGCCAGGGCGAAGACTTCGGCAAGTCCTCGCCGATGGGTCTGGTGGTTATGTTGTTGTTGCTGGTGGCCGTGGTGTTGTTGGTGCGTTCGATGAACAAGCACCTGCGTCGCGTCCCCCCGTCCTTCGACCATGACGGCCAGGATAATGATGGCCAGATGCCTCATCGCTGAGTGACGGTGCGCGTGCGCGCTGCTCATGGCAGGGGCGCGCCCGCGGATCAGTTCACGAGAGGATAACCGGTATGGCTAACCGGCTCGCCACCTCGACCAGTCCGTACCTGCTGCAGCACGCGGAGAACCCGGTCGATTGGTGGCCATGGTGCGAGGAGGCGTTCGAGGAAGCGGTCAAGCGTGACGTGCCGGTTCTGCTGTCCATCGGTTACGCCGCCTGCCACTGGTGCCATGTCATGGCCCACGAGTCCTTCGAGAACGAGGCCACCGCGCGGGTGATGAACGCGAACTTCGTCAACATCAAGGTGGACCGCGAGGAGCGCCCCGATGTGGACGCCGTCTATATGGAGGCCACCCAGGCGATGACCGGCCAGGGCGGCTGGCCGATGACCTGTTTCCTGACCCCCGGCGGCGAACCGTTCCAGTGCGGTACCTACTACCCGCCGACTCGCAAGCACGGCTTGCCCGGTTTCCCCGAGCTACTCGTCGCGGTCGGCCGGGCGTGGGTCGAGCGTGGTGACGAAGTGCGGAAGGTGGCCAAGAACGTGGTGGGCACCCTCACCGAGCGGTCCGCGCCGCTGGTGGAGTCCGCGGTGGACGACCGGGTCCTCACCGCGGCGGTCGACGCGCTGGCGAGGGAGTTCGACGGCAAGCACGCCGGATTCGGCGGCGCACCCAAGTTCCCGCCGTCGATGCTGCTGGAATTCCTGCTGCGTCACCATGAGCGGACCGGCTCGGCGCAGGCCCTGTCGATGGTGTCCGACACCTGCGACGCGATGGCTCGTGGCGGGATATTCGACCAGGTCGCCGGTGGTTTCTCCCGCTACACCGTTGACGGTGCCTGGGTGGTGCCGCACTTCGAGAAGATGCTCTACGACAACGCGATGCTGCTGCGCGTCTACACCCACCTGGCCCGGCTGACGGGCTCGGCGACCGCGCGGCGGGTGGCCGAACAGACCGCGACGTTCCTGCTCGACGGGCTGGGCACCCCGCAGGGTGGTTTCGCGGCCTCGCTGGACGCCGACACCGGGGGCCGCGAGGGCACCACCTACGTGTGGACGCCCGGCCAGCTCGCCGAGACGCTCGGAGCTGAGGACGGCCGGTGGGCGGCGGAGCTGCTGGTGGTCACCCCGGAGGGAACGTTCGAGCACGGGACATCGGTGTTGCAGCTGCCCGCCGACCCCGACGACCCGGAACGCTGGCAGCGGGTGCACGCCGCGTTGCTGGCCGCCCGGGCCGCCCGCCCGCAGCCCGCCAGGGACGACAAGGTGGTCACCGAGTGGAACGGAATGGCGATCACGGCGCTGACCGAGGCAGGCACAGTGCTGGACCGGCCGGAGTGGGTCGCGGCCGCGGCGGCCGCGGCCGATCTGCTCCTGGACGAGCATCTGGTACAGGGCCGGTTGCGGCGCAGCTCGCGCGACGGTGAGGTGGGCGCCGCCACCGGGGTGCTGGCCGATCACGCCTGGCTGGCCGGCGGCCTGCTGACGCTGCATCAGGCGACCGGCGCCGACCGCTGGCTCGACGCGGGGACCCAGCTGCTGGAACAGGCCAGGGAACGCTTCGCCGATCCGGATCACGCCGGGGCCTGGTTCGACACCGCCGCGGACGCGGAGGCACTGTTCCGGCGCCCTTCGGATCCCACCGACGGGGCCACGCCGTCGGGAGCCTCGGCGCTGGCCAACGTGATGCTCACCGCCTCGGCCCTGACCGGCTCGGAGTCCTACCGCTCGGCGGCCGAGGCTGCGATCTCCCGGGCCGGAATGGTGCCCGCGAAGGCGCCGAGGGCCGCCGGGCACTGGCTGACCGCTGCCGAGGCACTGGCTCAGGGGCCGGTGCAGATCGCGGTGATCGGCCCCGGCGAGGATCGCGGGTGTGCCGCACTGACGGCCGTGGCCTGGTGGTCCGCCCCCGGTGGTGCGGTCGTGCTGACCGGTGAGCCCGGGTCGGAGGCGCCGATGCTCGCCGGCCGGGGCTTGATCGAGGACGCGCCGGCGGCCTATGTCTGCCGCGGGTTCGTCTGCGAGCGCCCGGCGAGCACCCCGGAGGACCTGCAGGCACAGCTTCGGCGCGGTTGAGCGTCGTTGTTCGTCGTGGGCGAACGTCCTGTCGTCGACTCTGCTACGCGGTAATGGTGTAATTGTTGCAACAGAGTGAGAGGACATACTCATGGTGGGACGTGAACGGCAACCCCGACAGCCTCGGCATCCTCGCCAGCCCGGAGCCCGCTCCGGAGTTCGCTGGCACGGGCGGGGTGGCTGGCAACAAGCGGATCTGCCCTCCGCCGACGACGCCAAGGCTTGGTTCGCCGGCCGCTTGCCGGACGATTGGTTCGTCGGTGAGGTGGACATCAGCGTCGACCGCGAAGAGATCATCATCGTGGGTGAGTTGCCCGCGCTGACCGAGGATCTCACCGACGACGCGCAGCGGGCTGCGGCCGAAGCGGGCCGGATCAGCCGGTTCCGCGAGGACACCCGCGAGGGACGGATCGAGATCGCCCGTCAGGCCGAGCATCGCTACCAGCGGAAGGTGGCGTGGGGCGCGCGGCTCGGGAACACCGAGGAGGTGTTCACGACACTGTCGGCCCCGGTGATGACCAGGCTGCGGCAGCCGGAACGTCTGGTGCTCGACACGCTCGTCGACGCCGGAGTGGCCCGGTCCCGGTCCGAGGCGCTCGCCTGGGCGGTGCGCCTGGTCGGTGAGCACGCGCAGGAGTGGCTGGGCGAGCTCAAACAGGCCATGGCCACCGTCGACGACCTGCGTGCCCGCGGTCCGGAGCTGTAGCCGCCGTGATCGGTCGCTGAGTCGAGTGAGGCCGTTCGCCGCGTCGGCGTAGCCTTACCGCCTTGTGAGACTGAAAGACCTGGTCTACGCCGTCTACGAGCGACGACTGCGGCGACAACTCGCCACCGCCAATGGTCCACGCCACGTCGCGGTGATCATGGACGGGAACCGTCGCTGGGCGAAGGAAGCCGGCTTCGCCGATGTGAGCGACGGCCATCGCGTCGGGGCCGCCAAGCTCCTCGAACTGCTCGGCTGGTGCCGGGAGACCGGCGTCGACATCGCCACCTTCTGGCTGCTGTCCCCGGACAACCTGCGCAACCGCCCGCCGGACCAGGTGACGCCGCTGCTGGAGATCATCGCTGACGTCGTCGACGAGCTGTGCGCGCCGGACACCACCTACCGGGTGCAGGTGGTCGGTGCGCTGGACCTGCTACCGCCGGAGACCGCGCAGCGGCTCACCACGGCCGCGGCGCGAACCAGGGAGCGCGCCGGGCTGGTGGTCAACGTGGCGGTGGGCTACGGGGGCCGTCAGGAGATCGCCGACGCGTTGCGGAAACTGCTCCTCAAGCACGCCGAGGCGGGGACGACGATGGAGGAGCTCGCGGAGGTGCTCAGCGTCGAGCAGGTCGCCGAGCACCTCTACACCTCGGGCCAGCCCGACCCCGACCTGGTCATCCGCACGTCGGGGGAGCAACGTCTCTCGGGTTTCCTGCTGTGGCAGTCGGCGCATTCGGAATTCTGGTTCTGCGACACCTACTGGCCCGAATTCCGGCGGGTGGACTTCCTGCGGGCGCTGCGTGACTACGCCGCGCGGCACCGCAGGTACGGGTCGTGAGTAGGCTTGCCTACTCGGCCACGGAGGGCGGTGCACGACCCGTAGGGTCCTCGCCATGAGTGGCACTATCGACGCGGTGCGCGAGTACCTGTTGCTCGGGCTGCGGTTCGACCGCCTCATCGAGGGATTCGTCGATGCCTACACCGGCGACCCGGCGCTTCGGCGACAGGTCGCGGACGAGCCCCGGCCGGATCCCGCAGCCCTGGCCCGCCGGGCGCGAGAGTTGCGGGCCGAGCTGCCCGCGTCGGGCCTTCCCGAGTTGCGGGCACGATTCCTGGAGGCTCATCTCACCGCGCTGGAGTGCAGCGGGCGGGCACTGGCCGGGCAACCGGTCGGGTTCGTCGCCGAGGTGGCGGCCTACTTCGACGTGGTGATCGAACCGGGCGACCCCGACGTCTACCGAGCGGCGCACGCGGCGATCGCCCAGTTGCTGCCGGGTGACGGGCCGCTGACCGAGCGGCTGGCCGCGCACCGGGTCCGCGACGAGATCGCGCCGGATCGGCTGGAACCGGCCGTGCATGCGCTGTCCAGCGCACTGCGGGACCAGGTTCGCAGCGACATCGGGCTGCCCGCCGAGGAAACCGTGCAGTACGAGGTGGTGGCCGACAAGCCGTGGAGCGGGTTCAACTACTATCTCGGCGACTTCCGGTCCCGGGTGGCCATCAACGCCGACCTCGGCCACCGGATGGGCAACCTGCCGCACCTGGTCGCGCACGAGGCATACCCGGGACACCACACCGAGCACTGCCGCAAAGAGGCGGGCCTGGTGCGCACCCACCGTCAGACCGAGCAGACGATCTTCCTGATCAACACGCCGCAGTGCCTGATGGCCGAGGGTCTGGCCGATCTCGGGTTGCCTGCGGCGGTGGGTCCTGGCTGGGGGGTGTGGGCCGAGGAGATCCTCGGTGATCTGGGGTTGCGGATGGACGGGGAGCTCGCCGAGCGGTTCGAGACGGCCGCGGTGGGCCTGCTCGGTGTGCGGCAGGACGCCGCATTGATGCTGCACGACCAGGATGCCGACCCGCAGGACGTGCTGGCCTATCTGCAGCGGTGGCTGCTGGTCACCGAACCGCGCGCCAAACAGATGCTCAGGTTCCTCTCCGATCCGCTGTGGCGGGCGTACACGACCACCTATGTGGAGGGCTACCGGCTGCTGCGCACGTGGCTCGACGCCCGTCCGCTGACCGAGTCGTTGGGGCAGCGGTACCTGCGGCTGCTCGACGAGCCGCTCATCCCGTCGGCGGTACGCGCAGAGCTCGCTGGGTGAAGATCACTCGTCCGTGGGAGCGTGCGTACCTTTTGACTGGTCTCAGTGACGGAAACGACACGGCTGATTCACCTGGGTGGGTGCCCCCCAGTGGTGCCGGGCACAGGTAGCGTGCGATGACGGCGGGACGTGCCGGAGGCGTCACGCCACGGGAGGCCCTGGTCGTGGCAGCTGTCGGTTGGGCGGATCCACCGTTCGTGACGCGCACGGGAGGGTCGGCACCCGGCCCTCGTGGTTGGTCCCGGTGACCCTACGGGGTCGTGTCTGGGAGCGATCAGCCAGGGTCGGCCGGCCCACCGAGGAGCGTGCGTGGGTGCCGCGTCCGCCAGGGAGCTGTCGTGAACGCCGCTCGCAAGCCCCGCTCCACCGTCCCCGGTATCCGCACTTATGTGCTGGACACGTCGGTTCTGTTGTCCGATCCGTGGGCGATGTTCCGGTTCGACGAGCACGAAGTGGTGCTCCCCCTCGTCGTCATCGGGGAATTGGAAGCCAAGCGGCACCACCCGGAACTGGGGTGGTTCGCGCGGGAGGCGCTGCGCCTGCTGGATGATCTGCGGCTGGCAGGAGGCCGGCTGGACACACCGGTCCCGATCGGTGAACTCGGCGGCACCCTGCGCGTCGAACTGAACCACTCCGACCCGCAGGTGCTCCCCGCCGGGTTCCGCACCGAGACCAACGACTCCCGGATCCTGGCCTGCGCGCTGAACCTGGCCGCCGAGGGCTGCCACGTCACCCTTGTCACCAAGGACATGCCGATGCGGGTGAAGGCGGGCGCCGTCGGCTTGCCCGCCGAGGAGTACCGCGCCCAGAACGTGGTGCCGTCCGGCTGGACCGGGATGACCGACGTCGAGGTCAGTCCCGCGGTGCTGGATGGGCTCTACCGCGAGGGCAGCACCGAGCTCTTGGAGTACCCGGAGATCGCCGGCCTGCCGTGCAACACCGGGTTGCGCCTGCTCGCCGGGACGGCTACCGCACTGGGCCGGATCACCGCGGACAAACGCGCCCGGCTGGTGCGCGGGGACCGGGAGGCATTCGGGCTGCACGGCCGCTCCGCCGAGCAGCGGGTGGCGCTGGATCTGCTGCTCGATCCGAGCATCGGGATCGTCTCGCTCGGCGGGCGGGCCGGTACCGGTAAGTCCGCGCTGGCGTTGTGCGCCGGCCTGGAGGCGGTGATGGAGCGCGGTGCGCATCGCCGGGTCGTCGTCTTCCGCCCGCTCTACGCCGTCGGCGGCCAGGAACTCGGTTACCTGCCGGGCAGCGAGAACGAGAAGATGCAGCCGTGGGCGCAGGCGGTGTTCGACACTCTCGGCGCGGTCGCCTCGCAAGAGATCATCGATGAGGTGATCGACCGCGGCATGCTGGAGGTGCTGCCGCTGACCCACATCCGCGGCCGGTCCCTGCACGACAGCTTCGTGATCGTCGACGAGGCACAGTCGCTGGAGCGCAATGTGCTGCTCACGGTGCTCTCCCGGTTGGGCAGCGGATCCCGGGTGGTGCTCACCCACGACGTCGCGCAGCGGGACAACCTGCGGGTCGGCCGGCACGACGGGGTGGCCGCGGTGATCGAGAAGTTGAAGGGGCACCCGCTGTTCGCACACGTCACCCTCACCCGCTCGGAGCGCTCCCCGATCGCGGCCCTGGTGACCGAAATGCTGGAGGGCGACGCGCACTGACCCGGTAGGTAGCTCTTCAAGAGCCCCCAACTCCCGGGCGCGGGGTCCGGAAGAGCTACCAACCCCGGGTGTGGCTGCGTCTAACGGCTACCAACGTCCCGAGATCCGGGGCAACCGGGAGGTCCGACGAGGGGCGGGAACGGTACCGCACGCGCATCGGTTGGTATCGGTTACGGACACTTGCGCGGGGGGTTGGTGGTACTTGAAGAGCCACCAATATGGAGCAGCGCGCGCACGGCGTCGATGGTGTCGGCGTCACGCGCGTCCTTGTCGGGGCGGTAACGCAGTACCCGGGCGAACCGCAGTGCCACCCCACCCGGGTAGCGGGTCGAGACCTGCACCCCGTCCAGTTCGATCTCCACCACGAGTTCGGGACGGACGTGCACCACGTGCCGGTCGGTGTGCTGCGCGATCTCCTGCAGCGCCCGGGTCTGCCAGGTGAGCAGTTCATCCGTCAGGCCCTTGAAGGTCTTGCCGACCATCACCGGCGGCCCGCCACCGGGGTCACGCCCGCCGAGGTGCAGGTTGGACAGCCGGCCCCGGCGCCGTCCGTGCCCCCACTCCGCGGCCAGCACTACCAGGTCGAGCGTGTGCACCGGCTTGACCTTCTGCCAGGCACGCCCGCGCCGCCCGGCCGCGTAGGGCGCGCTCAGCGACTTCACCATCACCCCCTCGTGCCCGGCGGCCAGTGCCGCGTCGAGCAGCGAATGGGCCGCTGCGTCGTCCCGGACCGAGGGGATGCGGTAGGCGCCCGCGACGGATTCGAGCGCGGCGAGCCGCTCGATGAGTGGGGCGTCCAGCAGGTCGGCGCCGTCCAGATGCAGGCAGTCGAAGAAGAACGGCCGCAACAGCAGGTCGCGAGGTGACTCAGCGCCGAAGCGGCTCATCGTCTCCTGGAACGACAGGGGCCTGCCGTCGTCGGCCAGCGCCAGCGTCTCGCCGTCGAGCACCACCGACCTGCAGGGCAACCCGCGTGCCAGGTCCACCAGCTCCGGGACGCTTCCGGTGATCTCGCGCAACGTCCGGGTCCAGACCCGCACCTCGTTGCCGTCGCGGTGCACCTGAACCCGCGCACCGTCCAGCTTGTACTCCACCGATACCGATACCGATACCGGGCCTGACCCGGCGCCCAACTCGGCCAGCGCCTCGTCCAGCGAGACCGCCGGGGAGGCCAGCATCGGACGCACCGGCCGGCCCAGTTCCAGCCGGAACCCGCTCAGCGCCGCCGTGCCGCCGGCCATCGCGGCGACGGCGGTGTCCGGCAGCCGGCCACAGAGCATGAACGCGCGACGCACCACGTCGGCGGGTACTGCGGACGCCGTCGCCACGGCATCGAGCATGACCCCCTCCAGCGCGCCCTGCCGCAGCTCACCGGTGAGCAGCGCGCCGAGGAAACGCTGCTCGTCGGGGGTCGCCCGGCGCAGCAACCCGCCGAGCAGGGCGTGTCGTTGTGCGGTGGAGCCGGCGCCGGTGGTGCCCGCTATGGCCTGCAACGCCTCGTCGACCGCCCCGACGGTGAGTTCGGGCACCGTGGTGGCCGGCACGTCCATGGTGCGCAGCGTCGACCAGCCGATGCCGAACCGGCCCTGCCGCGGCTCCCCGGTGAGGAACCCGACCATCAGGCCGAGCTCCTCCGGCTCCGCGGTCGTGGTCAGCAGTGCCGCGAGTGCCTGCGTCTTGGTCTTGCGCGAGCGGGTCGAGGTGAGCGCAGCGGAGGTGGCGACGACGTCAGCGAGCAGCACCATGCCCGGCATCCTGCCGACAAGGCGGGGGCGTCAGTGCCCGCGGGTCATGCCGAGCACGTCGAGCGCGTCGTCGAGCTGCTCGGCGGTGAGCTTGCCGTCGGCCACGTGGCCACGTTCGAGCACCACCTCCCGGAGGGTGCGCCGCTCGCTCAGCGCCTGCTTGGCGATCGACGCCGCCTCCTCGTAGCCCAGGTAGCGGGCCAGCGGGGTGACGATCGCGGGGGAGGACTCGGCGTACTCGCGGCAGCGTTCGACGTCCGGTGACATGCCGTCGACGACCTTGTCCGCGAGCAACCGCGCGGCCGCTGCGATCAGGCGCGCGGATTCCAGCAGGTTGCGCGCCATGACGGGCATCATCACGTTGAGCTCCAGATTGCCCTGCGAACCCGCGAACGCCACACATGTGTCGTTGCCGATCACCTGCGCCGCCACCATCATGGCCGCTTCGCAGATCACCGGATTGACCTTGCCCGGCATGATCGACGAGCCGGGCTGCAGATCGGGCAACCGCAGCTCGGCCAGGCCGGTGCGCGGCCCCGAACCCAGCCACCGGATGTCGTTGGCGATCTTGAATAGCGAGACCGCGACCGTGCGCAGCGCGCCGGAGCACTCGACGAGGCCGTCGCGGGCGCCCTGCGCCTCGGCGTGATCGGATGCCTCGGTGAGCACGTCCAGGCCGGTGGCACGGCGCAGCTGCGCGACGACCGCGGCCCCGAAACCCGGCGGACTGTTCAAGCCGGTGCCCACCGCGGTACCGCCGATGGGCAACTCGGCCAGCCGGGGCAGACAGCTCTCCAGCCGCTCGATACCGCGCCGGGCCTGGGTGGCCCACCCACCCGCCTCCTGCCCGAGCGTGATCGGTACCGCGTCCATCAGGTGCGTGCGGCCCGCCTTGACCACCTCGTGCCACTCCTGTGACCTGCGGGCCAGCGTCTCGGCCAGGTGCGCCAGCGCGGGCATCACGTCGCGCAGCACCGCCTCGGTGGCGGCCAGGTGGATCGTGGTTGGGAACACGTCGTTGGACGACTGCGAGGCGTTGACGTGGTCGTTGGGGTGCGCCTCGACGCCGCCGGCCCGTTGAGCCAGCGTGGCGATCACCTCGTTGGCGTTCATGTTCGAACTGGTACCCGATCCGGTCTGGAACACGTCGACCGGGAACTGCGCGTCGTGCTCACCCGCGGCGACCTCGTCGGCGGCGGTGGCGATGGCGCCGGCCAGGCCGGGATCGAGCATCCCGAGTTCGGCGTTCACCCGGGCGCAGGCCGCCTTGACCAGTCCGAGTGCCCGGATCTGGGCGCGTTCCAGGCCACGGCCGGAGATCGGGAAGTTCTGCACGGCCCGCTGGGTCTGCGCCCGGTACAGGGCGTCCGCGGGTACCTGCACCTCGCCCATCGTGTCGCGTTCCGTCCGCAGCGGGCTGTCCACTCAGGGCACCACCTGGATCAGGTCGCCGGCCGACACCTCGCGGAAGAACCGCTCCGCCTGCCCGGCGGGCAGCCGGATCGAACCGGCCGACGGCTGGCTGAGGTCGGCCTGGTAGAGCGCGAGATCCCCGGCGAAGAACATCGTGTAGGGCATCGGGGCACCGGTCACGCTGTTGACGTGGT
Organism: Pseudonocardiaceae bacterium; assembly: GCA_036494005.1. GTDB lineage: Bacteria > Actinomycetota > Actinomycetes > Mycobacteriales > Pseudonocardiaceae. The sequence continues at coordinate 9,185 of DASXOV010000164.1, read as the reverse complement.
CCGCGTTCTTGGACTGGACCGGGAACAGGCCCACCGGGGTCGGTGAGTCCGGCCTGCCGTGGCGTACCGGCACCGGACCGACCACCTGGCCCGTGGCGGTCAGCAGCCAGGCCGACGATCGGGAGAGCTGCACACAGATCCGGACCGGTGGTGCGCACGGGGGACGGGCCCTTCGGTCGTGCGGCGTGGGCGAGCCTGCCGGGTCGGCTGCGGGTGGCCCGACGTCGGCACCCGGCGATCTGAGCGTCGTCGCCGGTGGGGCCGGTGCAGCGGCTGTCCCGGCCGGGGAGTGCTGCGGCACGGACGGCGCCAGCGCCTTCTCCATCCCGGCGACCGCGGTACCGGCGACGGCAATCACCCCGAATATCACGGCGGCACCCGCTCGCATCCCGGCCAAACGACAACCTCCGCCCGTGAATGCTCAGACCTGCGGGCACGGTATGCCATGCCCGCAGGTCTCGCTGACCGGGCCTACTCCACCGTGGGTGCGAACTGGTCGAAGTCCACCATGGAGTACTCGCGCAGCTTGGTCAGCCGGTGGATGCTGTCGATCATCCGCACGGTGCCGGACTTGGAACGCATCACGATCGACTGCGTGCTGCAGCCGCCCGCCCGGTAGGTCACCCCGCGCAGCAGCTCGCCGTCGGTGATCCCGGTCGCGCAGAAGAACACGTTCTCGCTGCACACCAGCTCCTCGGTGGTGAGAATCCGCTCGAGATCGTGCCCGGCGTCCAGCGCCGCCCGGCGCTCGGCCTCGTCGCGGGGCCACAACCGGCCCTGAATCGCACCGCCCATGCAGCGCAGCGCGGCGGCGCTGATGATGCCCTCCGGGGTACCCCCGATGCCCATCAGCAGGTCCACGCCGGTACCAGGACGGGCCGCGGCGATCGTGCCTGCGACATCGCCGTCGGAGATGAAGGTGATCCGAGCGCCGGCCTCCCGGACCTGGCGCACCAGATCGTCGTGTCGCGGCCGGTCCAGGATGCACACCGTGATGTCGGAGATGTCGGAGTCCTTGGCCTTGGCGACGCACCGGATGTTCTCCGCCACCGGCGCGGCGATATCGATCACATCGGCCGCTTCCGGCCCGGTGGCGATCTTCTCCATGTAGAAGACCGCGGACGGATCGAACATCGTGCCCCGCTCGGACACCGCGAGCACCGCCAGTGCGTTGGGCATGCCCTTCGCCATGAGCGTGGTGCCGTCGATCGGGTCGACCGCGACGTCACACTCCGGCCCCTCCCCATTGCCGACCTCCTCGCCGTTGAACAGCATCGGCGCCTCGTCCTTCTCGCCTTCGCCGATCACAACGACCCCGCGCATGGACACCGAGCCGACCAGCTTGCGCATGGCGTCCACGGCCGCCTGATCGCCGCCGTTCTTGTCGCCACGCCCGACCCAGCGCCCCGCCGCCATCGCGGCGGCCTCGGTGACCCGCACCAACTCCAGCGCGAGATTTCGATCCGGCGCTTCCCGTGTTGGCTGCTGGCGTGAGCTCGTCACAGTACTCATGTGCCCTCCCGAAATGGACTTCGCATGTCCCATCATCCCAGGGTGGCGGTGTCCAACGGAAAGACACCCGGCAAACGGGACGGACCGCCGACCGCGCAGACCCGCCCACCCGAGATGCAGATCACCCGGGAGCTGTTGCTGCCGGTAGCGCCGCGGCTGCGGCGATCCCCGCCCCGCTCAGCCCGCGCTCACCAGCGTGCCTGGCACATCGTCGGCAATGTCCAAGCTGATCCGCCGGTGGGCTTCTTGGACGAACTCTTCGTGGATCTCCAAACCTCCGGACCGACGCCCGAGCCGCCTCGCCACGACGATCGTTGTGGCACTCCCGGCGAACGGGTCGATGACGATACCGTCCGCGGGGCTCATGGCCCCGATGAAGAACTCGGCCAGCCCTTCCGGCATGGCTGCCGGGTGGGCTACCCCACGGTGTTGGTTGTAGGTCTGCGGAACAGTGACGACGTTGCCGGGATCGGCGCCACCGAGCAGATAGGTCTTGGTGCGGTCGCGCCCGAAGCCGGCATCGGTGTTTCGCCGGCCGAGCCGGTCGAGCTTCCTGCGGGCGATCTCCGCCTCGTCGGCTTTGTACGGCACCCGGATGCTGTCGAGGTTGAAGAACGGTGTGACCCCGCGAGCGAAGTGGTACACGTACTCGAAGCTGTCTTTGGTGCGAGGCCCGAAGCGGCCGGGGACCGCGTTTGGCTTCGCCCAGATGTAGGTCTCCATCCAGCGCCATCCCAGCTCCTGCATCGCCAGCACAAGCTGGTAGACGTACGGGTGGCGCTGCCCCTTCAGTGGCCCGCGGTTGGCGACCCGATTCTTGATGTTCAGCACGAGGCTGCCGGTCTCCGCCGTGGCTGTCAGCATCGCCTCGGCGAACGGCAGGAACCACTCGACGTAGCGGTCCGGATGGATGCGACGGTAGCCACGGGCGTCCGCGTAGGGCGGGCTCGTGAAGAACAGGTCCACGCTCGTTGCGGGCAGCTTGGGAAGCCAGCTGAGTGCGTCGCCGTGCGTAACGCCGTCGGACAGAACCTGCGTGAGCACTCCCTGCTGTGGCCCTGGTCCGATGGTCATCGGTCGGACTCTATCGGCGCCCTCTGACGCCGCCCCAATCTGGACCGGCGGGATCCGATGCCGGTCCGGCGGCGTTGCTCGCTGCCGCGTACGAGATTGCCCTCGACCTGACCCGCTGATCTCGCGAAATCCTCCGGGACACCTGTGTCAGGGACACCGATCCGCTTGTCACGCCCGAGCGGACTCCTGTGAGTACGTTGTTTGTGCAACGTGCTCGGCGTTCCCGTGGAGGTGTCCCGCCATGAGGTGATGGGGGTACTCTAGGGGTATGCCCAAGGTGAGTATCTATCTTCCGGACGACTTGTACCGGGAGGCGCAGGCTCGTAAGTTGCCGCTCTCCGCCGTAGCGCAGCGGGCCATCGAGGGTGCGCTGCGGGAGTCCGACCGCCAGGACTGGGTCGCCAAAGTCCGGTCCAGGCCACAGCGATGCCACACCGTGATTGACACCGGGCTCGTGCTCACCGAGGTCCGCGAGGAGTTCGGCCAGTGATCGTGCTCGACGCCTCCGCGCTCGTCGACGTGGTGCTCGATCAGCCGACCGCGGGCTGGGTGCTCGACGAGATCGCCGAAGAGGAGGTCTGCGCCCCCGCACATCAGCCGGCCGAGGTTCTCTCCGCTCTCGCTCGTCTGGTGCGCGCCGCCCAGGTCGACGTGGAGTCGGCGCGTGCCGCACTCGACGAGGCGCTGGCACTGCCGCAGCTGTTCGTGTCGGCGACGGCTGGCCACGTTCGACTCGCGTTCGCCCTACGAGATCGGATCCGCGTGGTCGACGGTCTGTACGTCGCTCTGGCGGATGAGCTCGCCTGTCCCCTCGTCACCACCGACCGTCGGCTTGCAGTCGCGGATGCACCCTGCGAGATACACACCCCTCCGACCCAACCCGGCCGCAGTACCGACGTTCCGGCTCCACGCCCAACGGCTCGTTAGCTCTGTGACGCAGTGAATCACCGAGGTGGCTCGGCCTCATGCTGCTCACGGGCGGCGATCGCGGACTCGATGCGGTCCCTGGCGCCCGCGAGGTGGCGCTCACAGACCGCGGCGAGCCGCTCGCCCCGCTCCCACAACGCCAAGGAGTCCTCCAGCGCCAGGCCGCCCGCTTCCAGCGCGCGCACCACCTCGGCCAGTTCGTCGCGGGCCGCCTCGTAGCCCAGCGCCGCCGGATCCTCCGAGCCGCTCACTGTCGTCGTCTCCTTACCCTTCGGCACCGGTCACCACGGCGGGCAGGGCGCCGTCGGCCAGCCGGATCCGTAACGGGGTGCCCTTCGGGGCGTTGGTCACGGAACGGAGCACCCGGATTCCGTCGTCCACTCGCTGTACCACTGCGTAGCCGCGGTTGAGGGTGGCCGCAGGACCGAGGGTCGTCAAGCGGGCCGCGGTGTGTTCGAGTCGGTCTTCGGCGGCCCGCAGCCCACCGAGCAGTGCGCGGTCCGCGCGGGCCCGCAGGTCGGCGACGAGCCGTCCACGCTCGTCCAGTAGTCGCAGTGGGTCGGCCAGCACCGGACGGCTGCGCAGCGAGTCGAGCAGTCGCCGCTCCCGGTCCACCCAGCCCTGCAGCGCCCGCCGGGAGCGGTCCCGCAACTGACGCAGCCGGACGGTCTCCTCCGCGACGTCGGGCACCACGCACTTGCCCGCGTCGGTCGGCGTGGAGCAGCGCACGTCGGCGACGTGGTCCAGCAGCGGGGTGTCCGGTTCATGGCCGATCGCCGACACCACCGGCGTGCCGCAGCCCGCCACCGCACGGCACAGCGTCTCGTCGGAGAACGGCAGCAGGTCCTCCACACTGCCTCCGCCGCGAGCCAGCACGATGACGTCCACCGCGGGGTCGCGATCCAGCACGGTGAGTGCGTCGATGATCTGACCCACCGCGAGCGCGCCCTGCACCGCGACGTTCTCCACCCGGAAGCGGACGGCGGGCCAGCGGGCTCTGGCGTTGCTGAGCACGTCGCGTTCCGCGGCGCTGGCCCGGCCGGTGATCAGCCCGACGCAGCAGGGCAGGAAAGGCAGCCGACGCTTGCGGCGGGGATCGAACAACCCTTCCGCGGCGAGCAGCCGCCGGAGCCGCTCGATCCGGGCCAGTAGTTCCCCGATGCCGACCGCGCGGATCTCGTCCACCCGCAGGCTGAGGGTGCCGCGGCTGAGGAAGAACGACGGTTTGCCGTGCACCACCACCCGGCTGCCTTCGGCGAGCGGGGGTTGCCGGTCCCGCACCAGCCCGATCGGGCAGGTCAGGGTGAGCGACACGTCAGCCGCCGGATCGCGCAGGGTGAGAAACGCCGTGCCGGTGCCGGTCCGCGCGCTGACCTGGGTGACCTGGCCCTCCACCCACACCGCGCCCAGCTTGTCGATCCAGCCCGCGATCTTGCGGGCGACCGTGCGGACCGGCCAGGGCGTCTCCGGCGTGGTCACCGGTCCAGTCATCCGGCCACCGCTATCCGGTCATCGGGAGCGGACCGTGACGATCCGGTTCGACAGCATGGTGACGAACGGCGCGCGGTCCTGGTGGGCGTGCTCATGTTCGAGCAGCGCCTCCAGCTCGGCCAGTGAGAGCCCGCGCAGCTTGCCGCGTAGCTGGGCGAGTGACAGTTCCTCGTAGCTGGGCAGCGCGGGGGGTGTGCTCTGGGTCGGCGCGGTGGCGCCGGGGTCCTGCGGTGTCATCTTGTGAGCGACGTCGGCCTCGTCGATCTCATCGACACGGTGCTCGGCGCCCGGGCCGGGGACCACCACGGCGAGCGAGTCGTCGTCGCTCCGGGCCGTGGCACCGGAGCTGCCGGAGCCATTCTGGTGCGGCGGGGCCTCCTGGGCTTCGTCGTCTTCGTCGAACCTGGCCCAGGACGGGGTGTCCTCGACCCGGCGGAACAGCGAGAACACCTCGTCGCCTTTGATGGCGAGCTCGGTGACCCGCTGCTGGACCCGCATTCCGGCTTGGACGGCGCGGCTCGCTGCGGTGACAGGCAGCTCGGCGAGCTGATCGGGCAACTTGCGGGCCTGCTCCAAGGCAGTGACCATCAGGCCCGCGGCGACACGGACGGGCAAGGGCATCGGGCGCATGGTCACCAGCCTGCCCCAGACATCGGCGGTCTGCCCAGCCGGGCTTCGGCACAGGTCGTCACAGGTACATAGTGTCATTGGGCTTGTCATCGGCACAGTCAAGGACTGCGCGGCACCGAGTAGCGGGGCCGTAGGGTGGTCACATGTCCAAGCGTGTACTGCTCGCCAAGCCCCGAGGCTACTGCGCCGGGGTCGATCGAGCCGTGGTCACCGTCGAGAAGGCCCTCGAGAATCATGGCGCCCCGGTGTACGTGCGCAAGCAGATCGTGCACAACCGGCACGTCGTGGAAACCCTGCAGGAGCGCGGCGTGGTGTTCGTCGAGGAGGCCGACGAGGTGCCGGAGGGCGCCCTCGTGGTGTTCTCCGCGCACGGCGTGTCTCCCGCGGTCCACCAGCAGGCGACCGCGCGCAGCCTGCGGACCATCGACGCCACCTGCCCGCTGGTCACCAAGGTGCATCAGGAGGCCAAGCGATTCGCTCGCGACGGCTACGACATTCTGCTGATCGGTCACGACGGTCACGAGGAGGTCGAGGGAACCGCGGGCGAGGCGCCGGACCACGTCCAGCTCGTCGACGGTCCGGACGCGGTCGACGCGGTGACCGTGCGGGACCCGTCCCGGGTGGTGTGGCTGTCGCAGACCACGCTGTCGGTGGACGAGACCATGCAGACCGTGGCCCGGCTCAGGGAGCGTTTCCCGGAACTGGCCGACCCGCCCAGCGATGACATCTGCTATGCCACCCAGAACCGGCAGGTCGCGGTGAAGGCGATGGCGCCGGACTGCGATCTGGTGCTGGTGGTGGGGTCGGGTAACTCGTCCAACTCGGTGCGGCTGGTGGAGGTGGCGCTGGATGCGGGGGCCCACCGGGCACACCTGGTCGACTACGCACGGGAGATCGACCCGGCCTGGCTGCAGGAGGTGGACAGCGTCGGCGTCACCAGCGGCGCCTCGGTGCCCGAGGTGCTGGTCACCGGGGTGCTGGACTACCTGGCCGAGCGCGGGTACCGCGACGTGCAGGAGGTGACCACGGCGGAGGAGAAGCTGGTGTTCTCCCTGCCCAGAGAGCTCAGGCGCGGGGCCCCGGCGACCGGCTCAGCACGTGATGCCCGCTAACCGCGTGGCGGCTGGCGCCTGACGCGCTTCCCGTCGGGCGGCGGCTGCTCGCCCGTCCTGCGAACCGGCTCGTTCGCGGGTCCGGCTCCCCCTCGCCGGCCCCGCTGGTCCTCCTGACGGGCCGGCCGGGGGGCCGGTTGGCGGGCCGTGGGGTCGGTGGCGGGCCTGCGCCTCGGTCGGCCCGCCTGCTGGCGGGTCCGGTCGGCTGGTGCTCTGCGGTCCGGGCCGTCCGCTTGTTGGCGGGTCTGGTCGGCTGGTGCTCTGCGGTCCGGGTCCGATGTCCGCTCGCCGGTCTGGGGGCGGGATGTCTTGGGACGGGATGTCTGGGGGCGGGAGGTCTCGGGGCGGGATGCCGCCGGGGTTCGCTGAGTGGCGAGCCGATAGATCCCGACGGCCAGGACGAGCACTGTGGTGACAGCCATCGTCGGGAAACCGTTGATCAGGGGAGTGCCGACGGCGAGCGCGGCCGCAGTGACCCCGCCCTTGGTGTGCACCGAATTCGCCAGCAGGACCACGCTGGGCACCGTGATCGCGAGGATCAACGGAGGCTGCACCATCGGCCCGAACAGGCTCTTGCGCTGCACAACCACCACCGCCAGCAGACAGCCCAGGAAGTAGCACGCCTGGAAGACGATGCCGAGCTGGTGCAGTCGCTGGATGTCGGCGAACACGCCGACTGTCGTCAGGACCAGCGCCACGCACACCGCCACCCACCACTGCGCTCCCGCGCGGCTGGGCAGCAGCGATCGGTCGGCCCAATCAGGCCTTCGCCGGATGGCGGGGCGTTCGGGGGCGGTGGTCACCCGTTTACACTAGACCGCCTCGGCCCCTCGCCGGGTTCCCGGTGCAGATGCTCGGCCACCCAGCCCCAGTCCTCACCTGACTGTGCCGCACTGACCTGGGGGAAGTCGGATCCACGGCTCGCTGGATCCAACGCGACCAGCGAATCCGCGGCGGAGGCTACCAGCTCGACCGCCTGCACGGTCCGTGGGCTGCGCTCCACCTGATCGGGGGCGCCCAGCTCGTCCGAGACCACCTCGAGTTCGGTGAACCGCCGGGCGGTCACCAGCACCCGCGATTCCAGTGAGCTCACCGTGTTGTTGTAGGCCTCGACCGCCCCGCCGAGTTGCCTGCCGAGTCTGGCCACGTGACCGCCCATGGTGGCCAGCCGGGAATGCAGTTCCCGGCCCAGCTCGTGTACCCGTGCGGCGTTACGGGCCAACGCCTCCTGCCGCCAGGTGTAGGCCACCGTCCGCAGCAGCGCGATCAGTGTGGTCGGGGTAGCGATCACGACGTGCCGGGCGAAGGCGTGTTCGAGCAGCGCCGGGTCGGCCTGCAGGGCCGCCTCCAGGAACGGGTCACCGGGCACGAAGAGCACCACGAACTCCGGGCTGGGTTCGAAGCGCTGCCAGTAGGACTTGTGCGCCAGCGAGTCGACGTGTGCGCGCAGGTGCCGGGCGTGCGCCGCCAGCCGGTCCCGGCGGCGGTCCGGGTCGGTGGCGTCGACCGCCTCCAGGTAGGCCCCGAAGGGCACCTTGGCGTCCAGCACGATCTGTTTGCCACCCGCGAGGCGCACGATGAGGTCCGGGCGGACCAGCGCGTCGTCGTCCCCGCTGGCGTCGGTCGCGGTGACCTGCCGGGAGAAATCGCAGTGCTCCACCATCCCGGCCAGCTCCACGATCCGCTCCAGCTGCAGCTCGCCCCACCGGCCCCGGACCTGCGGCGCGCGTAGCGCGTTGACCAGCTGGCGGGTCTCGTTCTGCAGTTGTTCCGAACTGCGGTGCATCGCGCCGACCTGCTCGCGCAACCCCGCGTAGGCGGCCTCGCGCTCCTTCTCGACGGTGCGCAGCTGACCGTCGAGCCGGTGCAGGGTCTGGGTCACCGGGCCGAGCAGCGCTTCGATGGCCTGCTGACGCTGGGTCGCTTCGCCGTCGGTCTTCGCCGTCATCGCCGCGGTCACCGTGGCCAGCCGCGCCTCGGCGAGCTGGACGAACGCCTCGTTGTTGCGGGAGAGCGCCTCGGCCGACAGCGCCTGGAAACTGTCCTTGAGCTCGGCCTCCCTGCGGGCCAGCAGCCGCTCCCGGTCCGCCGCGGCCGCACGTTCGGCCTCCAGGCCCGCGCGGGCTCCGGCCAGCTCCACCTGCACCGCGGCGAGTCGTTCGGCGGCTTCCTCGGATCGTCGGCACGCCTGCTCCGCGCGAGCCGTCTCGGCGTCGCGAGCGGCTCGGGCGTCCTCGGCGGAGCGGCGGGCGGCGGCGAGCTCGGCCTCGGCGGCGGCCCGCGCGGCGTCCGCACCGCGACCCGCCTCGGCCACCGCGGCCCGGCGAGCTGCGGCGGCCAGCAGCCAGCTGACCAGCGCGCCGATCACCAGACCGGCCAGCAGGGCCAGAAGCACTGGAAGATCCACGGCGCACAGCCTGCTACAGCACGCTGTCAGAA
>DASXOV010000163.1:0-1861 GCA_036494005.1 Pseudonocardiaceae bacterium | reverse complement strand
GGTTCGTCCCGTTGGTCGGCAAAGCGGCGATGAAGTCGATGGCGCGGGTCATCCGGCAGTGCAAGCTGGGTCGCAGGACCACTCTGAGTTTTCGGGGCCTCGCCGCGGTGGTCAATCCCATCGTGTCGGGGTGGATCAATTGTAACTGGTCACGTGATTTGATCGGCGTGTCTGCGGTGGTTTGATGACAAGTTCGCCGATAATAGTGTTGTGTCGAGGCCGACCTATGGTGAGCTCGCCGAGTTGGTAGCAGCACAGGCTGCTGAGATTGAGCGTTTGAAAGCGCGGGTCGCGGACCTGGAAGCGCGTCTGGGGATGAATTCGCAGAATTCGTCGAAGCCGCCGAGTTCGGAGGTGTTCGAGAAGCCGGCGCCGAAGTCGTTGCGGCGGAAGACTGGACGTCGCCCGGGTGGGCAACCAGGGCGGGAGGGTCGGACGTTGCAGCAGGTCAGCGATCCCGATGAGGTGCTACGGCATGAACCGGTGTGCTGCCGGGGCTGCGGGCAAGGCCTGCGCCGGGCACAGGAGGCCGGGGTGCAGCGTCGGCAGGTGTTCGACATTCCACCGATCAACGTGCGGGTCACCGAACACCAGCTGGTGGCCAAACGCTGCGGTAGCTGCGGGACCCTGACCCGGGCGCCGGACCCGGACGGGGTGGCGGCGCCGGTGCAGTACGGGCCGCGGATGGCGGCGCTGATCGTCTATCTGTATGTCGCCCAGTTCCTGTCCAAGAAGCGCACCGCGCAGGCCATCACCGAACTGTTCGGTATTCCGGTCAGCGAAGGCACGGTGGCCACTGCGACCAGCCGCGCGGCCGGGGATTTAGCTACCTTCACCGAGCAGGTGCGCAGGCGGATAGTCCAAGCCGATCTGGTCCATGTCGATGAAACCGGATTCCGGGCCGGTGGACGGCTGGCGTGGCTGCACTCGGCTTCGACCGGCAGATATTCGCTGCTGAATGTGCACCCCAAGCGGGGGACCGAGGCGATGAACGCGGCTGGCGTGCTGCCCGGTTTCACCGGGATCGCCGTCCACGACGCCTGGGCACCGTATGACACCTACACCGCTGCCACCCACGCCCTGTGCAACGCCCACCTGCTGCGCGAGCTGCAGGCGATCATCGACATTCGGCCCGAGGACGGGTCCTGGTGCTGGGCCGAGCAGGCCCGCCGCGCGCTGCTTGAGCTCAAAACCGCCGTCGATCAGGCCAAGGCCGCCGGTCAGGTCAGCCTCGATGCGGCCCTTCTCGACCGCCACACCCGGCTCATCCGCCACGCCGCCACTATCGCCGCCGCCGACCACGCCCCTACCGGCACCCTCGCCGACAAACATCGCGCCCTCGCCCGCCGGATCCGTGACCGACTCGAGGACTACCTCCGCTTCGCCACCGACTTCACCGTCCCCTTCGACAACAACCCCGCCGAACAAGAAATACGCATGGCCAAAGTCCGACAAAAAGTCTCCGGCGGCATGCGTACCCTCACCGGCGCCCAACAATTCGCCGCCATCCGCTCCTACATCGCCACCACACGCAAACACGGAATAGCACTACTCGACGCGCTCACCCGACTCACCACCGGACAACCCTGGCTACCCCAAACCACGTGACCAGTTACGAGTGCTTTACCTGTCCGAGGGGTTGGTATAACGCATAGCGTCAACCGGTGACCCCTTTCCGAGCAAGCCCGGCCCAACTGATCATGTGAGTGGGGATCGGTGGCAGGGTCCCGGCAAAGTCGTGACTGATGGGCTCTGAACTGCGGGGATGGTGGCGACACGCCGGGGAAATGCTTGGGGCGGCATGGCCCTCGTGTTGATCATAAAGGTTCCTACGCCTGTTGATCACCACGAGGAACCATGC
>DASXOV010000162.1:0-15568 GCA_036494005.1 Pseudonocardiaceae bacterium | reverse complement strand
CGACGAGCTACGCGCAGGCGGCAGCAGAGTCGAGACGATCTTCCCGGATAGCAACTCCCGGGACATGTTCGGCGTCAATGCGATGGATCTGTCGACGCGTCCGCCCGCTGCCCGAGCCGGTTACAACCAAGGCAGAGCCCTCGCCGAGCAGCTCACCGAATTCTGGCGCTGACGCCTACGAAACCAGTCGACTCGGTAGGCGTGACGACATCCCGACGACTCGGCGGGCTGGTGTCGTCGGTGCGGATGCGAAGGGGTACCGCACGACAGCGTGACCCGGCGGCTGGCACACGAGCCGTTCGGGTGGCGGCCGACGACGCTGCTGGTCACGGTCCGGCGCTATCGGTGCACCGGCTGCGGGCACGTGTGGCGCCAGAACACCAGCCGTGCCGCTGAGCCACGGGTGACACTGTCGCGGCGCGGACTGCGGTGGGCGCTGGAAGGGATCGTGGTCCAGCACCTCACCGTTGCTCGTGTGGCCGACGGGCTCGGGGTGTCGTGGAACACCGCGAACGACGCGGTCCTGGCCGAAGGAAGGCGCGTGCTCATCGACGGTCCCGGCCGGTTCGACGGCGTCGCCGTGGTCGGAGTCGACGAACACGCGTGGCGTCACACCCACCGCGGGGACAAGTACGTCACCGTGATCATCGACCTGACCGCTGTGCGCGCCGGGACTTCCCGACGCGGTCGCGATCATGGACCCGTTCCACGTGGCGCGCTTGGCCGGCGACGCACTGGACGTGTGCCGACGACGCGTACAACAGGCCCGACACGGGCACCGCGGCCGCAAGGGCGACCCGCTCTACAACGCCCGCCGGACCCTGCACACCGGAGCCGACCTGCTCACCGACAAGCAGGCTGCTCGACTGCGGGCCTGCCCGTGGGCCAACCGCGCGGCCATCTTCGCGGCCCCACTCGCAGGTCAACTCGCATCGTCGGTACTGCGATCCGCCGCCTCGTATCCTAGAGGTATCCCTGTTCGGTATTCTATCTGGTATGACTACGACCACGATCAAGGTCGAGAGCGCGGTCCGGGATCGGCTGGCGCAACTCGCCCGCGCGCGCGGCACGACGATGGGTGCGCTGTTGTCTGAGGTCGTCGAGCGACTGGAGACCGAGCAGCGCTGGTCTGACATCGAGGCCGGCTACGAGCGGATGCGGCGCGAGGATCCGGACGGATGGGCCGAGTACCTCAGTGAACTGACCGAGTGGGACGCCGGCACGGCTGCCGCCGACCGGACCGCCGCCGAGGAGTGGCCGGAGTACAACCGGTGAGAGTGCGTCACGGACAGGTCTGGTCGGTCACGCTGGACCCTACGGTCGCCAACGAGCAGCACGGCACCCGGCCCTGCGTGGTGGTGTCCATCGATCGGTTCAACGCGCTACCGATCCGGCATGCCCTGGTGGTGCCGTTGACGACCCGCGAGCGCGGATTCCCACATCACATCGCGGTGACCGACGACGGTGGGCTGCAGCGGCCGAGTTGGGCCATGTGTGAAGCCGTCCGCGCGGTGTCGCAGGCGCGGTTCGGTCGGCTCATCGGCACCGCTACCAGCGCGACACTCACCGAGATCACTGACCAATTGGTGCTGTGGCTCGGAGGCCGTGGCTGAGATTTCGCCCATGGACACAGTCCAGTCCGACGGACGGTTCTGACGACATCAGGCTTTCCGGTCGAGAGATCGCCGGTCCTCGCTGCCCCGGCGTTCTGCCGGCGGCGAACGGGTCCCACATCGAGTCGCCGCGTCGGCGACAGTGGGTTGCATGAGTCCCGAAGGAGTTCCCGATCAGCAGCGCCACCTCACCGAGCTTTATGCGGCCTTCAACAGGCGCGACCTACCAGCGTTGCTGGCAGCCATGGCACCCGACGTCGTGTGGCCGAACGGCTGGGAGGGTGGAACCCTCCGGGGACGTGACGAGGTGCGTAACTACTGGACGCGCCAGTGGGGCCAGATCGTACCGACAGTCACACCCACAGGCTTCAGATCCGAAAGTGATGGTCGCATCACCGTTACTGCGCAACAAGTCGTGCGCGACAAAGCAGGCACGATTATTGTGGACGGAACCGTCGTGCACGTTTACCGCTTTGTCGATGGTCTGGTGACCGAGATGGAGATCCTTGAATGACGAGACGGCGGACGCGTCGCTGAGTTCTTGTTCTCCGCGTGGCTCGTCGAGAATTGATCACATCGCCCCGTGCACGCTGCCAAACGTAAAGCGAGTCCTTTTCACCGGGATGTCGGGAACCGGGAAGTCGGCCGCCATTCGAGAACTGGTCGCTCGGGGGTACAAGGCAATCGACACGGACGACGGGTGGTGCGAAACCCGAGCGGACGGCCGTCAGATGTGGCACGAAGACGCTATCCAGGCACTCCTGAACACCGAGGACGCGGAGGTATTGTTCGTCGCCAGCTGCGAGGAGAATCAAGCGAAGTTCCATACGCAATTTGACCACATCATCCTGCTCAGTGCGCCGGTCGAGACTCTGGCTGAGCGGTTGGCGACAAGAACCAACAACTCGTACGGCAAGGCGCCCGAGGGGTTCCATCGCTTTCTTGGCGACGTCGAAACCGTTGAGCCGCTCCTGCGTCGGGTGGCCAGGCACGAGGTTCGAACAATGGTGTCACTGAACGAGGTGGTGACGACCCCCGGGATGCGGGTGAAGCACCTGAGCCGAGGCATCCGGACGCCGTGCCGACGCCGGCCTGACCTGAAAGTCGGCTGAGAACACGGGCGAACGCGACACTTCCGACCTGGCCGGCCGCGTTGACCCGGGTGAGGAGGCCAGCGTGGTCACCACGGAGGAGTTCGTCATGAGTCTCATCGGAGCCCTGCTCGGGTACGCCTTGACGGCGTTCGTGTTGCTGCTGATCGCCCGGATGGTGCTGGACTGGGCGGGCGTCCTGACTGACGGCCCTCGGTGGGCGGGTCGGGCTCGCGCGCTGGCTCATGCCGGGACGGAGCCGGTGATCGCGCCGGTACGGCAGGTGCTGCGGCCGGTGCGAGCCGGCGGGCTGTCGATCGACCTGGCGTTCACCGCGGTGTTCATCGGGGTGTTGATCCTGCGCTCGATCGCCTTCAGCCTGTAGCCGCAGTCACCGCAGCCCGGTGTCATCGAACAAGTGGGAGGGGCGAGGTCGTGGCGGAGGAATCAAGCGGCGGGTATGTGAGTCCGGGCAGCGAGTACAGCCGCGACTCGCGCTACATCTCCACCCGCATCACTGCGGACGGCCGGGACGGGTATCCGGTCGAGCCCGGCCGGTACCGGCTGGTGGTGAGCCGGGCCTGTCCGTGGGCCAACCGCGCGATCATCGTCCGGCGGCTGCTCGGCCTGGAGGACGTGCTGTCGATGGGCATTGCCGGGCCGACCCACGACGAGCGCAGTTGGACCTTCAACCTCGACCCGGGCGGCCGTGATCCGGTGCTGGGCATCGAACGGCTGCAGGAGGCGTATTTCGCCCGCTTCCCCAGTTACGAGAAGGGCATCACCGTCCCGGCGGTGGTGGACATCCCGACCGGAAAGGTCGTCACCAACGACTTCGCGCAGATCACCCTCGACCTGTCCACCCAGTGGCGCGCCTACCACCGCCCGGGCGCGCCCGACCTGTACCCGGAGCAGCACCGCCAGGAGATCGACCAGGCCAACAAGCTGGTGTTCGCTGATGTCAACAACGGCGTCTACCGGGCCGGGTTCGCCGGCAGCCAGGATGCCTACGAGAAGGCCTACGCTCGCCTGTTCAGCCGACTCGACTGGTTGTCGCGGCGGTTGGAGAACCAGCGCTACCTCGTCGGTGAGACGATCACCGAAGCGGACATCCGGCTGTTCACCACCCTGGTCCGATTCGACCCGGTTTACCATGGCCATTTCAAGTGCAACCGCAGCAAGCTCACCGAGATGCCGATCCTGTGGGCCTATGCCCGCGACCTGTTCCAGACCCCCGGCTTCGGCGACACCATCGACTTCGACCACATCAAGCGGCACTACTACCAGGTCCACCGCGACATCAACCCGACCGGCATCGTCCCGGTCGGGCCGGATCTCACCGGCTGGCTCACCGCACACGGTCGCGACACGCTCGACGGCCTGCCGTTCGGCACCGGAACACCACCACCCCCGCCTCCAGCCCGCGAGACCGTCCCCGTCGACCACACCCCACTCGCCGCCTGACCGTGCTGCGAACGGTCCGCTTCCCAGCTCGGCCTCGCGTCCTCAGTCCGGATTGCCGTCAGCTCACGTCGCTGCGTGGCGTGGTGTGGAAGGTGAACATCCGGTCGGCGTCGATCCGCGCATAGACCGGGCCGGAGTCGAGGAACTCCTCCCATTGCGGTCCGTACTGCGGAACGTAGATCTCGAGCAAGGTCTGTCGGAACTCTGCGTCCGCGTCGCTGTGGATGTCGACGGGCACGGCGCGACCGTGGACGGTGACCGCGAGTTGCTCCCCAGGCAGATGCGTCGCGCTGACGTACGGGCGCTTCCTGATGTGGCGACAGCGCACCGAGTCCGGCGAAGAGCCGAAGTGGAAAGCGCCGCGAAAGAAGACGCCGTCAACCGGGCCGACGAGCGGTCGGCCATCGGCGGTGACGGTCGCCAATGCCAGTAGGCGCATACCGGTCAGGCGGTCGGCAACCTGGTCGGCACTCAGACGTCGCTGCGCAGTGATGATGCTCAGCAGGTGCGGCCCAGCTGCCGCGTAGCTGCGGTCAAGAAGATCTTGCAGCGCGGCGAGGTTATCCGGCGTCTCGTGCACAGCAACAGTGAACCAGCATCACCACGACCGCGGTCCGTCACTCGAAGGCTGCGCGCGGTAGGTCGACGGAGATCAGGCACCCTCGGTCCAGTACCGCTGCAGTCTGGCGAGCGCGTCCTCTCTGCTCATCGCGGCCACCTCGGCCTCAGTGAGGCCCACTCGCGAGATCAGCAGGTGGACGAGATCTGCGGGTAACGCCTGCGCTGGTGGCTGGGGCAGCCCGCGATCGGGGGTGACTCCGTCGTGAACACAAGCCCAGAAGTCCGCCTCATCCACCTGGAGATGATCACGAAGGATGTGCCGCCACAAGCTCTGGCCGTAGTTGCTGCGGTCCAGTGGATGAGAGATCCGGGTTCGCAAGATCCGCCCATCCGGGAGATCGAGCTCATAGGTGACGTGATGTGTGCCCGTTCGCCCGCGGGCATCTCGCACCGCGCGCCATCCCTCGACCCGGCAGAAGGTGTCGTGGTCTTTGCGGGTGGGTGCGGCCCAGGTCACCGCGCTGACCCGACGAGCCACTCGCGCAACTGCTCGTCGCTACTGAGGCTGATCAGTTGGACCAGACCCCAGTTCGCCCGATGATTCGGGGCGTCCAGCAGACGCTCCTGCCAGTCATCCGCGTAGTCGCGCAGCGCATCGATCATCTCGGTGATCGCCTCATCGAAGGTCGCCCCGTCAGCGGCCACCGGCAGCCCCGGGACGAACACCGACCAGCCCTCGGCCTCCGCGACCACCTGCGCCTGCCAGGAGAGCAGGGACGCAAGAAAGTGCCGCAATCGCTCAACGTCGACAACGGCCGCTGTGGCGGCCTCCCGTCGAACCGTGGCCACGCGGCCCTGCTCAGCGGCATCCAGCAGGTCCTTCAGATGTGCGCGGGCATCGGTGTAGCTGTCGTAGTGCAGACCAGGCACAGGACTCCTCTCGGGTGGGTCATCACCATGGTGCCCCCAGTGGGCTAAGTACGTCAAGTACGTGGCGTACTTGAACGGGCGTTGCTGACTCGGATCGAGCGGTACCCGACACCGGTCAGGGGCGGCGACCGCGCCTACCCTTACCGGTGAGATGGCTGATCCCTCCACCTACCGTCCGGCGCCGGGGACGATCCCGGATGCGCCCGGGGTGTATCGGTTCCGTGATGAGCACGGACGGGTGGTCTATGTCGGTAAGGCGAAAAGTCTGCGCAGCAGGTTGAATTCCTACTTCGCCGATCTGTCCGGGCTGCACCCACGGACCCGGCAGCTGGTCACCACGGCGGCCTCGGTGGAGTGGACGGTGGTGGGCACCGAGGTCGAGGCCCTGCAGCTGGAGTACAACTGGATCAAGGAATTCGATCCCCGGTTCAACGTGCGCTACCGCGACGACAAGTCCTATCCGGTGCTGGCGGTGACACTGAACGAGGAGTACCCGAGGCTGCATGTCTACCGGGGTGCCCGGCGGCGCGGGGTCCGGTACTTCGGGCCGTATGCGCATGCCTGGGCGATCCGGGAGACGCTCGACCTGCTCACCAGGGTGTTTCCGGCCAGGGTGTGTTCCAACGGGGTGTTCAAGCGGCACGGGCAGATCGGCAGGCCCTGCCTGCTGGGCTACATCGACAAATGTTCCGCGCCGTGCGTCGGCAACGTCTCCGCCGAGGAGCACCGCGACATCGTCGAGGACTTCTGCGACTTCCTCTCCGGCCGGACCGACCGGATGGTCCGGCGCCTGGAACGTGAGATGGAGGCTGCGGCCGCCGACCTGGAGTTCGAAAGGGCGGCGCGATTGCGTGACCATCTGGGGGCGCTGCGCCGGGCCATGGAGAAACAGGCCGTCGTGCTCGGCGACGGTACCGACGCGGACGTGATCGCTTTCGCCTCCGACGAGCTCGAGGCGGCCGTACAGGTGTTCCATGTGCGCGGCGGGCGGGTACGCGGGCAACGTGGCTGGGTGATCGAGAAGGTGGACCAGGCCGGGCAGGCCGATCTGGTGAGTCAGTTCCTGATCCAGTTCTACGGAGAACAGGCCGCTCTGGCCGGGTCCGCCGATGACGCCGCTCAACCGGTGCCCAAGGAGGTGCTGGTTCCCGAATTACCCGATGACGCCGAGGCCGTGACCGAATGGCTCTCCGGGCTGCGCGGTGCCCGGGTGGCGTTGCGAGTGCCGCAGCGGGGGGACAAGAGAGCACTGGCCGACACGGTGGCCCGCAACGCCGCGGAGGCGTTCACGCAGCACAAGTTGCGTCGTGCCGGTGATCTGACCGCCCGATCCGCCGCGCTGCAGGAGATCCAGGAGCACCTGGGGCTGGACTCCGCGCCGCTGCGTATCGAGTGCATCGACGTCAGCCATGTGCAGGGCAGCGATGTCGTGGCCTCACTGGTGGTCTTCGAGGACGGGCTGGCCCGCAAGTCGGACTACCGGCGCTTCGCGATCAGGGACGCGGCAGGCGACGGGCACTCCGACGACGTGGCCAGCATCGCCGAGGTGGTCCGCCGTCGCTTCGCGCGCTATCTGCGGGAGACCGGGCAGCGGGACGGTGCCCTGGACGATGCCCCGGACGTTGACTCAGCCACCGAGGAGCAGCCGACCGGCCGTGGCGGTCTGGACCCGGACACCGGCCGACCCCGTAAGTTCGCCTATCCGCCGAACCTGTTGCTGGTCGACGGTGGCCCCGCGCAGGTCGCCGCGGCGGCCGGGGTGCTGTTCGACATCGGCATCACCGACGTGGCGATCGCCGGGCTGGCCAAGCGGCTGGAGGAGGTGTGGTTGCCCGGCGATCCGGACCCGGTGATCCTGCCGCGGACCAGCGAAGCGCTCTATCTGCTGCAGCGGGTGCGGGATGAGGCGCATCGCTTCGCGATCAGCTATCACCGCCAGAAGCGTTCGGCGCGGATGACCGGCTCGTCCCTGGACAGTGTCGCCGGGCTGGGACAGACCCGCCGTACCGCACTGCTCAAGCATTTCGGATCGGTCCGCCGGCTCCGGAATGCCAGCGTGGCGGAGATCACCGAAGTACCCGGCGTCGGGCCCCGCACCGCCCGAGCGGTGCTCGCCGCGCTCGGCAGCCGGGTCGAGGGCAGCGGAGTCGAGGGCAGCGGGGTCGAGGGCAGCGGGGTCGAGGTGGGCGCCGGGCCTGGCGGGGGGCCCGACCAGAGGTCTGATAAGGATATCGGCGACAAGGGGGAGACGACGTGACCGACTACCGGGCAAGAGTGCCGCGACCTGGGCCGCGGAAGCCTGGCCCCGCAACTCTCGGCGGAATCGAAGTCGCCGTCGTCTCGGGGCTGTCCGGTGCCGGGCGCAGCACGGCCGCCAAGGTGCTGGAGGACCTGGGCTGGTTCGTGGTGGACAACCTCCCGCCGGAACTGATGGCCACCATGGTCGACCTGGGCGCCCGTTCCCAAGGCGTGGTGACCCGGGTCGCGGTGGTGATGGATGTGCGCAGCCGGGCCTTCACCGACGACCTCGCCGCGGTGATCAAGGATCTGGATGCCCGGGGTTACCGGCCCAAGGTGCTGTTCCTGGAGGCCACCGACGCGGTGCTGATCCGCCGCTTCGAGCAGGTCCGGCGCAGCCACCCGCTGCAGGGCGACGGTCGGCTGGCCGATGGGATCGCGGCGGAGCGCGCTCTGCTCTCGCCACTGCGGGACGAGGCCGATCTGGTACTGGACACGACCGGGTTGTCCGTTCACCAGCTCAGGGCAAAAATCGAGCATGCGTTCGGCGGAGAGGCCAGTACCCGCACCCGGATCACCGTCCTGTCGTTCGGCTACAAGTACGGGCTGCCCATGGATGCCGACCTGGTGATCGACGTGCGATTTCTGCCCAACCCGTTCTGGATCCCGGAACTGCGTGACCTCACTGGGCTGGATGCGGCGGTTCGCAACTACGTGCTTTCTCAGGAGGGCGCAGAGGAGTTCCTGGAGCGGTATCTGGAACTGCTGCAGTTGATCGGCGGCGGCTACCGCCGGGAGGGGAAGCGTTACCTGACCCTCGCGGTGGGGTGCACCGGAGGCAAGCATCGCAGTGTCGCCATCTCCGAGGCGCTGGCCGCCCGGCTGGCCGAGGAGGATGTCATTACCGTCAAGGTGGTGCACCGGGACGTGGGCCGCGAGTGAAGGCCGTCGCGCTGGGTGGTGGGCACGGCCTGTACGCAACGCTCACCGCGTTGCGCAACCTCACCGAGGACGTCACCGCCGTGGTCACCGTGGCCGACGACGGCGGGTCCTCCGGACGGCTGCGCCGTGAGCTGGGCGTGCTTCCACCAGGTGATCTGCGGATGGCGCTGACCGCGCTGTCCTCGGCTGACGGGCCCGGCGCGCGCTGGCGAGAACTCTTCCGGCACCGATTCGGTGGCACCGGGGCGCTGGCCGGCCACGCGGTGGGCAATCTGGTGCTCGCCGGGCTGCTGGAGGTACTCGGCGATCCGGTGGCGGTCCTCGATGAGGCGTGCCGGTTGCTCGGGGTGCACGGACGCGTGCTGCCGATGGCCGACGAACCGCTGGACATCGAGGCCGAGGTCGCCGGGCTGGACGGTGATCCGGGCCTGCTGCGACGGATCCGTGGCCAGGTGGCGATCGCCACCACACCGGGGCGGGTGCATCGGGTGTGGCTGCGTCCCGATCAACCACGAGCCTGCACCGCGGCGGTTCGCGCGGTGCGGGAGGCCGATCTCGTGGTACTCGGACCTGGCTCGTGGTTCACCAGTGTGCTGCCTCACCTGCTGGTGCCCGAACTGGCCGCCGCGCTCGCCCGCACCGCGGCCCGCCGCGTACTGGTGCTCAATCTCGTCCCGCAGCCGGGGGAAACCGCGGGGTTCTCGCCTGAGCAACATCTGCACGTGCTCGCCGCCCACGCACCGTCCGGCTTCACGGTGCACGCCGTCCTGGCCGACATCGATGCCGTCGCGGTACCCGCCCGGTTGCACCGTTGCGCGGCCGATCTGGGTGCCCACGCGTACCTCGATCGGGTGGCCGACAACGGATTCTCCGATCGGCACGATCCGGTGGCGCTGGCCTCAGCGCTGCACCGGATACTGACCGACGCGCCCGGCGACCCCGACCCCGGGCGTTATCCCCAGCGGGAGGAGGAGCACGGGTGGCCATGACCTCCGCCGTCAAAGATGAGCTGAGCCGACTGCGGGTGACCAAGACGTGCTGCCGGCGAGCCGAAGTCTCCTCGGTCCTGCGTTTCGCAGGTGGGTTGCACATCATCGCCGGCCGCGTTGTGGTGGAGGCCGAACTGGACACCGGTTCCACCGCCCGGAAGCTGCGCCGGGAGGTGCACGAGCTCTACGGGCACACCTCGGACGTCCACTTGATCACCGCGGGTGGACTACGCAAAGGCACCCGGTACGTCGTGCGGGTGATCCGGGACGGTGAGGGCCTCGCCCGCCAGACCGGCCTGCTCGACATGCGTGGCCGCCCGGTTCGTGGCCTGCCCCCGCAGGTCGTCTCCGGTGGGCTCTGCGACGCGGAGGCCGCCTGGCGAGGCGCGTTCCTCGCGCACGGGTCACTCACCGAGCCCGGCCGGTCCTCGGCGCTGGAGGTGACCTGTCCAGGGCCGGAGGCGGCGCTGGCCCTGGTCGGAGCCGCGCGCCGGTTGGGCATCCAGGCCAAGGCGCGCGAAGTCCGCGGCGCTGATCGAGTGGTGGTCCGCGACGGGGATGCCATCGGGGCACTGCTCACCCGGCTCGGCGCGCACGATTCGGTGCTCGCCTGGGAGGAACGCCGGATGCGGCGTGAGGTCCGAGCAACCGCCAACCGGCTGGCCAACTTCGACGATGCCAACCTGCGCCGGTCCGCGCGCGCCGCGGTGGCCTCGGCGGCGCGGGTCAGCCGCGCCCTGGAACTGCTCGGTGACGACACCCCGGAACACCTGCTCATCGCGGGCAGACTGCGGCTGGAACATCGCCAGGCCTCCCTGGAGGAGCTGGGCCAGCTCGCCGAACCGGTGATGACCAAGGACGCTGTCGCCGGTCGGATCCGCCGGCTGCTCGCGATGGCCGACAAACGCGCCCAGGACCTCGGCGTCCCCGACACCGAGTCCGCGGTCACCCCGGACATGCTCGAGGCGTGAGGGCTCCATCCGAGTGCTCGTCGCGTCATCCGTCGGTGTACTGGCGGCTCCACCGACCACCAACACCCCTGCGGCTCCCCCTCCCGGGGGGCCTGCACCGGGCCCGATGGCCGCTAGGGTTGCCCGGAGGCCGGGCCGGCGGAGTCGCCGGCATGGGTAGGAGCAGGGAGGCGACGAAGTGACGGTTCGTGTAGGAGTCAACGGATTCGGCCGGATCGGACGCAACTTCTGGCGCGCGATAGCCGCTGGCGGATTTGACATCGAGATCGTCGCCTTCAACGATCTGGGCGACGTGGCGACCATGGCGCATCTGCTCAAGTACGACAGTGTGCTCGGGCGGCTCGCCGAGGACGTCCGGGTCAGTGACGAGGGAATCAAGGTCGGCGACCGGACCATCAAGGCGCTCGCCGAACGCGACCCGGCCAAGCTGCCGTGGGGAGACCTCGGAGTCGACGTGGTCGTGGAGTCCACCGGCTTCTTCACCAAGGCCGACGACGCCCGCAAACACGTCGACCAGGGCGGCGCGAAGAAGGTCATCATCTCCGCGCCGGCCAAGGGTGAGGATCTCACCGTCGTGCTCGGGGTCAACGATTCCGCGCTGGACGGTTCCCAGACGGTGATCTCCAACGCCTCCTGCACCACCAACTGCATCGCCCCGATGGCCAAGGTGCTGCATGACGCCCTCGGCGTCGAGCGCGGCCTGATGACCACGATCCACGCGTACACACAGGACCAGAACCTGCAGGACGCCCCGCACAAGGATCTGCGCAGGGCCCGTGCCGCCGCGATCAACATCGTGCCGACCTCCACCGGAGCGGCCGCGGCTATCGGGCGGGTGATCCCGGAACTCGACGGGAAGCTGGACGGCTATGCGATGCGGGTTCCGGTGCCCACCGGATCGATCACCGACTTCACCGCCACGGTCTCCCGCGACACCACCGTCGACGAGGTGAACGCGGCGTTCCGGGCGGCCGCCGACGGTCCGCTGAAGGGGATCCTGCGCTACAACGACGAGCCGATCGTCTCCTCGGACATCATCACGGACCCGTCGTCGTGCATCTTCGACGCGCCGCTGACCAAGGTGATCGGAAACCAGGTCAAGATCGTCGGCTGGTACGACAACGAATGGGGTTATTCCAACCGGCTCGCCGACCTCACCCTCATGGTGGGCTCGAAGCTGTGAGGGCTCTCGACGACCTGCTCGCCGACGGCGTCGCGGGACGAGCGGTGCTGGTCCGGGCCGACCTGAACGTCCCGCTGGACGGGGATCGGATCACCGACGACGGCCGGATCCGTGCCTCGCTGCCCACGCTGCAGGCGCTGACCGGCGCCGGGGCCCGGGTGGTCGTGGCCGCTCACCTCGGGCGGCCCAAGGGGGCTCCGGACGCGCGGTACTCTCTCCGGCCGGTCGCGACTCGGCTCGGGGAATTGCTCGCCGCGCCGGTGACCACCGCCGCCGATCTGGTCGGCGAGTCCGCGCGCTCCGCCGTGGCCGGTCTCGCGGACGGCGGGGTGGTATTGCTGGAGAACGTCCGGTTCGACCCTCGGGAGACGTCGAAGGACGCCGCCGAGCGGGGCGCGCTCGCCGACGAGCTGGCAGCGCTGGTGGGGCCGGGTGGTGCGTTCGTCTCCGACGGGTTCGGCGTGGTGCACCGCGTGCAGGCCTCGGTTGTCGACGTCGCGGAGCGGCTGCCCGCCTACGCGGGCACCCTCGTGCTCACCGAGCTGACCACGCTGCAGCGGCTCACCGACCACCCTGATCGTCCGTATGGGGTGGTTCTCGGCGGATCGAAGGTGTCCGACAAGCTCGCTGTCATCGAGGCGTTGCTCCCCAAGGTGGACAGCCTCCTGGTCGGTGGCGGGATGTGCTTCACCTTCCTCGCCGCGCAGGGCCACTCGGTCGGCGATTCCCTGCTGGAAAAGGACATGGTGGACGTCTGTGCCCGCCTGCTGGGCAGTGCCGGTGACACCATCCGGCTGCCCAGCGACGTGGTGATCGCCGATGAGTTCTCCGCCGACGCGGCCACCCGCACCGTGCCGGCCGCCCAGATCCCGGACGGGTGGAAGGGCCTGGACGTGGGCCCGGAGACGGTCCGTGACTTCGGCGGTGCACTGGCCGGGGCCGCCACGGTGTTCTGGAACGGGCCGATGGGCGTGTTCGAGCTCGCTCCGTTCGCGGAGGGCACCCGGGGCGTTGCGGAGGCGATCGTTCGATCGGACTCGTTCAGCGTCGTCGGTGGCGGCGATTCGGCGGCCGCGGTCCGGCTCCTCGGCCTGCCCGAGGACGGTTTCTCGCACATCTCCACCGGTGGCGGCGCGTCTCTGGAGTTCCTTGAGGGCAAGACCCTGCCCGGCGTCGCAGTACTGGAGGGATAGGGGTGAGCAGGCAACCGCTCATCGCGGGTAACTGGAAGATGAACCTCAACCATCTTGAGGCCATCGCGCTGGTGCAGAAGATCGCCTTCGCCCTGCCGGAGAAGTATTTCGCGAAGGTCGAGGTGGCGGTGCTTCCGCCGTTCACCGCCCTGCGCAGCGTGCAGAGCCTGGTGACGGGGGACAAGCTGCCGATTCGTTTCGGCGCGCAGGACCTGCACCCGAAGGATTCCGGTGCCTTCACCGGAGATGTGTCCGGGCCGATGCTGGCGAAGTTCGACTGCAGCTACGTGGTGGTGGGGCACTCGGAGCGGCGGCAGTACCACAACGAGGACGACGCGCTGGTGGGCAGCAAGGTGAAGGCGGCGCTGCGCAACGGCCTCGTCCCGATCCTGTGCGTGGGTGAGGGCCTGGAGATCCGTGAGGCCGGCGGTCACCTGGAGCACAGCACCGGGCAACTGATCGCCGCACTCAAGGGCCTGACCGCCGAGCAGGTCCGGACGATCGTGGTCGCCTATGAGCCGATCTGGGCGATCGGCACCGGACGGGTCGCCACGCCGGCTGACGCCCAGGAGGTGTGTGGCGCGCTGCGAGGTGCTCTGGCGAGCAAGTACGGCGCGGGCGTCGCCGACGAGGTGCGAGTGCTGTACGGCGGTTCGGTGAAATCGAGCAACGTGGCCGATCTGGTGGCCGAGCCGGACATCGACGGCGCACTGGTCGGCGGGGCGAGCCTGGACGCCGATGAGTTCGCCAAACTGTGCGCGCTGGCCGCGGGAGGCCCGCTGGTGTGACGATGGGCTCGTGACTGAACCCGGGCCTGGCATCGGGTCCAAGGCGGAGTAATCTTGGCCCCCAACTGCCGTCCCACGAGGGTGTGATGAGACTTTTCCTGCAGATCGTGCTCCTGGTTACCAGCACTGTGCTGATCCTGCTGATCCTGCTGCACCGGAGTCGCGGTGGCGGATTGTCCAGTTTGTTCGGTGGCGGCGTGCAATCGAGCCTGTCCGGTTCCAGTGTTGTGGAGAAGAACCTGGATCGGTTGACAATGTTCGTCGGTGCGGTCTGGGTGATCTCTATCGTGGGAACCGGGCTCCTGATCAAGATCGGCTGAACACGCCCGGGTGCCGCCCGGGCGGTTCCGCGAAGTGAGGCATCGATGGCAAGTGGCAATGCGATCCGTGGTACGAGGGTCGGAGCAGGTCCGATGGGCGAGTCGGAGCGTGGTGAATCCGCTCCGCGTCGCCGGGTCTCCTATTGGTGCGCGAACGGACACGAGTCGCAGCCCTCGTTCGCGGCCGAGGCCGACGAACCCGACATGTGGGACTGCCCGAGATGTGGCTTCCCGGCCGGACGCAACGAGCAGCGACCACCCGCTGCGCCGCGCAACGAGCCGTACAAGACCCATCTGGCCTACGTGAAGGAGCGCCGCTCCGACGCCGACGGCGAGGCGATCCTGGCTGAGGCGCTCGCCAAACTGAAGGCAGCCCGCGAAGGCTGATGTTGGTCGCTCTTCAAGGACCACCAACCTCGGTGTCGGCAGTCTGCAACGGTGGCCAACCCGGTCAGGCGGCGGGAGGCGGAGCGCGAAAAGTACACTCGCGGCCCCCGCGATGAAATGGAGTGCCGCGACAATGACTCGGTGGACGCTTCCGGCCGACCAGATCCCATCAGCCTGGTTCAACGTCGCCCCGCACTTGTCAGTTCCCCTGCAGCCGCCGCTGCACCCGGCGACCCGGGAACCGGTGGGGCCCGATGATCTGGCGCCGCTGTTCCCGGCGGCGCTGATCGAGCAGGAGATGGCGACTGCACCCTGGATCGATGTACCGGGCGAAGTGCTCGACATCCTGCGGCTGTGGCGGCCGACTCCGTTGGTGCGCGCGATCCGCCTGGAGCAGGTGCTGGGTACGCCGGCCCGGATCTACTTCAAGGACGAGTCGGGCTCGCCTGCAGGCAGCCATAAGCCGAACACCGCAGTACCGCAGGCCTTCTACAACGCCAGCGCCGGCGTCCGCAGGCTGACCACCGAGACCGGGGCCGGACAGTGGGGGACCGCGCTGGCATTCGCGTGCGCCCAGTTCGATATCGAGTGCATGGTGTACATGGTCCGGGCCAGTTACGAGCAGAAGCCCTACCGGCGGGTGATCATGGAGACCTGGGGCGGCTCCGTGGTTCCCTCCCCGATCGACGATCCCGATCATCCGGGCTCATTGGGCACGGCGATCTCGGATGCGGTCCGCGACGCCGTGGGCCGGGCGGACAGCCATTACTCGCTGGGTTCAGTGCTCAACCATGTGTTGTTGCACCAGACGGTGATCGGGCTCGAAGCCCGGGAACAGCTCGAACTGGCGGGGGAGCGGCTGCCCGACGTGGTGATCGCGCCCTGCGGCGGCGGTTCC
>DASXOV010000161.1:0-3128 GCA_036494005.1 Pseudonocardiaceae bacterium | reverse complement strand
GGACAGCTTCTGCTTGACGTCACGGGTCTCGAACCCGGGAGTCCCCTTCGGCACCAGAAAGCCCCGGATGCCGTCCTCCGTACGAGCCCAGACCGTCGCGACGTCGGCGCGGCTGCCGTTGGTGATCCACAGCTTCTGGCCGTTCAGGATCCAGTCACCGCCGTCGCGCTTGGCGTGCGTGCGCATGCTGCCCGGGTCCGACCCGAAGTCGGGCTCGGTCAGCCCGAAGCAACCGACCGCGGTCCCGGCCGCTAGGCGGGGGAGCCATTCCTGCTTTTGCTCCTCGGAGCCGTAGGCATGGATCGAGAACATCGACAGCGAGCCCTGGACCGAGACGAACGAGCGGAAACCGCTGTCGACGGCTTCCAGTTCGAGGCAGGCCAGGCCGTAGCTGGTCGCGCTGGCCCCGGCGCACCCGTAGCCCTGCAGATGCATGCCCAAAAGGCCCAGTCCGCCGAACTCCTGCGCCAGCTCGGGCGGGAAGTAACCGTCGTTGTACCACTGCGCGATATTCGGCCGGAGCCGATCGTCGGCGAACCGGCGGACCGTGCTCTGAATCTCCCGGTCCTCGTCCGCAACGTCACGGGTCGCCAGGGTGAGGTCCGCCGGGCTCCTGGCGGTGATCGTGGTGGGGGCCATGGGTACTCCTCGTTTACGCGGACTCGATGGTGCTGATCGCTTCCTCCGGGCAGTTGTCCACGGCCAGCTGCGCGTCCTCCACAAGCTCGGCCGGCACCGTCCCGTCGCCGAGGACCACCGCGCACCCGCGCGAGTCGAGATCGAGCAGCTCGCCGGCGTAGGACAGGCAGCGGTTGTGGCCCTGGCACAGCTCCGGATCGACCACTATCTTCACCGGCGGTCACCCCTGGCACGGACCCGGAACGGCACGCGCTCCGGACCGCGCACGCTGCCGCCGGTCCACTGCACCGCGGCCGGGTCAACGACCTCGAATCGGGGGATGGCGGCCAGCCACTCCTCCAGGGCCACCTTCAGCTCCAGCCGGGCCAGCGGTGACCCGAGGCAGCGGTGCGGGCCGGACCCGAAGGTGAGGTGCCGGTTGCGCTTGCGGTCCAGCTGCACGGCGTCCGGGTCGTCAAACATGTCGGGGTCGCGATTGGCGGCGCCGAGCGGGAGCAGCACTCGCTCTCCGGCATCGATCTGCTGGTCGTGAACTTCGATGCTGTCCGTGGTGACGCGGGCCAGCATGACCGGTGCGTAGACGCGCAGCAGTTCCTCGATGGCGGTGCTCATCAGCTCTGGTTCGTCCACCAGCAGCTGCAGGTCGTCCGGGTGGGTGCCGAGGTGGTACAGCGCCGCGCTCAGCGCGCTCCAGGTGGTGTCCGCCCCGGCGATCATGACGACCATGACGCTGCCGATCTTGGTCTTGCGGTCCAGCGGTACGCCCTCGACCTCGGCCCGGCCGAGGTAACTGATCAGGTCGTCGCCCGTACCGCCGGCCCGCTGGTCCAGCAGCTGGCTGAAGTAGTCGATCATTTCGCGCACCGCGGCGGTGCGGACGGCCTGGTCCAGTGGACCCTCACGTAGCAACCGTAGGGTCCAGTCGATGAACTGGGGCTGCATCTCCTCGGGCACGTCGAGCAGATGCCGGGTGAGCACGGTGATCGTGAGCCGCTGGGCGAAGTCGATCGCGGCGTCACCGTGGCCGGCCGTCGCGAGCGGCTGGACCAGCGACCGGGCGAGCGTACGGATGTCCGATTCGAGCGTCGCGATCTGCTTCGGGTGGAAGAACGGCATCAGCCGGTCGCGGTCGAGCTCGTGCCGTGGCGGGTCGGAGGTGATCGGCGGGATGAGCAGGCCGCCCGAGAACTCCCGCGGTCCGCCGACCTCGGTGGAGCGTGAGGACAGGCGCACGTTGTCGCGGACGAGGTCGCGGACGTCGTCGTACCTCGCGACCATCCACGATCCACCCAGGCGATCGCTGTGGGTGACCGGGCACGAGCGCTGCATGGCCGCCCAGGTCGGATAGGGACAGTTGCGGAACTGTGCCGAGAAGATGTCGTAGTTGCTGAGCGCTGTGGGGGAGGCCTCAGCCATCTCCGCTCCTCGCCTCGGTGATGAGACAGATAGATGTCTCTCCGTTACCGATCGTTTCAGATACCGGAAGCCCTGTCAACGCTAATGTTGACAGGGCGGTTCAGTCGGCCTTGAGGACCGGAGTTATTTCACCGGTGGCGATCATGGTGCGCAGCGCAAACTTCTGGATCTTGCCGCTAGCCGTGATCGGGAACTCGTCGACGGCGAACCACAGCCGGGGAACTTTGAACCGGGCCAGATTGGCCAGGCAGTATTCGCGCAGCTCCGCGAAGACCTCGGCCACGTCACGGTCATCCGGCCGCAGCTGGACGATGGCGCCCACCTGCTCACCCCAGTGCTCGTCCGGGACACCCACCACTTCGACCGTGTAGACGGCGGCCGCTTCGAGCAGCAGCTCCTCGATCTCGCGCGGGTAGATGTTCTCGCCGCCACGGATGATCATGTCCTTGAGCCGCCCGGTGACCCGCACGAAGCCCCGGTCGTCCATGGCGCCGAGGTCGCCGGTGTGCAGCCAGCCGTTGCTGTCGAGTGCCGCCGCCGTGGCTTCGGGCAGCTCGAAGTAGCCGAGCATGGACTGATAGCCCCGCACGCAGATCTCGCCCTGCTCGTCGTAGCCGGTCATCTCGCCGGTGGCCGGATCGAGGATGGCCAGCTCCATGTGCGGTAGCGCGTGCCCGACGCTGGTCATCCGGTCAGCCCGCGAATCGGTGAGCTTGCTCTGGCACACCACACCGTGCGCCTCGGTCTGGCCGTAGCCGATGGCTATGTTCGCGCCGAAGAGCTCCTCGGCTCGCTGGACCAGGGCCGCGGATGCGGCGGATCCTCCGCAGAGCATGCCCCGCATCGAGGTCAGCTCGTACCTCTCCACATCCGGGTGGTTCACCAGGGAATGCAGGATGGTCGGGACGACGAGCATCATGTTGCCGCGATGCTCCTGGATCATCTCGAGCACCAGCCCGGGTTCGAAGCCGGGCAGCAGGACGTGGGTGCCGTGCAGGGCCAGGATGCCGACGGCGGCCATCACGCAGCTGCCGACGTGGAACATCGGCATCGGGTTGATCCAGACGTCGCCG
>DASXOV010000160.1:0-16174 GCA_036494005.1 Pseudonocardiaceae bacterium | reverse complement strand
CACCGCCGGGATCATCGCCCGCGTCGCCCAACGCGTCCTCGCCCTCGCCGCCGCGATCTGGCACAACTGGGCCACCAACGCACCCGTCAAACGCTCCCTGATCCCCTACGACCACTGAAGATCAAGGAATCAGTCATCTAGCCTGGCGACCATGCCGATCACGCCGATCACGCCGCCCCCGGGGGCCATGCCCGCGACCCGTACGGACACCGCCGCGATGGCACCCGAACACGCGGATCCGCTGAGAGCGGTCATCTTCGACGTGGATGGGACACTCGCCGACACCGAGCGAGACGGGCACCGGGTGGCGTTCAACGCGGCCTTCGAGGCAGCGGGGCTGGACTACCGGTGGGACGTGCCGGAATACGGAGAACTGCTCGCGTTGACCGGGGGACGGCGGCGCATCGCTCGCTATCTGGAGTCCCAGGGGCACCCTGCCGACGAGGCAGCAGCACTGGCGGCGGAGTTGCACGCGGACAAGACCCGTCGATTCGCCACGCTGGTCCGCAGCGGAGCGATGCAGGCTCGTCCGGGCACCGCCGAGCTGATCACCGCGTTGCGCGCCGAGGGTGTGGCCACGGCGGTCGCCACCACCGGCACCGGCGACTGGGTGCTGCCGCTGCTCGACACCCTGTTCGGGCTCGATGCGTTCGACGAGGTGGTCACCGGGTCGGACATCACCGATCTCAAGCCCGACCCTGCGGTCTACCTGGAGACGTTGGCGCGTCTCGACGTACCGGCATCCGGAGCGGTGGCGGTGGAGGACTCGGCCAATGGGGTGCAGGCCGCTGTGGCCGCGGGGCTGCGGTGCGTGGCGGTGATCAACGGATACACCCGGGAACAGGACCTGTCCGCCGCCACGGCGGTACTCGACGATGTCGCCCGCTCCGGCGGGGTCTCGGTGTTGCAGGGGGACCAGGAGCTGCGCGCCGGGCTGACCGTCGCCGCCTTGCGCAAGATCGTCATAGGCGGGTCCGGTGCGGCCTCGCTGACTGCCGGCTGACCGGTCCCCTGCCCGATCCCCCGTGCAGGGGACGGCGGGCGGGGTCCGCCGCACCTACCTTCGCGGCCTGGCGCTTTCAGCAAAGGAGTTCGGATGACCACCATCTCGGAGCCGATTGTCGCAGGCGATCTCGCCCCGGCCGCCGACGATCTCGACGGCCGAGCGGTGGCCACCGTGCGAATGCTGGCGCTGGACGCGGTACAGGCCGCCGCGAGCGGACATCCGGGACTCCCGATGGGTGCAGCGGTGCCCGCGTGGGCGATCTTCTCCCGGTTCCTGCGCCACGACCCCACCGCGGCGGACTGGCCCGACCGGGACCGGTTCGTGCTCTCCGCCGGGCACGGCTCCGCTCTGCTGTATGCGCTCCTGCACCTGTTCGGCTACGACCTGCCGATCGAGGAACTCCGCAACTTCCGGCAGTGGGGGTCGCGGACCCCCGGTCATCCCGAGTACGGGCACACCGTCGGAGTGGAGACCACCACCGGTCCGCTCGGGCAGGGGCTGGCCACCGCTGTCGGGATGGCGCTGGCCGAGCGGATGCTCGCCGCCCGGTGCAACGAGCCGGACCGGGAGGTGATGGGACATCGGACCTGGGTGCTGGCCAGCGACGGCGACCTGATGGAGGGCATCAGCCATGAGGCCGCCTCCCTCGCCGGGCACCTCGGGCTGGGCAGGCTGATCGTGCTGCACGACGACAACGACATCACCATCGACGGAGCCGCGCACCAGTCCTGCACCGACGACACGGCGACCCGCTTCTCCGGCTACGGATGGCACACCCTCCGGGTGGACGACGGCAACGATCTCGACGCCGTGGTCGCCGCACTGAACGGCGCCGTGGACGAGGTCGAGCGCCCGACGCTGATCAGCGTCCGCACCGTCATCGGATACGGCGCGCCGACCGTCGCGGGCACCGCGAAGGCGCACGGCACCCCACTGAGCCCCGAGGAACTCGCCCTCACCCGGGCCCGCTTCGGCTGGCCGGACGAGCCGTTCCACATCCCGTCCGATGTCGCGGAACACTGCGCGCAGCTCGCCGCACGCGGCCGGGACACCCGGCAACGCTGGGAACGTGACTGCGCGCAGCGCTGGACCGGCTGGGTCGAGAAGGCGGCTGGCAACGGCCGGATGCCCGATTTCGCGCCGGGCGACAGGTTGGCCACCAGGGTGGCGTCCGGCAAGGTGCTGCAGGCCCTGGTGTCGCAGTGTCCCGGGCTCGTCGGCGGGTCGGCCGACCTCGCCGGATCGACCGGCACCGCGCTGTCCGGCGAAAGCCCGGTGCACCGGGACGACTACACGGGCCGGTTGATCCACTTCGGGATCCGGGAACACGGGATGGCCGCCGCGCTCAACGGCATGGCCCTGCACGGCGGACTGCGCCCGTTCGGCAGTACCTTCCTGGTGTTCTCCGACTACCTGCGGCCCGCGCTACGGCTCTCCGCGCTGATGGGGCTGCCCGTGGTGTACGTCTTCACTCACGACTCGGTGGCGGTCGGCGAGGACGGGCCCACCCACCAACCGGTTGAGCATGTCGAGGCCCTGCGATTGATCCCCGGCCTGACCGTGCTGCGCCCGGCCGACGCCCATGAGACCGCGGCGTGCTGGGAGCTCGCCCTGCAGCGCCAGGACGGCCCGACCGCGCTGATCCTGAGCAGGCAGTCACTACCGGCGTTGGATCCCCCGCCCGCGGGTGCGGTGGCCGAAGACGGTGGCTGGGCGGTGCGCGATCCGGCGAATCCCGAGGTCGTGCTGGTCGCCGCCGGTTCCGAGGTGGCACTGGCCGTGTCCGCCGCCGACGAGCTGCAGCGCAGCTGCGGACCCGTGGCGCGGGTGGTCTCGGTGCCATGGCGGGAACGCTTCACCGCCGACGGGTACCACATCGCACTGGTGCCCGACGACATTCCCGCGGTCTGGATCGAAGCCGGGGTACGCACCGGATGGCAGGCCCTGGCCCGCCCCGGGGACGCGGTCATCGGGCTCGACCGGTTCGGCGCGAGCGCGCCCGGACCCAAGGTCTATGCCGAACTGGGCTTCACCGCGGAGCGCGTCGCCACCGCGGCACGCCAAGTGGTCGAAACCGCCCAACGGGTCTCAGTGACCGCCGGCGGCCGTTCCGCGCGCTGACCCCCTGCTGGCCGGTATCCGGCGGAGTTCTCCGGTGCTCGGCCATTCGGAGATCGCGGCCAGCGCCTCGATGGTGGTGCGGTGCATGTCGAACATCTCCGGCCGCCAGTAGTCCCGCACCGGCACGATCACCTCCGGTCGGCAGATGCCGGCCAGGTGCAGCACGGCGCCGGCGGCTACCGCCGCTTCCCGCGCCTCGATCAGCGCGGCGAGACCTGGCGGCCGGAGCAGGTCGATCAGGCTCAGATCGAGCACGATGTGCTCGGCCCCGGCATTCAGCTGCGCGTGCACGCAGCTGCTCAGTCGTTGCGCGGTGTGCCGGTCGAGTTCTCCGGTCAGCCGCACGACCCGGACCCAGGGTAACGGCGTCTCGACATCCAGGCTGAGCGCCCGATCGGCCACCACGTCGTACACCCCTCGGTTGGCGCCGGTACCCGTCAGCGGTGCACTGCTCATCTGGACTCGCCTTCCCGCGACCGGGCCACCAGCCATGCGCCCATCCGCGATCGTCTGAGGTGTTCAGGGCCGTGCAGGTGGGAACCTGCACGGCCCCGGCCCCCCGGGACGGGTGGTGTCCCAGTCAGGGCCACGACCCGTCAGCCACGCCTACCCTCCTGGATAGGCCCTCAAGTCTCCCCCGGGACTCCTCCCGTGGATAGCCCTGTCAGGAACCCTTGACGAAGGCCACCCGGAGGGACCAGTACACACTGGAGTGACTCCTGTGATCTGAGTGGCTCCGACGCTGAGTGGCTCCGACGCTGAGTGGCTCCGGTCTAGCCTGTACTCGCGGCGAGAGCATCGGCACGCCGGGAATAGACCGGAAGGTGGTCGATCACCCCGAGAAGGTGGATCGGCTGCCGCACTATGCGGGTGGTCACCACGATTGCCAGTGTGCTGCCGTGCGCCCTGGCCCACCCCGCGGCCATCACCAGGATCTTGACCCCCACCGAGGCGAAGAACTCGATCCCGGACAGGTCGAGCACGACATGGCGCTCTGGGACGCCGAGATGCTCGGCGAGCGGAGCCCACAGCAAACCGGCACTGACCTGATCGAGTTCACCGATCGGATCAAGCGTCACGGCGTTGGGATGCTCAGGGCCGAGATCGGACTGGGCCACCACCAACAGGTCGGCGGCAGCCCCCGGCTCGGTGAGCGGGAACTCTGGACGCGCCATCGAGACCTCCTCGTCCACCGGCCTCGTATCGAAACGTAGTTCCTCCCGCCGCAGGTCGGTACCGCCGTGGTGCGGCGTGGGTTCAGCCGTCTAGCTCATCGTCGAGCGGCACCGACCGATGCTGATCCGCGACATCGCGGGGATCGGCGTCCAGGGGCACGTCCGCGGGACCGGGGTAATCCTCGTCGTCGGCCTCGTCATAGCTCGCGGGCAACTGCTGCTCGTACCTGTCCGTGTCCGGATCCTCAATGCTCATACTGGCCTCCTGGCCGGTGGTAGGACCGATGGTGGTGCTGCGCCCGCTGCGGCGCCGAACGACACTGGGCTGCGGGGCGGGTGGCGTAATGTTCTGTACCCGCAATAGTCAGTGTGCGCTCCAGGGAGGTGCCTTAAACCGTGTCGGTACCGGTTCGGGTGGCGGTGATCGGGTCCGGTCCGTCAGGGCTGTATGCGGCCGATGAGCTGAGCAAGCACGACGCGGTGGAGGTAGACGTCCTGGATCGGCTGCCGTGTCCCTACGGTCTGCTGCGCTACGGCGTGGCGCCCGATCACCTGAAGATGAAGTCGCTGGAGATCACCCTGCGCAAGATTCTGGAGCGGGCCGGGGTCCGCTTCCTCGGTGGAGTCGAGCTGGGTGTCGGGGTGAGCGTGGACGAGCTGCGCGACCACTACGACGCGGTGGTCTACGCCACCGGCTCGTCGGTGGACCGCAGGCTGTCCATCCCCGGCGAGGATCTCCCAGGGAGCTTCTCGGCAACCCAGTTCGTGGCCTGGTACTGCGGACATCCTGATGCCGAGGTGGACGCCTTCACCCTGGACGCCCGCAGCGCAGTGGTGGTCGGCGTGGGCAACGTGGCCGTGGACGTCGCCCGCATCCTCGCCAAGACCGCGACGGAACTGCACGCCACGGACATGCCCGACCACGTGCTGAAGGTGCTGGAAGCCAGTGCCGTCAGCGACATTCACATCCTGGGACGGCGCGGCCCGGCGCAGGCCAAGTTCACCACCAAGGAGCTGCGCGAACTCGGCGAGCTGGCCAACGCGGACGTGGTCGTGGACCCCGCCGAACTGGTTCTCGACGAAGCCAGCAAGGAGATCCTCGAGACCAGCAAGGTGGTCCGCCGCAACCTGGACGCCTTGCAGGAATGGTCCACCCGGCCACTGCGGGGCCAGCCGCGGCGGATCCACCTGCGGTTCCTGCTCGCTCCCGTCGCGGTGCACGGGACCGAGCGGGTGGAGGCAGTGCAGTGCGAACGCACCGCACTGGACGGCTGCGGTGGCGTCACCGGCACGGGCGAGACCATCACTGTGGCAGCTCAGCTGCTGCTGCGATCGGTGGGGTACCGCGGGCTGGCACTGCCCGGCGTCCCGTTCGACGAGCGCTCCGGCGTGATCCCGCATCTCCAGGGCCGGGTACTGCGCGAAGGTTCGGTCGCCACCGGTGAGTACGTGGTCGGCTGGATCAAGCGCGGGCCCACCGGGGTGATCGGAACCAACAAAGGCGACGCCAAGGAGACCGTCGAGAAGCTGCTCGATGATCTGGCCACGCTGCCCCGTGCTCCGCAGCGCGACCCCGACGCGATCACCGCGATGCTCGCCGCG
The DNA here is from genome assembly GCA_036494005.1 of Pseudonocardiaceae bacterium. Lineage (GTDB taxonomy): Bacteria > Actinomycetota > Actinomycetes > Mycobacteriales > Pseudonocardiaceae. Next base: position 10,270 of record DASXOV010000160.1, on the reverse strand, counting down.
CGCGGCGTCAGGGTGATCACCTGGGCCGGTTGGGAGGCCATCGACGCCGCCGAGCAGGCCCTCGGGGCCGCTGCGGGGCGCACCCGCATCAAGATCGCCGAGCTGGCCGCACTGTTCTCCGCCGCAGCCGAATCACGCTGACCTCACTCCCCCGCGTGTCCGTCGCTCATGCACGCTGTGTCCGTCGCTCATGCACGCGGGGCCCGCCTACCGGGTCGCGGCCCGCCAACTAGAGCTACCGGCAGTTCTAGAGTTCACCGAAACGGTGCTTCTCGTCGTCCAGCGCCGCGGTCTCCACCCGTGCCCTGCGCATCTCCTTGGCCATGCCCAGTGGGAATCCGTGCTTGGCCAGCCGGTGCTCGCAAGTCTCCTCGATGTAGGAGATCGACACGTACAACGCCCCGATCAGGACGAGTACCGGCAGCGACGCCCGCAGCGACAGCGGCCCGGGCAGCAACATCAGCAGAAGAGTGGGAACCCACTGGGCCAGTGTCCGGCCGAGATGGCGCAACACCCAGCTACGGCAGGTCAGATCGTGTAATACCCATTCGCGCAGATGCTGGGGCAAACCACCCCCGTAGGCGTACCACACCCACTGCAGGGGATTGGGCCGCTTGAGGGCCATTGCTGGATGGTACGCGGGTTCTACCCCGTGGCTGTAGAGCTGTTGGTCCACTTCGTCAGATCATCGGCGGTCCAGGTGTTGATCACCCGGCCAGCCGGGACGCCGCAGGCGGCGGCACGCTCGCAGCCGTAGGAGAGCCAGTCGAGCTGTCCGGGAGCATGCGCGTCGGAGTCGACGGCCAGCAGACAGCCCGCCTCGAGTGCCCGGCGGAGCAGCCGTTTGGGTGGATCCAGCCGCTCCGGACGAGAGTTGATCTCCACCGCGACGCCGTGCGCTACGCACGCGGCGAACACGGCAGCCGCGTCGAATTGCGATTCGGGGCGGTGGCGAGACCCGCCGACCATCCGGCCGGTGCAGTGCCCGAGCACGTCGACATGCGGGTTGGCCACCGCGGCGAGCATCCGCCTCGTCATCTGCTCGGCAGGCATCCGCAGCTTGGAGTGCACCGATGCGACCACGACGTCGAGTGCGGCCAGCAGCTCTTCGGACTGGTCGAGCACCCCGTCGTCGAGGATGTCCACCTCGATCCCGGTGAGGATGCGAAACGGCGCGAGATCGGTATTGAGGCCGGCGACCACGTCGAGCTGGCGGCGCAGGCGATCGGCCGAAAGGCCGTTGGCCACGGTGAGCCGCGGCGAATGGTCGGTCAGCGCCAGATAGTCGTGCCCGAGCTCGCGGGCGGCGGCGGCCATCTCCTCGATCGGCGAACCCCCGTCGGACCAGTCGGAGTGGCTGTGGCAATCTCCGCGCAACGCCGCCCGCAGTGCCCTCCCGGCCGGGGTCGACTCCTCCGGAGCGGCCGAGCCCGCGGTCTCCAGCCGCCGCAGGTACTCGGGTGGCTCACCGGCCAGCGACTCGGTGACGCACCGCGCAGTGACGTCGCCGACGCCGGTGAGCGCGGTCAGCGTGCCCGCCCTGGCGCGCTGCTCGACGTCGTCCCGGCCGGCGAGCACCGACGCGGCGGTGCGAAACGCCCGCACCCGGTAGGTCGCCTCGCGCGCACGCTCCAGCAGGAAGGCGATTCGCCGCAGGTCCGCGACGGGGTCGCGGGGTCCGGTCACGACGCCCTCCTGCTCCGCGGGCGCGCTCCCGGCACCTGCTGGCGTCTCCGGCTCATGCGGACAGTGTCCTCGACCCGCGCGCTGCCCCCGAGACGCGCCCGGGCCGGCTCATGCCCCGCCCCGGACATCGGGGCGGGGCATGGCATCACGGCGAGCTACTTCTTGAACACGTCCTTGGCCGTCTACTTCTTGAACACGTCCTTGGCCGCGTCCTTGACCGATTCGACGGCGTCCTGCGCCTTGTCCTTCACGCTGGCCTTGTTCTTGTCGAACTCGCCCTCCCTGCGCATCTCGTCGTCACCGGTGGCCCGGCCCGCGGTCTCCTTGACCGCGCCCGCACCCTCGTCGATCTTGTTCTTGAGCTTGTCGTCGTTGGTCATGTCGAACTCCTCATGGGTAGTGCCGAATAGATCAGGTACTACGCGACTGCTCCCGATGGGCGCCCTCGGCGAACTCCTCGACGAGCTTCGCGTTGAAGGCGGGCAGGTCATCGGGTTTGCGGCTGGTCACCAGCCCCGCGTCCACCACGACCTACGGTGCGCAGGTAGTCCGGGTTCGCCACGCCCCCCGGAAGTGCCAGGCCGGCGTAGTCGTCCACCTTCGCCTCGGACAACACCCGGTCCACCGGGAACGTGTCGGCCTTGTCCAGGTGGCGGAACGCCCGAACCGTTCCGGGCTCTACCGAGATCAACTCCGGTGTTCCTCCGGCCTGCTGTACGGCCTTCCACGGCTCGGTGAGCTCGACCTGTTCGATCCCCTCCGGTGCGACCAGAAAGGCCACCCGGCTGCCCTGCAGTGGCTCGGACACGCGACTCTCCTCTCGGTCCGGCCGACCCGTGGTGGGCCGGTCCTCGGTGACGACTCCTGGTGGCGACGCAAAAGCTGGGCTACCCGGGCCGCTGGACCGGCAAACCTCCCTCTCACAGCCGTGTCGACGTAAAAACACCGGTGCCATGCCCCGTACGGGTGGCTCTGCGCCACCCGAACGGCTTCATCGCCCCTTGCGACGCAAGGCGTACTACCGTGCGGTGACGAAGTCTGGACACACTCAGAGAGGAGCCCAGCGTGCCGATTCGTCGCATCGCCCGTTCCCTGCTCGCCGCCACCTTCATCGCCAACGGGGTGGACACCCTGCTGCACCCGAAGTCCAAGGTCGAAGCGGCCAGGCCGGTGCTGGACAAGGCGCGGACGCTGGTGCCGGCCGCAGCCTCCGTCGATCCCGAACTGTTCGTGAAGGCGGATGGCGCGGTGAAGGTCGGTGCCGGACTGATGATGGCGCTCGGACGGGCCCCCCGGCTCTCCGCGGCGCTACTCGCCGTTGATCTGATCCCGAGCACCGCGACCGAGCACCCGTTCTGGTCTGGCGATTACGCCGACGACCGCAGGACCCAGCAGGCGCAGTTCCTGAAGAACGCCAGCCTGTTCGGCGGGCTGATCCTGGCCATCACCGCTCCCAGCAGCAAGAAGTCCAAGCTCAGCGACAAGACCGAGCAGGCCAGAAAGAAGGGTGAGCGGGTTTCGCGGCGCGCCCGCAAGGCTGCCGAGAACGCCCGCAAGGACGCCCGCAAAGCGGCCAAGAATACCCGCAAGGAGGTCCGCAAGGCCGCTGAGAACACTCGCAGGGGGGTCCACCGGGCCGCCAGGCACGTGGGAGCCTGAGAGAGGGTGACGATGGTCCACGAGGTGCGTGCAGTGGTGGCGCGTGAGAAGGGCGCGCCGGTGTCGGTGGAAACCGTGCTTGTGCCGGATCCCGGCCCGGGCGAGGCGCTGGTGGCGATCCAGGCGTGCGGGGTGTGCCATACCGATCTGCACTACCGCGAGGGTGGCATCAACAACGAATTCCCGTTCCTGCTCGGGCACGAGGCCGCCGGCGTGGTGCAGGCGGTCGGCCCAGGGGTCGACACCGTGGAACCCGGCGATTTCGTCATCCTGAACTGGCGTGCGGTGTGCGGGCGCTGCCGGGCCTGCAGGCGGGGTGAACCCTGGTACTGCTTCGCCACCCACAACGCCGCGCAGCCGATGACGTTGAAGGACGGCACGGAACTGTCCCCCGCGCTGGGGATCGGCGCATTCATCGAGAAGACCTTGGTGCACAGCGGGCAGTGCACCAAGGTGAATCCAGCGGTCGCGCCCGAGGTCGCCGGACTGCTGGGCTGCGGTGTCATGGCGGGTATCGGGGCTGCGATCAACACCGGCCAGGTGCGGCGCGGTCAGTCGGTGGCCGTCATCGGTTGCGGCGGCGTGGGTAACGCGGCCATCGCGGGCGCCCAACTGGCCGGTGCGACCACGATCATCGGAATCGACCTCGACCCGAGGAAGCTGGAGTGGGCCACGGACTTCGGCGCCACGCACGTGGTCAACGCCAGGGAAAGCGACCCGATCCAGGCCGTGCAGGAGCTGACCGGCGGGTTCGGCGCGGATGTGGTGATCGACGCGGTCGGTCGTCCGGAGACCTGGCGACAGGCCTTCTTCGCCCGGGACCTGGCGGGCACCGTGGTGCTGGTCGGTGTCCCCACCCCGGACCTGATGGTCCCGGAGATCCCGTTGATCGAGTTCTTCGGACGCGGCGGGTCGCTGACATCGTCCTGGTACGGCGACTGCCTGCCCGAACGAGACCTCCCAGCACTGGTCGACATGCACCTGCAGGGGCGGCTGCCGCTGGAGAAGTTCGTGTCCGAGACGATCGACCTGGCCGACGTGGAAGAGGCGTTCGAGAAGATGGAGCGCGGCGAGGTGCTGCGCAGCGTGGTCGTGCTGTAGGTCTCCAGCCCTCACCCCGGTTCCCGTTCCGGAGCCGGGGTGAGCAGCGGGCCCAGCGGGCCCAGGTCGAGGTTGAGATCGCCGGGTTCGAGGCCGAAGTGCTCGCGTAGCTCCGCCATGGCCTGTTCCAGCCGCATCAGTGCCAGGCCGAGTTCCTCAACCTGCCCGGCGGACAGCGTGCCGCTGTCGACCCGGCGAAGCGCCTGGCGCTCCATCAACTGCCGGAGCAGTTCGACGACGGTGAGCACCAGCCTGCCGAGGTCGCGACGCACCCCGGCGGCGTCGGTCTCCCAGCGCAGGCCCGTTGGGTTGGGCTCGGTCATCCCTAGCTTCGGCCTCGGGTCGGCTCGCCGTGACAGGCCTCCACCGACGCGATCAGCGCCCGCAGCGAGATCCGGATCAGTTCGACGTCGGCGACCGAGATGGTGATCTCACCGACCAGCACGACCCCCCCGGCGAGCAACCGGTCCAGCAGATCGACCAGGGCCAGCCGATGGGTAACGGCAGGCCGGACAGGTGCGCTCACGGTTCGGGCTCCAGTTCGACGAACGAGTACGGCACCCAGGGGCCGGTCCACCGCACCCGCAGCGGCCAGGTCCCGGCTTGTTCCCCGGCTTGTTCCCCGGCTTCTTCCAGGGCTTGCTCCAGGGCTTGCTCCAGGGGCGCGCGGTCGGCACCGGGGAGCAGATAGGCGGCGTTGAGCACCATCTCGCGGGGTTCCCCGCTGAGCTCGCCGTTCTGTGGCGGATAGCGTCGGGCTGCCTCGGCAACGGCCGACACGGCGCGGTGGATCACCTCGGCCCCCTGCGCGGCCGCGTGCCGCAGTTCTTCCCCCTCCTGCCGTTGCGCGCGGCGTCGTCTCAGGTAGGTGGTGCCCGGAGCATCCGGGTCGCCGCGGTCCACCGTGGGCGCTGCGCGCTCCCCCGGGTCCAGGTAGGCCTTGAGGCCCCACTCGGTGCGGCCCTGTATCCGGCGCAGTGTCGCGTCGAACATCGCGCCGCGCTCGGCCAGCAGGGCGCGCACACCGTCGTCACCGCGGAAGATGGTGGCCAGCCGCAGCGGGACCACCGGACCCGCTGGCACCGCTGCCGCCAGCGCGGTGTGGTGGGCCCGGGCGGTGGCCTCCAGCCAGCCGAGATCCTCCAGGTTGCTCCGCAGTCCCGGCTCGCCGAACTCGGCCAGGTCCACCGTGCTCACCAGTGCGGAGAGTGCCGCATACGCCACCACCCGTACCGGGTTGCCCGCCACCCCGGTCAGACCGGCCACCGTGGCCGGGTCGACCCCGCGAGCCACGCCGTAGACATAGCTGCCCAGTTCAGTCACAGCCGGCCTCCTCTGCCGGGAGCCTGCCCGGCTCCAGTTCCGCCAGCCGGCTGCGCAGCCTACGGTTCTCCTCTCGCAGGTTCGGCTGCCCGGAGCTCAGCGAGGGGTCGTGCTCCCACCAGTCGATGCCCAGCTCCCTGGCCTTGTCCACCGACGCGACCAGCAGCCGCAGTTTGATCGTGAGCAGCTCGATGTCGAACAGGTTGATCCGGATGTCGCCCGCGATCACGATCCCCTTGTCCAGCACCCGTTCCAGGATGTCGGCGAGGTTGGCCTGCGCGGCCGGGGGTCCGCGGTAGCCATGAGGTCCGCCGGTCACCGGGGCTCCTCGTGCGTGCGGCCACGCGCGTACCGGCGAACCCGGCGGTACGAGACCAGCGCGCCTGCACCGTCCAGCTCCGTTTCGTAGATCGCCAGGATGTCCGCCGAATCCGGGATCCGGCGGGTCTCGATCACCTCGACGCCGATCCGCCAGCCGTGCTCGGCGCGTTCGATCGCCACCACGGCCTCCGGAACCCGGCCGGTGAGCTCGGCGACCTGGCGGGCCGCCCTCCGGGCCGCTTCGGCCGCCGAGAGCCGGTGCCGCGACGGATGGTCCCGGTTATCCTCAGCCACCGGCACCGCCCCGGGACAGCAGCCGGTCGATCAACTCCTCCTGCGCCAGGTCACACTCCTGTTCCGAGATCTCCCCGGCAGCCAGCGCACGATCCAGCTCAGCGATCCGGTTCCGGATCGACACCGGGTCGTAGTAGACGCGTTCGGCCTGCTCCTGTATCACTTCGGCGAGCCACCACACGCCCCGCAGCGGTGCCAGCGGCAACGTCAGCAGACCGGTCAGCAGACCCATGGCACGGACCCCTCGATCGCGCTCACTGCCCGGGCATGAAGTCGTAGGCGGGCACCGGACCCAGTAGCCGCAGCCGGACGCGTCCAGCGAGCTGACGGCCGCATTCCTCCACCGCCTCGTCGAACTCCTCCCGGCGCTCGTCGGCGATCAGAAACGCCGCGTCGACCACTCCGTCGGCCTGAGCGGGCTCACGCACCACGACGTCGACGGCGTACGGGACGAGTGCGTCGAGGACATCTGCGCCGTCCCCCCGCCGCTTCTGCTCCAGTACGCCCACGATCATCTCGCCGAGCCGCACCTGCTGGTGGTAGGCCTGTTCGGCGGGCAGTTCGGAGATCTCATGGCGCAGTTCACGGATCTCCGGGTACTCCGCGATGACCTCCCGCAGCACCGATTCCTCCTGGTAGCAACCGGTGAGGGTGTATTGCGTCCGTCCGGTGAGATCGCGCAGCAACGCCGTGAAATGCTCCTCGTGGGGTGTCAGCAGCTCGTCGGCGACGACCTGCTCATCGCTCAGCACCGCTCCGAAACGCATCGGCGCGATGGCGATGCCGGCATCCACCAGGGCGTCGAGCACCCGCTCATGGCCCATCAGGTGAGCCCGGGTGCCCAACGGCCGTCCCAGCGGGATCCCCTCCACCACGGCGGCGATCTTCTCGGTGCGGATCAGGCTCACCTGCCCGCCCGGGCTCAGCCCGGGCAGCTGCTCGGGCAACCGGGCCGAGGCAGGCACCACCCCGTAGACGTAGCAAGCCACCTCGACTTGCGGCGAGCCCTCCGACGGCGCCGCCATCAGGAACGCTCCCGACGCTGCGGACGGCGGCGGGCTTCTTCGCGGCGGTCGTTCTCGGTACCGAACACCTGCTCCACTTTCTCGAACGCGGCGTCGAGCACGCCGCTGGTCTTGCCTCTGGCACCGCTCTCCGTGATGCCCTCGACCAAACCGGGCAACCCGACACCGCCCTTCTCGTAGAGGTCGAGACGGTTGGTGGCCTCGGCGAAGCGCAGGTAGGTGTCCACGCTGGCTACCACGATGCGGGCGTCGATGGTGATCAGTTCGATACCGACCAGCGAGACCCGGACGAACACATCGATGACCAGGCCCTTGTCCAGGATCAGCTCGATGACCTCGGCCAGTCCGCTGCGATTGGGCCGGTCGACGTGGGGATCTTGGCGTGGCGTCGCGACAGTCACTGGTTACCTCCGCCCGACCGCGCTGGCTCACGCTCGGGTTCGTCCTCGTACGGTTGGTCCGCGTCGTCGTAGATCTCGTCCTCGTCGGCGTAGTCGTCCTCCTCGTCGGCGTAGGTGTCCCCGCCGTGGCCGGTGTCCTGCTCGACGACGTCGGTGCCCTGTTCAACATCGAGACCGCTGGCGGTGGGTGCGTCCGCTGCCGCACCGGTTTCTCGGCCCTCCCCGCTTTCCCGGGCCTCGGCCGCCATCGCATCCTCGTGGGTGCGCACCACCGTGCTGTTCCGGATTTCCCCCCGCCAGCCCTGCACCGAATCCGGATCGAGAACGACACGGGTCATGACATGACACCTGAATTGTTCGAGTTCCATCCGGGCGCGACGCCGCTGAGTGCGCCAGAGATTTCCGGCACGTTCCAGCAACCCCTTCGGGTAGTACTCGAGAACCACCAGAATTCGGGTCATGTCCGGCGTCATGACATGAAATGACACCGACCCGTCGACGTGACCTTTCACACCCTCAGATCGCCAGACGATGCGCTGGTCGGGGATCTGCTCGACAATCGTCGCATCCCAGCCGCGGTGCGACCAGAAAGCCTGCACCTTCCAGCTGGATGTCTCATCGGAGGTCTTCTCGACCGCTCTGACCTTTTTCATGAACTGCGAGAAGTCCTGGAATCGGGTCCATTGGTCATAGGCCAGTCGCACCGGAACACCGACATCGATCTGCTCGACGATGTTCATCGCTTTGATGGCCCGCGTGCTCCTGTGCGGACCTGACATCCCGGCGAATGCGTGCTTGACGCTCGCCGAGACCCCGGTGACACCGGCCTTCACCGTCGTGCGCAGTGGCGGCTTGGCCTCGGTGATCTCCTTGCCCCCGGTGATCGCGGCGATCAGCCCTGGTCCGCCGTGCTGGGAGTAGTCGATCAAGCGCTCGGCCAGGTCCTCGACCGAATCGACAGCCCGGTCGATCGCCTGTTCGGCCAGCAGACCGAGCAGTTCACGGCCGTGTTCGGCCAGCCGATCGGTGGGCAGCTGGCCGAGCAGACCCGAGCCACCGGTCCGCGTGCGCTCAGGCATGGCGTCCACCACCCTGTCCGCCACCCGCAACGCGGCTTCGGGCCACGCTGCCAGCAGTGTTACCCGAACCATTCGTTCCGCTCGACGGACCGCCGCGTTTCCTGGGCGGGTTGGCGATACCGCGGCGGCCGCCCGTCCCGGTACCGGTGGCGCGCCGCGATCCCGGCTGGGTCACCCGCTCGGCGCGATCCTGCTCGGTCCCCTCGCCGCTAGGCTCCGGCAGCCTCCCGCTGAGCCGCTCGGTGCGTTCGCTGAGCCGGTCGCTCAGCGAATCCATCTGCCTGCTCACCACAGCGACCGCGACGCCCTTGCCCGCCTCGACGAGCCTGCCGCGGACCTGATCGCTGAGTGCGCTGAGCTGGGGGCTGGACTGGAGGAGTCGCGTGCCCTGCGCAAGCAGTTGAGCAGGATCACGGGCAATCTTGTTTCCGGATGCCATTCCCGCGAGCATGATCGCGAACTTCATTTTCTTCGTGCGACCGAGAACATACCCGCCGGCTACCGCGAGCATTACCCGTCCAGGGTACTTCACAGCGATTCCTCCACGTTTCTGCATCGCAATTCAACTGCCCATCTCGTCAGGTAGGCACCGCGTCGATCCGACTGAACCTCCACCTTGCGAAAGGTCGCCGAGCACTGCTGGTGAACGCAGTTGAACAGGGAGTACCCAGAACTCCGACGCCTCAATACAACATCACGCGAGTGGCGTAACCGCTGCTCCGGATGACGCACGAACATTCGACACATTGAGCCTTATGCAGCAGTCGCGTTGCTCCAGAGGCGCCTGGATGCGCCGAACTTCAACAGCGCCGAACTCAACAGCGCCGAACTCAACAGCGCCGAACTCAACAGCAGAGCCATGCGGGCGGTCCTGAGCAACGCTGTGGCTGGGTTTCGGGACGCGTGACGCCTGCTGACGCCACGATGGCGGCGTGCCGCAGCACGGCCACCCAGCTCGTGGCACGCTGGGTGGCCGACTCCGCTGAAGCCCGCTACCGGGCTGGACGAGGTGGAAGTGGCCGAGAAGAACGTGGAAGTGGGCCGAGAAGAACACGGCGAAGACGAGGGAGCTGGAGTGATCGAGCGGCTGGTCACGTCGGGCACGTTCAGCCTGGACGGCGGGACGTGGGAGGTGGACAACAACGTCTGGCTGGTCGGCGACGACCGGGAGGTCCTGGTCATCGACGCCGCGCACGATGCGGAGGCGATCGCCGCCGCGGCCGGTGATCGGCGGGTGGTGGGCATCGTGAGCACCCATGCGCATGACGACCACGTCAACGCCGCGCCCGCGCTGGCCGATCTGGTGAACGCCCCAGTGCTGCTGCACCCGCGGGAGCACGTGCTGTGGAAACTCGCGCATCCGGACACGCCGCCACCGGAC